>JAFEFM010000529.1 GCA_018240585.1 Pseudomonadota bacterium
GTCCACATGAAGCAACAGGAACTGCCGCCGACCTTGCCGTCGGAGCCGACACCAGGCAAGCGCGACCTCGTCCGCGCGGGCACCGCCCTCCTCACCGTGCTGCTGATGGCGACCGCCATCCTGGCCGGGCGGATCATCAATCCCGACGGCGTGCTGTACATCGACACTGCACAGGCCTTTCTGGACAAGGGCTTGTCCGGCGCGCTGGAGAGTTATCCGTGGCCCTTCTATCCGATCCTGATCGGCCTGGTGTCACACCTTTCCGGGCTTTCGATGCTGCATTCGGCCTACCTGGTGAACACGGTCTGCATCGTCATCCTCGCCGACGCCTTCATCCGCCTCTGCCGTCTCGTCGGTAGCGCGGGCCATCTGGGCTGGGCGCCGGTGCTGCTGTTCTTCGCCTTCCGCGGCCTGGATCACAGACTGGAAATCATCCGAGACTGGGGCTTCCTTGCCTTCTCGCTGCTCGGGTTCGTGCATTTCACCCGCTTCTGGTTGGACCCGCGCGGCCGGTTCGCCGACGCGCTGGCGTGGCAGATCGCCATCGCCGTCGCCTGCCTGTTCAGGATCGAAGCGGCCGCCTTCATGGTTCTCGCGCCGCTGGGCCTGCTCGCCCAAGGCGACGGCTGGACGATGCGCCTGCGCCGCTGGCTGCTGGCGAGCTGCTGGATCGCCCCCGCTCTGGGCTTGCTGGCCGGGCTCGCGCTGTTCGGGCACCTGCCGGCCTCCCGGCTCGACGAACTGTACCTGCGGGCCAATCCGCTGCCGCTCTGGCACGCGTTCACCGATCGCGCCACGCTGCTTTCCAATGCCATCCTGAACGAACACAGCCGCGACTTGGCCCAACTGATCCTCGGCACGGGCCTTATCGCGTCCATCGCCTACATGACGCTGGCCAATTTCGGCAATGGCCTGGTGCTCGCCTGCGCCTGGTGCCTTTACCGCGGACGCCGCCATGTCGCCGTCAGAGCCGGTCCCATCTACTGGCTGCTGGCGATCAACGTGATCATCCTGCTGGTGTTTCTGGCGCAAATGCCCGTCATGGTCAACCGGTATGCGCTGCTTGCGTCGCTGCTGCTGCTCGCGCTGCTGAGCCCCTATGTGGCGGATGCACTGCACGCCGTGCCAGCGAGCGCGAAGGGCGCGGTTGGGCGCCTTTCGCGCCTTGGGCTCGCCACCCTACTCGGCGCCATCGTGCTCACCGGCTTCATCAAGCTTCCGCCCTCGAACCTGTTCCTCGATGACGCCGGACGGTGGATCAAGGGCCACGTCACCGCCGGCGAGCGCATCATCGTCAACGACACGCGCCTCCAGTTCCTGGCGGGCATCTCGCGTGACAATCCGGCTCCGCGTGAGGCCCCCGAAATCAGACTGGCGCTGCAGAACACGCCCCCGCCGTTCTACCTGGCGCTCTACGCGAGCAATCAGGAGTTGAACGACTTCGCCGCGACACTCGGCTGCCTGCCGCAGGTGGCCGAATTCAGGGCGCGGAACGCACCCCGGAGCGTTCATATCTACAAGATCGACGACATGCCAGCCGCCTGGAAGCAGAACGGCTTTTCCTGCCCCCAGGAGTCCGTCGCGCGTTGACCCTCAACATGCGCGACACTCGCGATGTAATGTGCCGGCGGGTCCCCTCACTTCACATTTGACTCCAGTCCCCCTTTGAACCGCCTCCTCATCGTCCGCGCCTCCGCCATCGGCGACGTCGTCTTCGCCTCGCCGTTCGCCGCCGCGGTGAAGCGCACCCATCCGAACGCCCACGTCGCCTGGCTGGTCGAGCCCGGCATCCACGAGCTGCTCGCTGCCGATCCTTGCATCGACGAGCTGATCCTGTGGCCGAAAGGCGAATGGAAAAAGCTGTGGCAGGAAGGCCGCTACCTCGAATTCCTGCGCCGCATCCGCGCCTTCCGCGCGATGCTGCGGGCCAAGCGCTTCGACACCGCGATCGACATGCAGAGCCTGCTCAAGAGCGGGATGCTGACCTGGTTGTCCGGCGCGCCGCGGCGCATCGGGCTCGGTTCGCGCGAAGGCAGCCAGTGGCTGATGACCGAGGTCGTGCCCAAGGGCGGCATCGAACGGCGCATCAGCTCGGAATACCTCTATCTGGCGGAGCAACTGGGGCTGGACACGGGCGAGTTCCTGCCGCGGCTGTGCGTCAGCGATGAAACCGAATCCAAGGTCCAGGCGCTGCTGGCAACGCATGGACTGCAACCGGGCCGTTACGCGGTATTCGCGCCCTTCACCACGCGGCCGCAGAAGCACTGGTTCGAGGACGCCTGGCAGGCGCTGGCGCCGCGAGTGCGCGACGAGCTCGGCCTGACGCCGGTCATCCTCGGCGGCACGGCGGACAAGGAAGCCGCGCAGCGCATCGCGAGCGCGGCGCCCGGCGTCGTGTCGCTGGCCGGCGCGACCCGGCTGCCCGAGGCGGCGGCGATCATCAAGCATGCCGGCCTGCTGGTGGGCGTCGACACCGGCCTCACCCACATGGGCACCGCCTTCGCGACGCCCACCGTGGCGCTGTTCGGCTCCACCCGGCCCTATCTCGACACCGGCCGCGCCAACGGCAAGGTGATCTGGCTCGGCCTGCCGTGCTCGCCCTGTCGCCGGCGCCCGACCTGCAACGGCGCCTTCACCTGCCTGCGCGACATCAGCGCCGAGCGCGTCATGCACGAGGCGCGCGCCGCGCTGGCCGCGGGATCGGGCGCATGAAGGTCCTGCACGTCGAATCCGGCCGCCACCTGTATGGCGGCGCCAAGCAGGTGCTCTACATCATGGACGGGCTCGCCCGCCGCGGCGTGACCAACCTGCTCGCCTGCCCGCCCGGCGCGCATATCGCCACGCCGGCACGCGCCTGCGCCCGGGTGTTCGAGCTGCCGATGAAGGGCGACGCCGACCTCGGCCTCGCGCTGCGGCTGAAGCGCCTGATCCGGGCCGAGCGGCCCGACCTCGTGCATCTGCACAGCCGCCGCGGCGCCGACCTGTGGGGCGGCGTCGCCGCGCGGCTCGCGGGCGTGCCCTGCGTGCTGTCGCGCCGCGTGGACAACCCCGAGGCGCGCTGGGTCGTCGGCCTGAAGTACCGGCTGTACGACCATGTGATCACGATTTCCGAAGGCATCCGCCAGGTGCTGCTGGCTGAAGGCCTGGCCGCGAATAAGGTGAGCTGCGTGCGCAGCGCGGTGGACGCCGCGCCCTACCTGCGCGACTACGACAAGGCCGGCTTCCGTGCTTCGCTCGGCCTGCCCGCCGACGCACCGGTGGCCGGCATGGTGGCGCAACTGATCCCGCGCAAGGGCCACCGCTACCTGCTCGTCGCGCTGAAGGACGTGCTGCCGCACCACCCTGCGCTGCAGGTGCTCGTCTTCGGCCGCGGCCCGCTGGAAGCTGAACTGCGCCAGGCGATCGCCGACCAGGGCCTGGCCGGCAACGTGCGCCTGATGGGCTTCGCCGACAACCTGCCCGAGATCCTCGGCTGCCTCGACCTGCTGGTGCATCCAGCCGACATGGAAGGCCTGGGCGTGTCACTGCTGCAGGCCTCCGCCGCGCGGGTGCCGATCATCGCCAGCCGCGCCGGCGGCATGCCGGAGGCGGTGCGCGAGGGCGTCAACGGCCTGCTGATCGCGCCGGGCGACGTCGCCGCGCTGGCCGCGGCGATGAACCGCCTGCTCGACGATTCCGCCCTGCGCACGCGCATGGGCGAAGCCGGTCGGGCGCTGGTGCTGGACGAGTTCTCGGTCGAGGCGATGTGCGAAGGCAACCTCGCCATCTATCGCAAGGTGCTGCAAGGACACGGAAAGACATGAACCACCTGAAATCCCTGCACCTGATCGGCAGCGCGCACATGGGCGGCGCCGAGCGCTGGTTCACCCGCTTCCTGTCGGCGATGGTGCGGCATGGCGAGCCGGTCGAGGCCATCGTGCGCCGCGGCTCTGAGCTCTCCCGCCACCACCTGCAGGACGTGCCGCACCGCGCGCTGGGTTTCCGCACCGTGTGGGACCCGCTGTCGCGCTTCGAGGTGTCGCGCCTGATCGCACGCAGCGACGCCCCCATCGTGCAGACCTACATGGGCCGCGCCACCCGCCTCACCCACCTCCAGCCGGGGCGCGGCAAGGTGCATCTGTCGCGGCTGGGCGGCTACTACAAGCTCACGCCCTTCCGCCACGCCCACGCCTGGATCGGCAACACCAAGGGCCTGTGCGACTGGATGATCCAGGGCGGGCTGCCGGCCAGCCGCGTGTTCCACATCACCAACTTCGCCGACCCGGCCAAGCCGGTGCCCGAGGCCGAGCTGGCGGCGCTGCGACGGCAGATCGACGTGCGCCCCGACGACTGGCTAATGGTCACCGCGGGCCGCCTGATCGATGTGAAGGGCCACCGCTTCCTGGTGGATGCGCTGGGGCGACTGCCCGCCGAGATCGACGGCAAACGGCTGCGCCTGGTCGTGCTCGGCGACGGCGGCCTGCGCGACAGTCTGGAAGCGCAGGCGAAACAGGCCGGCGTCGCCGACCGCATCCTGTGGGCCGGCTGGCAGCAGGATCCGGCGCCATGGTTCCACATCGCCGACATGGTGGTGTTCCCGTCGCGCGATGCGGAAACGCTCGGCAACGTGATCCTCGAAGCCTGGGCCTACGGCAAGCCGCTGGTCGCCACCGCCTTCCGCGGCGCACGCGAGATCGCGCGCCACGGCGAGGACGCCTGGGTCGTGCCCTGCGACGACGGCGCTGCGCTGGCGGCCGGCATGGAGCACGTCATCCGTGAGCCGGAGTTGCAGCGGCAGATGGTGGCCAACGGCCTCGTCCGCATCGAGCGCGACTTCTCGGAAAGCGCGATCATCGGCCAGTACCGTGCGCTGTACGCGCAGTTGCTGGACAATCGCTGAAAGACCGACGACGAGGCCCCATGAGCCAAGGCATCAACATCCTGATGTACCACCAGGTCGGCCCCTTCGACCGGCTCGAAGGCGCCATGGCGGCGCACCGCTCGACCTACTGCCGCGTCGACCGCTTCGCCGCGCAGATGGCCTTCCTGAAGCGCTTCGGCTACACGGTGCTGTCGATGGACCAGGTGGCGGCCTGCGTGCGCGGCGAGGCGCCGATTCCGCCGCGCGCGGTGGCGCTGACCTTCGACGACGGCTACGAGAACTTCGCCGAACACGCCTGGCCCATCCTGAAGCAGCACGGCTTTCCGGCCATGGTGTATCTGATCGCCGGCCTCGTCGGGCGCCCGTCGAGCTGGTTCGAACGCGACAACCGCCCCACCCCGCCGCTGATGACGGCCGACCGCATCCGCCAGCTCCGCGCCGAAGGCTGCGACTTCGGCGGACACTCGGTGAACCACGTCAAGCTCGCCGAACAGGACGACGCCACGATCCGCCGCGAAGTCACCGACTGCAAGGCGATGTTGCAGGACCTGCTCGGCGAACCGGTGCGCCACTTCTGCTACCCCTTCGGCAGCCACGACCTGCGCGCCGTCGCAGCCTGCGCCGAAGCCGGCTGGGCCACCGCCACCACCTGCGAACGCTCCCCGGCGACGACCGCCGACGACCCGCTGACGATTCCGCGCAAGGCCATCGCCTGGGGCGATTCGCTGTTCGGCGTGTGGTGGAAGATACACATGAAGAACACGCCGAAGCGGCCGCTGATTCGGCGCGCGGCGTGGTGAGCGACCCGGTCCCTCCGCAAAGACCCTTGCATCGCATGTAGGCGGGCGATTGAGCCTGCCACGGCGACTGGCTATGCTCCTGAAAAACCCGGAGCACGCATCATGGCCTTGCCCAAGATCAAACCCGAATTCGACGTGGACGCCTACATGGCGTGGGAAGAAACGCAGCCCGAGCGTCACGAGTATCTCGGCGGCGAAGTATTCGCCATGTCGGGCGGCACGGATGCGCACTACACGATCCTGGGTAATGCTTACGCAGCGCTTCGCACGGCCCTCGCTGGCAAGCCGTGCCGCGCCTTCGTTTCCGGCATGAAGTTGCGCATCGAGCAAGCAGACGCGGTGTTCTACCCCGACGTTTTCGTCACCTGCGATGCGCGCGACCGCCAGCCCGAGGCCAGCCTCGCCAAGCAATGGCCCAGCCTCATCGTCGAAGTGCTTTCGGACTCCACCGCCGCCTTCGACCGCGGCCGCAAGTTCGAGCTATACCAGCAGATCGACACGCTGCAGGAATACCTGCTCATCGAGCAGGACCGCAAGCATGCCGACCTGTTCCGCAAGAACCGCGAGGGGTTCTGGGTGCTGCACCCAGCGGGCGAGGGCGACGTCGTCCGGCTGGAAAGCGTGGGGCTCGATCTGGCGCTGGATGGGTTGTACGAGGACGTCGAGCTGTGAGCATATTCAAGACCGGCCTCCAGCACCCGGCGCCGATTGAGTGTTGATCTCCGACGCTGACTCCCTCGTCAGTAGTGGTACCGCCCCTGCAGGAACTCCACCCGCCCGACCTTCACCAGATACACGCAGCGATGCTCCTGGGTGATGCGGCGCGACCATACGTCCGGCCCCAGGTATTTCAGCGGCTCCGGTTTGCCGATGCCGTCGAAAGGATCGCGAAGTATGGCTCGGACAAGTTCGAGCAGGCGTTTCGCTGTGCGTCGGTCGGTCTCGACCCAGTACTGAAGATCCTCTAGAAACTCAGGATGGCATACGGCGACCAGTTCGCCCTCACCCATCGAAACCCACCTTGCTCTGCAATTCTGCGAGGGGGGTGTCCGGCAAGCTCTCGGAGCGCGCCCGCGCCAAGGCCGAGAGCAGCCGCTCGGCGTTCCTTGCCGACCGCAGCAGGTGTGCGGTTTCGACCAGGCTTTCCAGCTCATCAGCGGCGATCATGGCCACGTCCCCGCCGGATCGACGCCGCACCAGGATCACCTCGCGGTCGTCGACTGCACGATCCATCAGTGACTTGAGCTGCTCGCGGGCCTGGCTGTAAGTGGTTTCGATGGTCATGGCGGTCTCGGTGACTTGTACGTATATATTGTACAGAATGTCTGCCTTCAATACCGCGCCGGCTCAGACTCCGGCACCCACCTCTTCAGCCCCATCCTCATCGGCGACCGGCCCCGGCTGCGACAACCACTGTGTGAGAAAACGGGTCACACCCCGGTTTGACTCAAATCGCCCAGTTCGCCAACTGCAGCGCTTCCACACGCTCGAACTCGCGCAGGTTGTTCGACACCAGCGTCAGGCCCTCGCTGCGTGCGTGAGCTGCAATATGCAGATCATTGACGCCGATCGTCTGGCCTCGTAATTCAAGGTGGGCACGGATGTTTCCATAATGCATCGCGGCTTTGGGTCCGTAAGCAAGCACTTCAAGGCGGCTGCAGAAATCTTCCACCCCAGCCAGCGAGCGCGCCGGCGCATTGCTCTTTTCGGCGCCGTGCATCAACTCCGCGAGCGTGATCGACGAGATCGCCATGTGTCCTGCATTCTCGTTGAACAAGGCAAGCGCCGACATCGGCCGGCGCTTGATCACGTAGATCACGATGTTCGTATCGAGCAGGTAACGCAGCATCACAGCGCCTCGCGTTCCGGCTGCTCCTGGCTGGCGCGAGTCTCCATGAAATCGTCGGCAACCTGCGGGCCGTCGATGAAGAACGAGTCCCAGGTATGGCCCACCGGCGCGATGATCCGCTCCACCCCGCGCGCACGGATATCCACCCGCTTCACGTCGGGGGGCAGGCGCACGTCGGCCGGCAGGCGCACGGCTTGGCTGCGGTTGTTGGAAAAGACGGTGCTTGTTGTCATGGGTGCCCTCCTCCATCGAGCGGGATACGGCAAGAGTATATCCCGTTGCAGAGGGAGATGACCGTCAGCAACTTTTACGCCGCAGTCCCAACACCTTGCGCCGGTATTGGTTTGGGAAGAGCAAATCGGAGGCGGAGTGCAGTGTTTTCAAAAGAGAAACGAATGTTGCCTAATGAAAAACATTTGCATTGTAGGGCAAGTCGGGCCGAGCGGCTCGGTCCCTGCCGTCAAGGGCGTCAGCTCAATGCCGCGCCGGCTCATACTCCGGCTCCGAGCGCTTCAGTTCCGCCGGCAGATCCTTTCCAGTTCTCGCTTCAACTCGCCAAGGTCACGCACGATCACTTGCCACACTACGGCGAGATCGACCGCCCAGTAGCCATGAGATAGGCGGTTGCGCATTGCGCACAGTGCCGCCCAAGGAATTTCATGATGCTGCTGCACGAAGTCCGGGGAGTGCTGCTGAATATTCCGTGCGGCCTCCCCGATGATTTCGATATTGCGAATCACGGCGTCCTGACATTGCTCGTCACGCTCGAACTCGTCGAGCGACTTGCTCGCCGTGTAAGCTCGATTCGTCCGATCGCATCGAGAATATGGAGAAGGTAGTCCGATACCCGGAGGGCCTTCTTGTTCATACGGGGCGCGCTTCTCGCAGAACTTGATCACGGAACTTCATCGGTAGGGCGCTGGGCGTCAGGACGTCGATCGGAACACCGAGCTGCGCCTCGAGTTCAACCTGAATCTGCGCAATATCCAGCAGGGAAGTGTCTGGGCGAGGATCGATCAGCAGGTCAAGGTCGCTGCCATCGGTGTCATCACCATGGACCACCGAGCCGAACACGCGCGGATTGCTGCCCCGATGCATCGCGACGATTCGTCGAATCAGTTCGCGATTTGCTTCGAGTGATGCGGATGGCTTCATTCCGTACCCCTCCGATTAAAAACCTTCGTCAGTCTAGCCCAGCGCACCCAGTGGTGCCCAAGCCCGCATCAGCTCAATGCCGCGCCGGCTCATACTCCGGCACCCAGCGCTTCAGCCCCATCCGCACCGCCTCGTCCGCCACCGGCCCCGGCTGTGCCAGCCACTGCTCCAGCTCTTCGAGGAAAGTCCCATTCACCGGCCGCGAGCGCGCGATGCGCAGCTTGGGGTGCGGCGTTTCGCGGGTTTCCTCCGCGTCCGCCAGCAGCTCCTCGTACAGCTTCTCGCCCGGCCGCAGCCCGGTGAATTCGATGCGGATGTCGTCCTCGCTGTAGCCCGACAGCCGGATCATGTTGCGCGCCAGGTCGACGATCTTCACTGGCTCGCCCATGTCGAGCACGAACACCTCGCCGCCCTGCCCCATCGCCGCCGCCTGCAGCACGAGTTGCGCCGCCTCGGGGATGGACATGAAGTAGCGGTTGATCTCCGGGTGCGTCACCGTCACCGGCCCGCCGCGGGCGATCTGCTCGGCAAACTTCGGGATCACGCTGCCGGTGCTGCCCAGCACGTTGCCGAAGCGCACCATCTCCATCTGCGTCCCGCCCTTGCCGGCGCTGTGCAGCGCCTCGCAGGCCATCTCGGCCAGGCGCTTGGTCGCGCCCATCACGTTGGTCGGGTTCACCGCCTTGTCGGTGGAGATCAGCACGAAGCGCTCGGCGCCGTGGCGCTGCGCGTGCGCGGCGACGAGCAGCGTACCGAGCACGTTGTTGCGCACCGCCTGCCAGGCATTGGCCACTTCCATCAGCGGCACATGCTTGTAGGCGGCGGCGTGGAAGACGAGTTGCGGCTTCCAAGTGGCAAAGATCTCGTCGAGACGGGCAGCGTCCTTCACGTCGCCGGCCAGGGGGACGATCTCCACCTCCCGGCGATGGACGCGAAACCATTGCTCGATGTTGTAAAGCGCATATTCGCTCGCCTCGACCAGCACCAGTCGCGCCGGTGCAAAGCGCGCGAGTTGCCGGCACAGTTCGCTGCCGATCGAGCCGCCCGCACCCGTAATCAGCGCCGTCTTGCGCGTGATCATCCGCTGCACGTGGGCAGAATCGATCTTCACCGGATCGCGGCCAAGCAGATCCTCGATATCCACCGGCCGCATGGCGTTGATCGCCACCTTGCCGTTCATCAGGTCTTCGATGCCGGGCACGGTGAATACGTGCGCACCTGCACGGACGGCCGCATCCGCAGCCCGCTTGAGCGCGTCGCTGGCAGCCGATGGCATGGCGAGGATCACGTGCTTCGCCTTGTAGTCCTCCAGCACCTGCGGAAGCGACTGCACCGCTCCCGCCACTGGATGGCCATGCAGCTCCAGCCCCCATTTTGCCGGGTCGTCATCGACCAGCGCGACCACTCGCCAGTCGGCGCTACGCTCCAACTCGCGCACCAGCATCGCGCCACCGGATCCGGCCCCGACCACCACCACCGGCTTACCGGCCGCGATCAGGTCGCCGTACAGGCGATGCTCGTTCCACATCCGCCAGGCGGCGCGCCCGCCGCCCATCACGATCAACAGCAGCAAGGGATACAGCACGAGCATCGACCGAGGGATCACCGGCCCCGGACTGCGGTCGAGCGCCAGCAGCGCGACCAGTGCCAAGGCGGAGATGCTTACGGCGCGGAGCACGCGCTTCAAGTCCGGCAGGCTCGCAAAGATCCACATTCCGCGGTAAAGACCCGCCCAGCGGCAGGCCAGAGCATGCACCACCAGCAGCACGCCCAGCCCCAGCCACAGTTTCTGCGTATAGGTCGAGGACAGGTCGAAATTGAAACGAACCCACATCCCGCCGACCCACGCGATCGCAACCGCAAGCAGGTCGAAAAGAAAGACAAGAACCGATCGGATTGAGATAGTCATAAACAGCCATACATCCAGCCATCACCCAAACGGGCGACTTGAAAAAGGGATTGGGCTCAGACCGAGCGCGCCTCGCCGGGCACCAGCACCACGCCGCTCTCCACCTTTACGCCATAGCCGAGCGCGCTTCCGGCCTGCATCCAGGCGCAATGTCCGAGCACCGACCCGCCCGCCATGCACGCATTTACGCCGAGGTGCCCGAAGGCGTGGACCCTGCAATGGTGGTCGACGGTGGCGCCGCAATTGACAATCACGCCCTCGCCAAGCTGGGCTTCCGTTCCTACCACAGCACCTGCCATCACGGCGCATCCTGGGCCCAAGGTGGCGGTCGGTGACACGAAGGCCGTGGGGTGGATCACGTTCAGCAGTTCGAAGCCCGCTTCCCGCACCTTGGCGTACAACTTCTCGCGGACGGCATTGTTGCCGATCGCGACTACGACGGCATCGGCATGCACGCGAAGGGAGTGAAGTGCGTCCGTTCCGCCGAGGATCGGATACGACCACACCTTCGCAGTCGCATCCGCGCCGTCATCGACAAATCCGACGAGTTCATCCCGCCCGAGCAGCAGAATCGCCTCGGCCACCGAGCGCCCATGGCCACCTGCCCCAATCACGATGACGCGCCTGCTCATGCCGCCGGCTTCCTTTCCAGTTCGCCCGCACGGAACTTGATCGCCAGGAGCGCGAGCGGCGCATAGGCCAGCACGAACCCAATCATCCCATCGACCCTGCGTGTGCCGACGAGCAGCGCAATCGGCAGTAGCCATGCCAGGTTG
Organism: Pseudomonadota bacterium; assembly: GCA_018240585.1. Taxonomy (GTDB): domain Bacteria; phylum Pseudomonadota; class Gammaproteobacteria; order Burkholderiales; family Rhodocyclaceae; genus Thauera. Next base: position 11,351 of record JAFEFM010000529.1, read on the forward strand.
ATCACCCCGACGGTCAGCGTCACCGGCAGATGCCGGCCGCACTGGCGCGACGCATACTGGTACGCGTGGCTGCGATGCGCTTCATACACCTTGTCCCCGCGCAACAGGCGGCGCACCAGCGTGAAGGTCGCATCCACCACGAACACTCCGAGCAGGATCACCCAACTCCAGAACAAGGCCGGATCCACCCAGCCCGCCTGGATCGACATGACCCCCAGCACGATGCCCAGGAAGCCGCTGCCCGCGTCGCCCATGAAGATCCGTGCGGGCGGGAAGTTCCAGTACAGGAATCCAGCCACCGCTGCGGCAAGCATTAGCGGCAACAATGCAAGATCCGGCTGGCCAAGCAGCACATACAGCAGCGCCCCGCCCACACAAACACAGATCGCCTCGACGCTGGCGAGGCCGTCGATGCCGTCCATGAAGTTGTAGAGGTTGAGCAACCAGACCAAGTACACCGCCACCAAGGCGACTCCAAGCCAACCGAGATCGAGTTGCGTCCCGAAAAGCTGCAAGGCCGGGGCGCCGCCCAGCCAGCCAAGCGCCCAGAAGGCCGCGACGAAATGCGCGAGCAAACGCCAGCGCGCGGCGATGTGGCCGTGGTCATCCAGAAAGCCGACCAAGGCGACAAATCCGCCAGCGCCAAGCAGCGCAGCACTTGCAGACCAATCAAGGCGGCCTGTTGTCGCAATGAACGCAAGCGCCACCAGAAAACTCACGACGATGGCGACACCGCCCCCGCGCGGCGTCGGCACCGAGTGAGAGCTGCGCGCATTGGGGATGTCCATCAGGCTCCGCGCAAGGGCGTATTTGCGCAAGCCAAAGGTCAGGGCCAACGAGGCCAAGGTCACAAAGAAGATTAGAAACCAGGAATTCATTGTCTTTGTTGCTCAAGGAAGTGCTGCGCCGTCTTTCGGAGTGCGGCATCAACACTGACCGGGGGCGTCCAACCCAGGCAATCCCGCGTGTGCGAGATATCTACCTGCAAGGACCCACAAAGTCTTTGTGCGATGGAGTGCTTTCGCAGAATTCTCGCCGCAGCCTCTAGCATCCAAGCAGGTACGGGCAGCAAGCGTGGTCGCTTGCCAAGTGCCTGTGACATGCGTTGCAACAGCTCTGTCGTGGAAAGATCCTCTCCGTCGCTCACCAGGAACGTCTGATTCGCCGCCCGTGGGTGGTCGATGCAGGTCACGATCAGATCGACGAGATTGTCCAGCGCGACCAGGCTGCGCTTGTTGTGGATCGCGCCCAATGGAAGAGGAACGCCCTTGTACAGCCACTTCATCATGTTGAGAAAGTTAGCCTTCACGCCCGGACCGTAGACCAGTACTGGGCGAATAATGACGACCTCCATGCCGGTTTCGGCCGAGAGCTTGCGCAACTGCTGCTCGGCCTCCCACTTCGAGACGCCGTAGGGGTCGATCGGGGCGGGCGCTTGCTGCGCTGTGAAGGGCCGTCCCAGCGCAGTGCTTTCACCATTGACCTTGATCGAACTGATGAAAACGAATCGACCCGCGCCAGCCTCCGCCGCCTGCGTGGCCAACCGTAAGGTCCCGTCGACGTTAATGCGACGGAACTCCCTGAGCGGATCGGCCGCGTCATCGTTCATCACATGCACACGTGCAGCACAGTGGACTACGGTTGCTACCCCTTCCAGTGCAGGCCTCCAGTCCTGGGCAGGATCGAGCGCAGCCTGTACGACATCAAGTTGCTCTGCCCATCCGCCAGCGATGGGAGTGCGTACGGCGATGCGTAATGCGCCCTGCCCCTTCAGCCGCTCACACAGCGCACGACCGACAAAACCGGTTGCTCCAGTGACGAGGATCATTTGGTGCCCATCTTGTGACGGCGGCTATGTGCCGCCAGATCGTCGAACCACGACAGCAATTTCGAGATCAGGCGATCCCGGTCGAACTCCGTCTTACTGAGATCGATTCCGCGCGCACCCATGATGCGTCGATCTTCTGCGCTCATCCGCGACAGATTTAGTGCGGCTTCAGCGAGCGCTGCGCCATTTCCGGCGGGGCATGCAAGGCCGGCACCGGATTTGTGGACTATGTCAGCGCCTTCGCCATTCAACATCGCGAGCACTGGAATGCCTGCCGCCAGGTAGGATTGAAGTTTTCCGGGAATGGTCATGGAAAAAATCGGCTCGTCCCGCAATGAAACCAGCAGCGCATCTGCGCATTTGTAGAACGAAGGCATCCTGTCTACCGGATGCCGGCCAAGCATGAGCATCCGATGCGCCAGTCCTCTTTTCTGAATCTCAGATTTAACCCAGTCCGATGCCCGTCCGTCTCCCACGATCAGCCAACGAATCGTGTCATTCTCTTTCAGCAGGGTGGCCGCCTCGATGATTGCCGGAAAATCCTGAGCTTCGCCAATGTTCCCGGCGAACATGATGTCGAAGTGACCAGACCAATCAGGGACTTCAGGTGCAGCTTCTACATTATCGAAATCAAAGACCGCATCCGACCAACTTGGAAAATATTGAACGTTTCCGTCTTTCCGACAATATTTGAATATTTGCGGGATAAAGCTTCTCGACTGGGCAAGGATCAGGTCGCACCTGTTGTAGATGAACGAGACCAGCTTCCCGACTGTGTTCAAGATCATCTTCGATCGCACCACACCAACGGCTTCCAGCGTTTCTGGCCAAAGGTCCAGGACCCAGAAGGCCACCGGCGCACGCTTCAGATAGCGTAGAAATGCGGCCGGCAAGCCGACCGTGATGGGTGACGGCTCGAAGACGAAAATGACGTCGAATCTTTCCTTGCGTAGCTGCCAGGCACCAAGCAAGGTGGCGCTCGCCGCAAAGCTTGCATAGTTCAACATGAGCCGCAGCCCGCCTTGTCCTCGCGGGAGCAAGGGCACACGAACGACTCGTACCTCCCCAAATCGTGCGAACGACTCTGGCGCCGCTTTGAACTCAGGGAAGAGCTCGCCAGACGGGTAGTTTGGATACCCTGTCAGCACGGTGACGTCATGTCCGCGAGCGGCGAACTCGGTCACAAGGTCGTTGATGCGGAAGTTCTCTGGCCAGAAATACTGGCTGATGACAAGAATGCGCACGCCTACCTCAGTACTGCTTCCACACCACCCGCTTCACGTAATCCGTGTAGCTGTGGATGATCCGCACCACCTTGTCCGAAACGTTCGGCATGCTGTAGTCGGCCACCCGACGCAGGCTGCGATCTTCGCCACGCAGTTGCGAGGCGAGAATCGCCAGCCCCTGGCGTACGCGCTCCACCTCCAGCCCCACCATCATCACCGCGGCCTCTTCCATCCCTTCCGGACGCTCGTGCGCCTCGCGCAGGTTCAGCGCCGGGAAATTGAGAATTGAGGATTCCTCGTTGATCGTCCCACTGTCCGACAGCACCGCCTTGGCCGAAAGCTGCAGTTTCACGTAGTCATGGAAGCCCAGCGGCTTCAGCAGCCGCACCATCGGGTGGAACTTCGCTCCAGTCGCATCCACGCGCTTCTGCGTGCGCGGGTGGGTCGACACGATCACCGGCAGGCCATGGTCTTCCGCCACCGCGTTGAGCACCGCCACCAGCTTGGTGAAGGACTTTTCGGACTCGATGTTCTCCTCACGGTGCGCGCTCACCACGAAGTAACGCCCTGCCTCCAAGGATAAACGCTGCAGCACGTCCGACGCATCGATGCGCGGGCGGTAGTGCGTCAGCACCTCGAACATCGGGCTGCCGGTCTTGATCACCTGGTCGGGCGGCAGGCCCTCGCGCAGCAGGTAGTCGCGTGCGATGGTGCTGTAGGTGAGGTTGATGTCGGCGGTGTGGTCGACGATGCGGCGATTGGTCTCTTCCGGCACGCGCTGATCGAAGCAGCGGTTGCCCGCTTCCATGTGGAAGATCGGGATCTTGCGACGCTTGGCCGGGATCACCGACAGGCAGCTATTGGTGTCGCCCAGCACCAGCATGGCCTCGGGCTGTACTTCGCCGAGCACGCGGTCGACCGCGATGATCAGGTTGCCTATGGTGTGCGCGGCGCCCGTGCTCCCTTCGGCGCTGTTGAGGAAGTAATCCGGCTTGCGCACCCCCAGGTCGTCGAAGAAGACCTGGTTAAGTTCGTAGTCGTAGTTCTGGCCGGTGTGCACCAGCACGTGCTCGCAATGCTCATCGAGGGCGGCCAACACGCGCGACAGGCGGATGATCTCGGGCCGGGTGCCGACCACGGACATGACTTTGAGTTTTTTCATCGATATTAGAGAAGGTGGAAGCGCCCCACCGGCGGGCTTGTCGCGGTACGGTTGGGCGGGCAGCGTTAGATTGAAGGGCGGATTGCCGTGATCGTGGCTTGCAGGCCACCATCGAGCGTCAGCAACTCCAGGTCATGACATAACGCGGTGGCAGCAATCAGTGCGTCAGGCAGCTTGGCGCGGCGCGTTCGACGCACTCCGATCGCAGCCTCTTCGACCTCGAAGCTGACGCCGAGGTACTGGAAGCGGTCGAGTGTCGAGCGGATGAGTTGCTCTTCGGTGGGCGTAATCCCCGGAAAGCCAAGTAGCTCCATTCGCGTAATCGCGCTGTACGCGCACTCATCCGACGTCAAGCGCCTAGCACTCAGCACTTCCAACACCTCCGGGGTGCGCTTGAGCATTCCCAGAATGAAGTTGGTGTCGAGCAGGTACTTAATGCCACTCATCGCGCAGTCGCCGCTGTATGACTTCGGGAGATTCCTGGAACGTCTCAGAGCCCTCCAGGCCGCCGCACAACTCGAGCAGATCACGACCGCCCGATTCCGACGCAGCCTTCGCATGCCGGGCACGCAGGAACTCTGCGAAGTCGAGCACCTCGGCGAGCAGCGGCTCCGGCAGTGCCTGCGCGGTCTCCAGTAATCGTTCGGTGGTGCTTAGCATGATCAGCCTCCTTGGGTCGAGCCCGCCCACGCGGACGCCCTCCATGTTAGATCGTTACAGCGGGCAGGCGTAGGTATCCGGTTTCTGCCGGTCGAATACCTCGTTCGCCCACAGCATCACCACCATCTCGTCGCTGCCGATGTTGGTGATGTCGTGCGTCCAGCCCGGCACCGTCTCCACGACCTCGGCCTTGCTGCCACTCGTCACCAGCTCGTGGGTCTCGCCGGTCTGCATGTGGCGGAACTTGAAGCGGGCCTCGCCCTTGATCACCAGGAACTTCTCGGTCTTGGTGTGGTGGTAGTGGCCGCCGCGGGTGATGCCCGGATGGGCGGTAAAGAAGGAGAACTGCCCGCAATCAGGCGTCTTCAGCATCTCCACGAACACGCCGCGCGCATCGCCGTGCATCGGCACGGTGTAAGCGAAGAGTTCCGGCGGCAGATAGCTCACATAGGTGGAATACAGCGCGCGCACGAAGCCGGTGCCCACGCGCTCGGTCATCAGCGTGTCGCGGCTGGCGCGGAAGGTCTCGATCTGGCGGGCCAGTTCGCCCACCGTGGTGGTGTATTGCGGCGTCACGGTGGCGAAGCCCTCGGCATCCACCGCCACGTCGGCGCCGTCCATGAGCTGGATGAAGCGCTCGACCACGTCGTCCACATACACCAGCGTCACCGGCGCGGCCGGGTCGTTGATCTGGATCGGCAGGCCGCGGGCGATGTTGTGGCAGAACGTCGCCACCGCCGAGTTGTAGTTCGGTCGGCACCACTTGCCGAACACGTTGGGCAGGCGGAACACATGCGTCGCCGCGCCGGTGCGCTTGGCGAAGGCCTGCAGCGCCTCTTCCGCCGCGCGCTTGCTGCCGCCGTAGGGGTTGTCGTAGGCAGCTTGGGTGGACGAGCTGTAGACGATCGGAATCTTGCGCCCGCACGCCCGCATCTCGCCTTCCACCGCATCGATCAGCGCGGCGGTCAGGTCGGCGTTGCCGGTGACAAACTCTTGCGGATCCTGCGGCCGGTTTACCCCAGCCAGGTGGAACACGAACTCCACCTCTTCGAGCAAGCGCGGCAGGTCTGCCGCGGTGTTTGCGCGCGTGAAGCACACGATCTCCACATCCTTGCGTTCGGCCAGGTGCTGCTGCAGGTTCTTGCCGACAAAGCCGCCGGCACCGGTGATCAGGACCTTCATCGCCTCAGCACTCCTCGACAGTGGTCGTCTCGCCGCGGGCAATGCGTTGCATACCTTCGAGCTTCAGCAACAACTGCGTCATGCCTTCAACGTCAAGGCGTGCAGTGTTGTGCGAGTTGTAGTCCTCGCCGTGCGCGGTCTGGGTCAGCTTCGCCTCGCCCTGTTCCACGAACTTGCCGTAGTTGAGGTCGCGCCCATCGGGTGGCACGCGGAAGTAGTCGCCCATGTCCTCGGCGCAGGCCATCTCCTCGCGGCTCAGCAGCGCCTCGTAGAGCTTCTCGCCGTGGCGGGTGCCGATGATGTTCACCGGGTGCTCGGGCTTGCCCATCAGACCGGTCACCGCACGCGCCAGCGTCTCGATGGTCGCTGCCGGCGCCTTCTGCACGAAGATGTCGCCGTTGTTGCCGTGCTCGAAGGCGTACAGCACCAGATCCACCGCATCGGCCAGCGTCATCATGAACCGGGTCATGCTCGGATCGGTGATGGTGATCGGCTTGCCCGCCAGCACCTGCTCGACGAACAGCGGAATCACCGATCCGCGCGAGGCCATCACGTTGCCGTAGCGCGTGCCGCAAATCACGGTGCCGGTGCCTTCCAGGTTGCGGCTGGCCGCGACCATCACCTTTTCCATCATTGCCTTCGAGATGCCCATGGCGTTGATTGGATAGACTGCCTTGTCAGTGCTGAGGCAGATCACTCGCTTGACCCCCGCCGCGACCGCCGCTTCGAGTACGTTTTCGGTGCCTAGCACGTTAGTGCGTACTGCTTGCATCGGGTGGAATTCGCACGACGGCACCTGCTTGAGCGCAGCGGCGTGGAACACGAAGTCCACCCCGCGCATCGCCTGTTCTACGCTGCGTTGGTCGCGGACGTCGCCGATGTAGAACTTAAGTTTCGCGCTGTTGTAACGCTTGCGCATGTCGTCCTGCTTCTTTTCGTCGCGGCTGAAGATGCGGATTTCTCCGACTTCAGTATCAAGGAACCGTTTCAATACAGCATGGCCAAAGGAACCGGTTCCTCCAGTGATCAACAGCGATGCATTCTCGTACATGAAAACTCCAGATCAGATTGACTTCACAAAGGCAAAATGGGGCTATTAACCCGGCAATCAAATAGCTTTTGATATAATTCTGGCATGGAAAAGATCGATGCCAGAAAGCTGCCGCCCGAAGCCCTCGAACATATTCGCCGCCAGGCGTTCGTGCTCCG
>JAFEFM010000052.1 GCA_018240585.1 Pseudomonadota bacterium
TCCAGGCCAAGGCCGCCGCAGCCCGGCCGGCACCCGCACCGATCGCGCCGAACAGGCGCTGGCTGTGGCTCCTCACCGCGGCGTACTTCTGCGCCGGCTTCGGCTACGTCGTCAGTGCCACCTTCATCGTCGCCATTCTTGAAGATGGCCCCCTGCTCGCCGGCAAGGGAAGCTGGATCTGGGTGATCGTCGGCCTCGCCGCCGCACCGTCCTGCTTCGCGTGGGACCGCCTTGCCCGTTCGATGGGACAGATTCGTGCCCTGATGCTCGCCTACGGCCTGCAGACGATCTCCATCATCGTGCCAGTGTTGACCGATGGCGCCGTGCCCAACGTGCTGGGAGCGATCCTTTTCGGCGCGACGTTCGTCGGCATCGTCAGCCTCACGCTGACGCTGATCGGGCGCCATTTCCCGGCCAATCCCGCGAAGGCCATGGCACGCATGACGCTCAGCTATGGCGCGGCACAGATCTGTGCTCCGGCCATGGCTGGCTGCATCGCCACCGCGACCGACAGCTACGACGCGGCGCTGGTCGTGACGGCCGTCGTCATGCTTGGCGGAATGGTCCTCCTACGGACACTCATGATCGAGGAGAAAAGGACTCCGCCTCACTGACGGCTGGAAACGGGCTGCCGGCAACACGCATGCTCGCCTTCGAAGGAACAGCCTCAGGCGCCCGCCGCTTCCGCCGCGACGCCGCGCACCAGTGCCTGCAGCGACTCCCGGTCCTCCAGCCCTTCAATGAAGCGCTGCGGAATGCCGCCGATCCCGACTTGCGCCCCCACCAGCGCCCCGGTCAGCATCGCCCGCGCGAGGTTCTGGCCGCCGCCATTGACCGCGTGCAGCACTGCCGACTCGAAGTCGTCGGCAAAGCGAGCCGCGAGATAGTAGGCCGGCTGGAACTGGTGATACACCGCGCAGGGCATGCCATAAACCAGCGACACCTTCCACGCCGGTTCGATGCGGATGTCGGGGTCGCGCGCGGCGCGGGCGATCGCCGAGGGCGTGAGCAGCGCGTCGGGCGAAGGAAAGCGGCCGGCCGTCGGGGCTTCGGCCGCGCCCGGCTTCGGCGCCTGCAGGTTGCCGACCGTCACCGTATGGAACGGCAGTGCGCCGGCCTTCACGCGCGCCATCAACTTGGCCGAGAGGGAGACGTCCAGGGCGTTGCCCTCGACCAGCATCCCCAGCACCGCGCCGAAGGCCACCGTCATCGCCACCACCGTGCCGTCGGTCTGCGTGAGCACGGTGTTGCGCGTGACCGCGTCGGCGAGCGCGGACGGGTCGAGCGCGTAGCGCACCGCGAGGGCGAGCGTGCGCTCGGCCGCTTCGGTGGTGTCGGCGTTGCCGGCGACCTGGCCCCATGGCAGGCCCTGCTGCACGCGCTTGCGCCAGGCTTCGCGGATGGACTGGCTGGTGTAGCCGCCGGGGCCGTGCATCGGCACGCCATCGATGTGCGGAAAGAAATCCTCGTCCATGCGCCGGCAGAAGTCGGCTTCGTCGTAGCCGCCGCAGGCCGCCAGCGA
>JAFEFM010000530.1 GCA_018240585.1 Pseudomonadota bacterium
ACCTTGATCGTGTCGGCCGCCTGCGCCCCGACGGGCAGGCCGATGGCGGCGATGGAAGCGGACAGCGTGAGCGCTTTGACGAAATTGCGACGGTTCATCGACGGACCCCTTGTTGTGAGCTGAGAAAGGCAAGGAAAGAACCTTGTCGACAAGCCAACAGCAAGGCGTATGCCAAGAAGCGCGAAAAGCGGGTGCCCCGCTCCCGATCGGCGCCAGAACCGGCATGAATCCTCACGCTCGGTGGGAAGTGAGGAGATCAGTCACGGTGCACCACCACGGCTGGGCAATCCAGGCTGCGTGCCAGGGCGCCCATGCTTGATGCGTCGCAACAGCCTTGGCGCACCGCTTCAGTGCGAACGAGGAACGGTGAGATGAACAGACCACGCAGCGCGGCTCGCGCCCAGCCGCTGCACCCACGCCAAGCCGGTTGCGCGGGGTATTCCTGGAGAAGGCGAGGACTGTCTGAGTCCGAAGGGCGAGTTCCGCAGCCTTCGGAAGGAATACTCCGTGCGGCCGGCGGTTAGCACCCCTGCCGCTGAAAACAACGAATCACACGAACACCGGCTCCGGCTCGATGTGCACGCCGAAGCGCGCCTGCACCTCGGCCTGGATCGCCGCCGCGATGCGCCGCACGTCCGCCCCGATGGCGCCGCCGCGATTGACCAGCACCAGCGCCTGGCGCTCGTAACAGCCCACCGGCCCGAGATCGCGCCCCTTCCAGCCCGCCTGCTCGATCAACCATCCCGCCGCCAGCTTCACGCTGCCATCGGCCTGCGGATAGGCCGGCATGGCAGGATGAGACGCCGCGAGCCGCGCATGTGTTGCGGCATCCACCACCGGATTCTTGAAGAAGCTGCCCGCATTCCCGATCACCGCCGGATCGGGCAGCTTGCGGCGGCGGATCGCGATCACCGCATCGGACACCTGCAGCGCGGTCGGCTGCGTGACGCCCTGCGAGTCCAGCTCGCGCGCCACATCCGCATAACGCGTCACCGGCGCCCAGCGCTTCGGCAGCCGGAAGCGCACCGCCGTCACCAGCCAGCGGCCGGGGTTGCGCTTGAAGACGCTGTCGCGATAGCCGAAGCCGCAATCCGCCGCAGTGAACACGCGCGCCGCCCCGGTCGCCAGCTCCACCGCCTCCAGCGACGCGAAACGCTCCGCCATCTCCAGACCATAGGCGCCGATGTTCTGGATCGGCGCCGCGCCGACCGTGCCCGGGATCAGCGACAGGTTCTCCAGCCCGGGCCAGCCCTGCGCCAGCGTCCAGCGCACGAAATCGTGCCAGTTCTCGCCGGCGCCGGCCTCGACGATCCAGGCCTCCTCATCCTCGCCCACCAGACGGCGGCCGCCGATCTCCACCTTCAGCACCGTGCCGCGAAAATCGCCGGTGAAGATCAGGTTGCTGCCTCCGCCCAGCACCAGCCGGGGCATGAGCACCCACTCGGGGCTGGCCGCCAGCGCACGAAGCTGGCCTGCCGACGTCAGCACCAGCAGCCGGCGCGCACGGGCAGGCAGACCGAAAGTGTTGAGCGGGGTCAGGTCGGCATCGGCAACAGGAAGGGGCAAGGCGGTCACGGCGGCAATCCGGGGCGAGGAAGCGGCGCACGATAGGCCGCCGCGGCCGGGATTGCAATCCGCCACCCGGTCCACCTAGCGGTTTGGCGGCACTCGGCCGCGACAGCCGGGCAAGCCGCGGGACTTCGTCATGCAGACATCAACAACAGGGGCTAGCATGAATGAATGGCGGCAACGTCCCGAGCTTTCAACCACCGCGGAGCAAGACCATGGACCAAGTGGAAAACTACCGTCAGTTGGCGATGACCTACGCCACCGACATCGGCCTCAAGATCGTCGGCGCCATCGTCTTCTGGATCATCGGCCGCTGGCTGATCGGACTGGCCGGCCGCCTGCTGCAGCAGGCCATGAGCCGGCAGAAGGTGGACCCGACGCTGATGCGCTATGTCGGCAGCTTCCTCACCGTCACGTTGAACATCGTGCTGGTGGTGGCCATCCTCGGCTACTTCGGCGTGCAGACGACCACCTTCGCCGCCCTCGTGGCAGGCATCGGCATCGCCATCGGTGCTGCCTGGGGCGGCCTGCTCGGCAACCTCGCCGCGGGCATCTTCCTCGTCGTGCTGCGGCCGTTCAAGGTGGGTGACTTCATCAGCGCGGCTGGCGTGGTCGGCACCGTGAGGGAAATCGGCCTGTTCGCCACCGCGATCGACACCCCCGACAACGTCATGACCCTGGTGGGAAACGGCAAGGTGTTCGGCGACACGATCCAGAACTTCTCGCACAACGCGTACCGCCGCGTCGAGCTGAAGTGCCAGCTCGCGGGCAGTGCCGACCATGTCGCGGCGATGGCGCTGCTGCGTGAAAAGCTGCTGGCGGTGCCCAATGTGCTTGCCGACCCGGCGCCGGAAGTGGACATCCTCGACTTCAACCTCGTCGGCCCGATCCTGGCGGTGCGCCCCTTCTGCCACACCGACCACTACTGGCAGGTCTACTTCGACGGCAACCGCGTGATCCGCGAGTCACTCGCGGCCGCCGGATTCCCGGCGCCGATGCCGGCGCAGGCGGTCATCGTGCAGCAGGCGGGGAGCTGAGCCCGCACCGCGTCAGCGCGGGGCGATCGGAAACACCCTGTCGTAGGCCAAGTTGAACACCAGCGCGTACAGGGTGTAGCTGGCCGCCAGGCCGATGTCGGCAACCAGCGCATCGACCCAGCCCATGCCGGTCCACCACACGATGACCGGCAGCGTCATCAGCAGCAGGCCGGTCTCGAAGCCCGCCGCGTGCACGCAGCGCAGGCGGAACGGGCGGCGGTCCGCAGTGCGGCCGGTGAGCCGGCCTTCGAACCAGTCGAAGGCGGTGGTGTACGCGCCGTTCCAGATCGCCGCCATCAGTGCCAGCACCGCCATCAGGCCGAGCGAGTCCGTCACCGGCACGCCGCTCAGCCAGGCGAACGGCGGCGTGATCAGCAGCAGGCCGCCGATCTCGAACAGCGCGATCTGGCGCACCCGGTCGGGCAGCGAGCGGAGCCTGGGCTGGATGGCCAATGCGCTGGAAGGGCGTGCGCGTCAGCGCCGCAGCACCGCCACCGCCTTGATCTCGATGAGGTAGCCGGGCGCGCCGCCGAGCGAGCCCGCGCCGATGGCCGTCCATGCCGGGAAGTCCTGCGTCAGGTAGCGGTCCCTGACCTTCATGAACAACTGCAGGTCGCGCATGTCGGTGTGGAAGGTGGTGAGATCGACGATGTCGCTCAACTGCGCACCGGCCGCCGCGAGCACCTTCTTCAGGTTCTCGAAAGCCTGCACGATCTGCGCCTCGGTGCCTTCCACCAACTGGCCGTTGTCGTCGCGGCCGATCTGGCCGGACACGTAGATCGTGTCGCCCACGCGCACGGCCGGCGCGTAGTGGATGCGGTCGTAAACGTACTCCATCCCCTGCGGGATGATGGCTTGGCGATCAGTCATCTGGGATCTCTGTCGTTGTGGTGGGAAGCGCCGGATTATTGCCGGCCGCGCCCGCCGGCTCAAGCCTCGGCGCCGCGCAGCCGCCGCTGGCATGCGGCTCGAGATGAGGCAGCAGCATCGGCCCCATGGACTTCAGGATCTGCACCGGCAGGCCGGACGTGAAGCGGTAGCCTGACGCCTCGGGGCCGATCACGTAGGCCGTCAGCGTGCCGAAATGGTTGTCGCCGATGTAGAACACGAAAGTCGCGGTGCGGTTGAGCGCCAGCCCCTTGGCGCCGCCGCGGCCGATGGCGATGCGGTTGTCGCCGGTGCCGGTCTTGCCGCCCACCACCAGCGCGGTGCCGTCGGCGAGCTTGAATGCACCCGACAGGCGTCGCGCGGTGCCGCCCTCGACCACCTCGGACAGCGCATTGCGCAACGCCGCTGCCACTTCGGGTGCCATCACCCGCTCGCCCTCCGCGGCGCGGCGCGCAAAGCTCGTCTCATAGGGCGTGTCGGCGGCGAAGCGGAGGCTTTCGATGCGCGCGGTGGGCAGGCGCACGCCGCCATTGACGATGATGCCCATCAGGTCGGCCAGTGCCGCCGGCCGGTCGCCCGAACTGCCGAGCGCGGTGGCGTAGGACGGCACCAGGTGGTCGAAGGGATAGCCCAGCCGCGCCCACCGCCGATGGATGTCGAGGAAGGCTTCGACTTCCAGCATGGTGTAGATGCGCGAATCCTGCGCACCCTTGAAGCGCGTCCGGAACAACCAGCGATACACCGCCTGGCGTTGCTCGGCGCTCGCTTCCACCGTTTCCTGCCAGCTCGCCTCCGGTTTGGCCGACAGGTAGCCGACCAGCCACAGCTCGAGCGGATGTACGCGCGCGACATAGCCGCGATCGGGCAGGTCGTAGGCTTCGGGCGCGGTGCGCTTGTACAGTTGTTCGATGCGGGTGGACGTCAGCTCGGCATCGTCCAGGCGCTTGCGCAGGAAGGCGGCCAGCTCGTCCGGCGAGGCCTGCGGCGACAGATAGCGGAACACCGCGGCGAGGCGCTCGGCGCCGGGGCGCAGGCCGTCGAGGAAGGTGGCCTGCACCTCGTCCGGCGTCTTGCCCTGGTACTTGCGCCAGAAGCGGCGCAGGAAGACCTGGCCTTCGCGGTCGGCGAAGCGGGCGAGATATTCCATGCGCCGCGGATCGTCGGCATCGTCGAGCAATTGCGCCGTGCTGCCCGGCACCTGGTACATGGTGTGGCGCACGATGTCGCGCATCAGGCGCACGAAGGGCAGGTTGATCGACCCCTGCAGCGCTTCGCGCATCGTCGGGCTGCGGCCGTCGTCCGAGGCGTTGAAGTTGTTGAAGGTATGTACGCCGCCACCGGTGAAGAAGCTCTCGCCCGGACTGGCCGAATAGTGGCGCTCGAGCGCCGCTTCCAGCATCGCCGGCAGGCTGCGGTCGGCGGCATGGGCGAGGTAGTCGATCGCCCAGCGCGAGATGTTGTCGCGCTGAGCGACCTCGACGCGGCGCAGATCCGCAGCCGACTGGCCGGCAAAGCGGCCGTGCAGTTCCGCGACGATCTCGAGATAGGTGGCGAGCACACGCAGCTTGGCGGTGGAGCCCAGTTCGAGCTTGCTGCTCTCGTTGATGTCGAAGAGCTGGTCGGAGGTGTCGGTCTGCACCCGCACGCGGTTGCCGCCGGGCGTGCGCTCCACCAGGTTGAAGCTGTAGCGCACGCCGTCGATGCGGTCCGGCGTGAGCATGCGTTCGCCGATCAGGCCCTGGCTGCGGGCGAACCCGAGGTCGCGCAGTTTGCCGAGGAAATCGCTCACCGCCTGCTGCAGCGGGCCATCGAGCGTCGCAGTGGCGTCGAGGTCGAAGCGGTCCAGCTCGTACAGCGAAGCGTCGAGCATGCCGGCCAGCCGCGTGCGGATGGCGGTCGCGCCCTTGCCGAGGTCGGCCGGCAGCACCGCGGGGTCCTTCACCATGTCGCGGAACTTCAACGGCTCGGCGAGCGCGGCATCGCGCAGCGCGGGCGCGACGAACCCCGCTTCCGCAAGCAGGCGCACGTAGCTGTCGGTGAGCTGGGCGAGGTCGTCGCGACCGCTGCGCGACAGATAGAAGGACGGCCGGCGGTGCGCGATCATCAGCGCCACCACCTGGCGCAGCGCACGACCCTGCGCCGCCAGCGTGCTGCCGTCGGCAGGCGGCGCCGAAAGCAGCGCATTGACCTTGTCGAAGTCGGCGCCGAACCACACCCACAGGCCGTCGCCCAGGCCATTGACTTCGCCGTGGCCCGGCGCCGCCGACAGCGGCACCGTGTTCAGGTAATCGAGCAGCAGTTCGCGGCGCACCGGCAGCGTTTCCTCGCCGTCGCGGTAGGCACGCACGCTGGCCGACACCATCTGGCGCAGCTTCTCGCGCGCGTCGTAGGTCACGCCGTCGGGCGAATGGCGATATTTCTCGATCTGTGTCGCCAGGGTGCTGCCGCCAGGTGCGTCCAGATCCTGATTGACCATGCGGCCGACCTGCGCCAGCACCGCGCGCGAGAAGCGCACCCAGTCCACCGCCGGGTTGAGCCGCGGGCGTGATTCGTCCAGCAGGTCGCGGTTCTCGATGAACATCAGCGCCTGGCCCACCAGCGGCGGCACGGCGGCGAAGCCGTCATAGTGGCGGTAGGGGTAGCGGAACTGGTACAGCGGCTCGCCGCGGCAGTCGGCCAGATCCAGCCCGGCACGCGTCTTCTCGCGATAGGGCGGGAAGAAGCCGCGGCCGGTGTATTTCATCAGATCGTCGGAGAAGCGCACCTGTTGCGTGACGGCAAAACCACGCTCGGTCAGGCGCTGGGAGATGACCGGGAGATCCGCATAACCCATGCGGCGGTCGAAGGGGCCATGCGTCGGGAAGCGGATCGCATCGCTCGTGCCTTCGACCAGCGCGTAGTCCAGGGAGGCGGCATAGCGGCTGATGTAGCGCGCCTGCAGCCGGGAGCTGACGACTTCGTCCGTGATCAGGATGACGACTGCAGTCAGCCCGACGAGCAGGACGATGAGGGTCAGCCAGCGCACCAGGCGGAAGAAGCCGGGGCGCGGCCGGCGACCGCGGGGCGCCGCCGACGTCGGAGGCGCCTCCGCGGGCTGGGGAGCAGGGACGCTCACGGCGGCATCGATCGGGGCGGAATCGGGCTCTGCTTTTGGAATGTCGGGGGTCACGAACAACGATCTTGTAGTTTTTGCAATGCATCAATTATCCGGCATTCCGTGACGGGAATGCCATCGCGCCCGGGGCGGACGCGTGTGCCTCAGGCCGCCAGTGCCGCGAGCGCCCTGCGTACGTCGTCGGCATGCACGCCGTCGGCCAAGTCACCGATGCGCGCCCCGTCCACGTGCATGCCGTCGCCCTCGACATGGAAGGCCGCGCCCTGCTTCAGCGCGGCGACGCAGCGCCCGGCATCGCGCGGCGAGTCGAAGCCCGCGCCCTGCACCAGCAGGCGCCCGTCGCCATCGACGAACTTGAAGTAGAAGCGGCCGTCGGCCTCGCGGTACTGCTTGAACTGGGGCAGCGCCGCCTTCGGCTTGTCGGCGGCCTTCACGGCAAAGGCCGCGGCCAGGTTGCGCAGGCCGACCGCGTGGCGCAGTTCGGCCATGAAGGGCGTGGCGATCGCGCGTGCCTTTTCGGCGCCCTCCTGCAAATGGCGCTCGATGACGTGCGGCTCGGCGATCAGCGCCTCGTACTTCACGCGCATCGGCGCCACCGCGGCGTCGATGCGCTCGAACAGCGCCTGCTTGGCCTCGCCCCAGGCGATACCCTCCTCGAACGCGGTGCGCATCGCGCGCGTCTCCTCGGCCGTGGCGAAGGCCTGGTAGAGCTGGAACAGCGCCGAACCTTCGGCCTCCTTGGGTTCGCCGGGCGCCTTCGAGTCGGTGACGATGGAGAAGATCAGGCGCTTCAGTTCCGCCGCCGGCGCGAACAGCGGAATCGTGTTGTCGTAGCTCTTGCTCATCTTGCGACCATCGAGGCCGGGCAGCGTCGCCACCGAGGCATCGACCTCGGCCTCGGGCAGCACGAAGTGCTCGCCGTACAGGTGGTTGAAGCTTGCCGCCATGTCGCGTGCCATCTCGATGTGCTGGATCTGGTCGCGGCCGACCGGCACCTTGTGCGACTTGAACATCAGGATGTCGGCCGCCATCAGCACCGGGTACATGAAGAGGCCCATGTTCACACCGGCATCGGGGTCTTCCTCGGCGGCGACGTTCTTGTCCACCGCCGCCTTGTAGGCGTGCGCGCGATTGAGCAACCCCTTGCCCGCCACGCAGGCCAGCAGCCAGGTCAGTTCCGGGATCTCCGGGATGTCGGATTGGCGGTAGAACCACACGCGCTCGGTGTCCAGACCCGCCGCCAGCCAGGATGCCGAAATCTCGAGCGTCGAGCGCTGCACCCGCGCCGGGTCGGTGGTCTTGATCAGCGCATGATAATCCGCCAGGAAGTAGAAGCTCTCCACGCCCGGCTGGCGGCTGGCAGCGATCGCGGGACGGATCGCGCCGGCATAGTTGCCGAGGTGGGGCGTCCCCGACGGGGTGATCCCGGTGAGGACGCGCTGGACGGACGGATGGCTGACGGACATGGATCGCTCCGGCGATGCGTTGGCAGGGGATGAAAGGGCGCAAGTTTAGCGCCTGCGGGCCCGGGCTGTGGACC
>JAFEFM010000531.1 GCA_018240585.1 Pseudomonadota bacterium
CCGTCCCAGTGCGGCAGGCACAGGCGGATCGTCTCCGGCATCACGGTGTCGCCCGCGGTCAGGATCAGCACCCGGTGCATGGTGTTCTCCAGCTCGCGCACGTTGCCTGGCCAGTTGTAGCGCGGCAGCAAGGCCTCGGCCTCCGGCGACAGGCGCACCTGGCGCTTGAGCAGTGCCGCATGGCGGGCGAGAAAGTGGCGCGCCAGCGGCACGATGTCGCCCGCGCGCTCGCGCAGGGCCGGGATGGCCAGCGGGAAGACGTTGAGGCGGTAATAGAGGTCCTCGCGGAAGTGGCCGGCCGCCACCTCCTTCAACATGTCACGGTTGGAGGTGGCCAGCACGCGGATGTCGAGCGGCACCGGCTTCTTGCCGCCGACGCGCTCCACCTCGCGCTCCTGCAGCACGCGCAGGAGCTTGGCCTGCAGGCCGAGCGGCATCTCGGAGATCTCGTCGAGCAGCAGCGTGCCGTTCTGCGCCTGCTCGAACTTGCCCGGCTGCGCGGCCTGCGCGCCGGTGAACGCGCCCTTCTCGTGGCCGAACAAGGTCGCTTCCAGCAGGCTGTCCGGGATCGCCGCGCAGTTGATGGCGACGAAAGGCCCGGCAGCGCGCGGCGAATGCGCATGGATGTAGCGCGCGAAGACTTCCTTGCCGGTGCCGGACTCGCCCGACAGCAGCACGGTGGCGTCGGTTTCGGCCACGCGCGCGGCGAGCGCGAGCAGGTTGCGGGTGTGCGGATCGTCGGCGATGGTGTCGTCGCCTTGTTCCTGCACCGCCGCGTAACGGCGCACGTTCTCGAGCAGCACGTCGGGCTCGAAAGGCTTCATCAGGAAGTCGCAGGCACCGCCGCGCATCGCCGCCACCGCCTTGTCGACGTCGCCATAGGCGGTCATCAGCAGCACCGGCAGTTGCGGCAGGCGCGCGCGGATCTCGTGCAGCAGTTGCAGGCCGTCCATGGGCTGCATGCGCAGGTCGGTGACGACGATGTTGAACGCCTGGCGCTCGAGTTCGACCAGCGCCGCCGGTCCGCCGTCGACACCGGTGACCTGGTGGTGCGCCATTTCCAGCGTGAAGCACACTGCGTCGCGCAGCGCGGCGTCGTCTTCGACGACGAGGATGTTGAGTGCCTGGGTCATGATTCCTGGATCGCGTCGGCGCCTGCCTCGCCGCCGGCAGCCAGCGGCAGCGCAAGCGTGAAGATGGCGCCCTGGCCGGGCGCGGAGCGCAGCGTGATGTCGCCGCCATGGCCACGGGCCACGCCGCGGGCGATGGCCAGCCCCAGCCCGGTGCCGTCGGCGCGGGTGGTGAAGAACGGATCGAACAGGCGCGACTGCAGCTCGGGCGGCACGCCGCGGCCGCTGTCGCGCACGACGAAGCGCAGCCCGGGCTGGGCGGGCGCGGCGGAGGTGTCGCTGGCCGCCGCATCTCGCTCCACCCTCAAGCTCACGCTGCCGCCCGCCTCGGTGGCCTGGATGGCGTTTTCCAGCAGATTGGTGAGCGCGCCGGCGAGCGCCTTGCGGTCGCCATGCAGCGCGGCATCGCCACAATCGCAGACGCACTGGAAGTCGAGCTGGCGCGCGCGCGCCAGCGGCTCCAGCGTGTGCGCCAGCTCGGCGGCCAGCTCGCAGACGCCGAAACGCTGCCGGCCGAGGCTGTCGCCGCGGGCGAAGAGCAACATGTCGCGGATCAGGCGCTCGAGGTAGCGCAGGCGTTCGATGGCGCGGTCGGCCACCTTCGCCCGCTCTGCCGCACCCAGCTCGGCCTGGCGCAGGTTGCCGGTGTACAGCAGCGCTGCCGCGAGCGGCGTGCGCAACTGATGGGCCAGCCCGGCCACCATCTCGCCCATCGCGGCGAGGCGCTCGTTGCGCTCGGCCGTCAGCCGCATCTGGTGGGTGTCGGTGATGTCGTGCAGCAGCAGGATGCGCTCGTCGCCCGACTCCAGCGCCGTCTCCGACAGGGCGAGGCGCAAGGTCTCACCGGACCTGGCGAGAGTCAGCTCGCCGGGCGTCTCGGTGGCCTGCAACGCACGTCCCACCACGGCCCAGTCGCGCCCGGCGAGCTCGCCGCCGAACAGGGCCTCGGCGGCGCGGTTCACCTGCACCACGCGGCCGCTGCGGTCGAGCACCACCACACCGGCGGGCAGCGCGCCCATCAGCATGGTGAGCCGCTCGGTGAGCTGCGCGACCTGGCCCTGCAGCGCGTTGTACGCGGTCGACAACTCCTCCGATGCGCGGCTGAAGAGCGCAAAGGCCTCGGCGAGCTGCGCAGCATCCAGCGCGGGAGCGGTTGACGTGGCGGGATCGATGGCGGGTTTCACGACGATCAATGTAGCCGATCCCCTGCCCTGGCAGCCGGCAAACAGGCGGCAAAAAATGCCGCTTTTCCTGCCTCGCCGCTTGCGCCAGCCGGCGGACAATGCCGTTATCCGTCAAAGTGCACGCAACAGGATCGCCGCCATGGCAACCGCTGAAAACACCGCCGACGCCGCCCTCGGCGCCGCGCCCGCCGAGGGCGGCCCACCGTCGCGGCTGCAGCAGACGCTGCAGAACATCAACGCGCTCAGCCAGCGGCAGAAGATCGCCGCGGCGGCGGCCATTGCCCTTGCCATCGCGCTGATCGTCGGCGCATTGCTGTGGAACCGCCAGCCCGAGTACGCGGTGCTGTTCTCCAACCTGGAAGAGCGCGACGGCGGCCAGATCATCGCCGCTTTGCAGCAGCAGAACGTGCCCTACCGCATGTCCGACAACGGCAGCGCGATCCTCGTGCCGCAGGCCGCCGTGCATGAAACCCGCCTGAAACTGGCGGCCAATGGCCTGCCCAAGGGCGGCCTGGCTGGGTTCGAGCTGATGGATGGCCAGAAGCTGGGCATTTCGCAGTTCAACGAGCAGATCAACTACCAGCGCGCGCTCGAGGGCGAACTGTCGCGCACGGTGCAGTCGATCGCCACGGTGGCCAGCGCGCGGGTGCACCTGGCGATGCCGCGGCAGACCGCCTTCCTGCGCGACGACCAGAAGCCGACCGCCTCGGTGATGGTCAACCTGCGCCCGGGACGCACGCTCGACGCGAACCAGGTGGCGGGCATCGTCCATCTGGTGTCGTCCAGCGTTCCGCGCATGACGGCGTCGGGTGTCAGCATCATCAATCAGGATGGCGAGCTCCTCACCCAGCAGGCAGACCCCCTGCGCCGCGCAGGCATGGACCCCACCCAGCTCGACTACGTGCACGAGCTGGAAGCCGGCTTCATCCGCCGCATCGAGAACATCCTTGGGCCCATGCTGGGCAAGGACAACTTCCGGGCACAGGTCGCCGCCGACGTCGACTTCAACCAGGTCGAGCAGACGGCGGAGACCTACAAGCCCAACCCCACGCCCGACCAGGCGATCCGCAGCCAGCAGACGAGCGAGCAGCTCAACCCCGCGCCGGGCGCGATGGGCGTGCCGGGCGCGCTCAGCAACCAGCCGCCGGTGCCGGCAACGGCGCCCATCACCTCGCCGGCGGTGCCGGGCGGCAGCGGCGCGAACACGGCGGGCGCGGGCAGCAGCACCCGCAGCGCGGTACTCAACTACGAGCTCGATCGCACCGTCCAGCACGTCAAGCAGGCGATCGGCCAGATCAAGCGCCTGTCGGTGGCGGTGGTGGTGAACAACCGCTCGGCCACCGCGCCGGGCGGTCAGGCGCAGAACCTGCCGCCGACCGAGGAGGAGATTGCGCGCATCACCAACCTGGTACGCGAGGCGGTGGGCTACAACGCGAATCGCGGCGACACCATCAACGTGGCCAGCAGCAGCTTCGCCGCGCCGGCGACGGAGGCCGCTCAGCCACTGTGGAAGGACCCGCAGATGCTCGATCTCGGCAAGGAGCTCGCCCGCTGGCTGATCGTGCTGCTGGTGATCCTGCTCGTGTATCTTGCGGTGATCCGCCCGCTGGTGCGCGCCGTCGTACCGCCGAAGGAGAAAACGGTGGAAGAGGAAGTCTCCGCCGCTGCCGGCGAAGAGCTCGAGGAAGGCGAGGAAGGCGTGCAGGTCAGCCTCTCCGGCGCCACCGCGGAGGACGGCTACGAGGCCCATCTGGAGCGGGCACGCAACCTCGCGCGCCACGATCCCAAGATGGTCGCCAGCCTGATCAAGGACTGGATGGGCGTCACCGAGGAGGGCCGCAAGTGAGCACGCCGGAAGAAGGACTGGAGAAGGCCGCCCTGCTGCTGATGACCCTGGGCGCCGACGAGGCGGCCGAGGTGCTCAAGCACCTCGGCCCGCGCGAGGTGCAGAAGCTGACGATGAAGATGGCGACGATGCCGGCGCAGGCGCGCAGCAAGGTCGACCCGCTGCTGGTGGAGGTGAGCGAGCACTTCGGCAAGGGTGCGCTGATCCAGTCGGACGAGGACCAGTTGCGCAGGATGCTCACCAAGGCGCTCGGCGACGAGCGCGCCAGCCAGTTGCTGTCGCGCATGGTGCAGGGCTCGGACACCGCCGGCATCGAGGCGCTGAAGTGGATGGACGCGGCAACGGCGGCCGATCTCATCCGCAACGAGCATCCGCAGATCATCGCCACCATTCTGGTGCACCTCGAATTCGACCAGGCGGGCGACATCCTCAAGCACTTCAGCGACCGCCTGCGCAACGACGTGGTGCTGCGCATCGCGACGCTCGATGGCGTGCAGCCGGCCGCCCTCAAGGAACTCAACGAGGCCCTGTCGCGCATGCTCGCCGGTGCGACGACGGTGAAGAAGGCGGCGATGGGCGGTGTGCGGCACGCGGCCGAGATCCTCAACTTCGTCGGCTCGGCGCAGGAGACCGCGGTGATCGACAGCGTGCGCGAATACGATCCCGAACTGGCGCAGAAGATCCTCGACGAGATGTTCGTGTTCGACAACCTGGTCGACATCGACGACCGCGGCATCCAGACCATCCTGCGCGAAGTGCAGTCCGACTCGCTGATCGTCGCCCTCAAGGGCGCGACGCCGGAGCTGCGCGAGAAGATCTTCCGCAACATGTCGAGCCGCGCCGCCGAGATGATGCGCGAGGATCTCGAATCGCGCGGGCCGGTCCGGCTGTCCGAGGTCGAGGCGGAGCAGAAGGAGATCCTCAAGATCGTGCGGCGCCTGGCGGAGGAAGGCCAGGTGATGATGGCCGGCAAGGGAGGCGACGATGGCTTCGTGTAAGCCGCCTGCGCGACCTTGGCGTGGACGGGCGCGCAAATGAGCATCACCCGCCACCAGGCGGTGGGCGCCTACCGCCGCTGGGAGCCGGTCGATTTCGACGCACCCGCCGACCCGGACGCGCGGGAGCTTGCGCCAACGCCGGCCACGCCCGAACCGGAGCTCATCCCGCAGGCGCCCGAGCCCGACCCGCTCGCCGGTGTGCAGTTGCCGACCGCCGAAGACATCGAGCGCATGCACGAGGAAGCACGCGCCGCCGGCCACGCCGAGGGCTACGCGGCCGGACACGCCGCCGGCTTCGAGGCAGGCCGCGAGGCCGGGCATGCCGAGGGCGCGGAACGCGTCGACGAAGCCGTGCGGCAGCTGACCGAGCTTGCCGCCAGCCTCGACAAGGCGCTGGGCCAGCTCGACCAGGAGGTCGCCGAAGAGCTGATGGCACTGTCGATCGAGATTGCGCGCCAGATGGTGCAGCACACGCTGGCCGTGCACCCCGAAGCGGTGCTGGAAACCGTGCGCAGCGCCCTGCTGCAGATGCCCCAAGGCCATGCCCAGATCCGCCTGCATCCGGACGACCTGGCACTGGTGCGCGAGCACATGGGCGAGCAGCTCGGCCATGCCGGCCATCGACTCGTCGAGGACGGCGAGCTGTCGCGCGGCAGTTGCCGCATCGACAGCCTTGGCGCGCAGATCGACGCCACGCTCGAGACCCGCTGGCGGCGCATCCTCGAGTCGCTGGGGCGGGAGCGGGCGCAATGGCAGCCCGCCGACAAGGGCGGGGAAGGATGATGGAGCACCACGGCGCACTGTGGCGCAGCTTCCTGAAAAGCGGCGCGAGCCTGGTGGGCAGTTGTAATCCGCTCGAAGTGTCCGGGCGCCTGACGCGCATCAACGGTCTCGTCATGGAGGCCGCGGGCCTCAAGCTGCCGCTGGGGTCAGGCTGCCGGGTGCTGGTGCCCGGAGGTGGCGCGGTCGAGGCCGAAGTCGTCGGCTTCAACGGCGAGAAACTGTTCATGATGCCGACCGACGATGTCTTCGGCCTGGCGCCGGGCGCACGCGTGCTGCCGATGGAAGTGGGCACGCCGCGCCTGGTGCTGGGCAAGCACATCGGCCCGCGCCGGCGCGCCGCAGACCGCGCCAAGCACCTGCCGGTGGGCGACGCCCTGCTCGGCCGCGTGGTCGATGGCGCCGGACGACCGCTCGACGGGCTCGGTCCGCTGGCGACGCAGGAGACGCGCTCGCTGCAGGGCCGCGCCTTCAACCCGCTGGCGCGGGCACCGATCTCGCAGCCGCTCGACGTCGGCATCCGCGCCATCAACGCCCTGCTCACCGTGGGGCGCGGCCAGCGCCTGGGCCTCTTCGCCGGCTCGGGAGTGGGCAAGTCGGTGCTGATCGGCATGATGGCGCGCTACACCGCGGCCGACGTCATCGTCGTCGGCCTGATCGGCGAGCGCGGCCGCGAGGTGAAGGAGTTCATCGAGCAGAGCCTGGGCGCCGAGGGCCTCGCGCGCTCGGTGGTGGTCGCCGCGCCGGCCGACACCAGCCCGCTGATGCGCATGCAGGGCGCATCCTATGCGACCACCGTGGCGGAGTATTTCCGCGACCAGGGCAAGCAGGTGCTGCTGATCATGGATTCGCTGACCCGCTACGCCATGGCGCAGCGCGAGATCGCGCTGGCGATCGGCGAGCCGCCGGTGACGCGCGGCTACCCGCCGAGCGTGTTCGCGCGCCTGCCGGCGCTGGTCGAGCGCGCCGGCAACGGGCCGGAAGGCGGCGGCTCCATCACCGCCTTCTACACCGTGCTGGCCGAGGGCGACGACCAGCAGGACCCGATCGCCGATTCGGCGCGCGCCATCCTCGACGGCCACTTCGTGCTGTCGCGCAGCCTGGCCGACCAGGGCCACTACCCGGCGATCGACATCGAGCAGTCGATCTCGCGCGCGATGCACAATCTCGTCGGCGACGATCACTTCGCGGTGGTGCGCCAGTTCAAGCAGTTCTTCTCGCGCTACCAGCGCTCGCGCGACCTGATCGCAGTGGGCGCCTACCAGCCCGGCGCAGATCCCATGCTGGACATGGCGGTCAAGCTCTACCCCCGGCTGGAGGCCTTCCTGCAGCAGGGCATCCACGAGCGCGAAGGCTATGACGGTGCCCTCGCGAAGCTGGCCGAGGTATTTTCCACGCCGGCGTGAGGGCGGACGCCTACGGCGTGCGGACACCGCGTTAGAATCGCGCACCGCTTCCGCTGCAACCGAAACCCAAGACCCTGACGATGAGCAGCCGCTTCCATCTCCAACCCCTGCTCGATCTCGCGCAGACGCGCACCGACGACGCGGCGCGCAAGCTGGGCGAGCTGATTGCCAGCGAGCGCTCGGTGGAACAGAAGCTGAAGCAACTGGAAGACTACCGGCAGGAATACCACGAGCGCTTCATGCAGGCGGTGCGCGACGGCATCGGCCCAGACGCGTGGCGCAACTTCACCGCCTTCATCGGTCGCCTGGACGACGCCATCACCGCGCAACGCAGGATCGTCGAGCAGTCGCGGCAGCAGACCGCGCAAGGCCAGCAATCCTGGCTCGCCCAGCGCAACAGGCTGAAAGCCTTCGACACCCTGTCCCAGCGTCATCAAGCCGGCGTTGCGCGCAGCGAGGCCAAGCAGGAACAGAAGCTCACCGACGAGCACGCCGCACGGCGCAGCCGCCCGGACGACGACGCCTGACCCGGCGGTCGAATGCGCCCGTCCCGTGCGCGGCGAACGTGGCACGAAGCCTGCTTAAAGCTCATCGATGCTTTTCAGGATCCTCCATCCAGGGGTCACCGCCATGCCTGCTCCCGTTTCTCCAAGCACCACGACCATCGCCCTCGCCCGGACGCTGTTCGCCTCCGCAGCGCAATCCGGCGCCAGGGATCTGCCGACGGGCAGCACGGGAGATTCATTCTCCAGCACGCTGCAGAACCGCCTCGACAGCGCATCGCCGGCCCGCGACGCGGAGCACACGTCCGCGCCCGAGCGCGGAAACGCGGGCGCGAACACGGCGTACAACGCGGAATCCGCCTCCGGCGACAAAGCCGATGGCGCGCCTGCGGCGAAGAACGGCGAACGCCCCGCAGCCGGGAATGGCCAGAAGGATGGCAGTTCGGCAAACGCACCGGACAAGGCCGCTCAGAGCGCAGGCAAGGCAGGCGCGGATGCGGCAGAGCACACGGACGCCGAGGCGCAGACCGCCGGTGCCGCCACCGCCGCAAGCTCGGACCCTGGCGCGCCGGCCGAACTGGCGCGGCGCATCAAGGCGGCGGCGGACGACGCCGATCAATCCGCGGACGCCGGCGCCAACGCCGCGCTGAATGCCGGCTTGCCGGCAGATCTTGCCGCCCTGTTGCCGCAACTTGCCGCCACGAGGGCGGCGGATGGCGCGCCGAAGCCGGATCCGGCAACGGATGACAGCCTCGGCAAATCGCTTCAGAATTCCGGCCTGCTGCCGAGAATGGAGGCAGGCACCCAGGGCGCCGATCGCGGTGTCGCCAGCGCGTTGATGCTGCTGCAGGCACGTGAAGGCGCAGCCTCCGCTTCGGCTGGCAAGATTGCGAGCGGCCCGCAGGGCGTGGAAGCGACGGCATCGACCGCGGGTGCGGGCGCTGCGGCGTCGGCGCCCGGAAGCGCGCTGCCGCACCAGCTCAGCGAATTTGCGGCGATCCGCGGCCAGGCCGTCGCGGCGCGGCCGCTTGCGCCGCAATTGCCCGTCCACACGCCGGTCGGCCAGGATGGCTGGGCCGAGGAAATCGGCAACCGGGTGACCTGGATGCTGGGCCGCGCCGAAAGCAAGGCCGAACTGGTGCTGACACCGCCCAATCTGGGCAAGCTCGAAGTCTCGATCAACCTGAATGGCGATCAGACCACCGCGCAGTTCATCGCGGCCAACCAGGCTGCGCGCGATGCCCTCGAACAGGCCATGCCGCGCCTGCGCGAGATGCTCGCCGGCGCCGGCATCAGTCTGGGCGAGACGAGCGTGAGCACGTCGGGCGAGCAGCAGGCCGGGCGCGAAGGCGGCGGCGGCGGACATCCTCGCGGGCAGGGCGAGGGCACGGTGGGCGGCAGCAGTGCCGCCACCTGGTTGAGACAGCACGACGGGATGGTCGACACCTTCGTCTGAAGCCTTTGAATTGGGGCGGGTCTGCCCCACTTTTCCAGGCTTCGACGGCTGCGACTCTCCCGGATAATGGAATCTGGAACCTAGGAGAGTCGCATGGCGAAGGCGCCAGCCAAACCGGATGCAGCCCCTGAAGCCGCCCCGAAGAAGAAGGGCAAGCTGCTGCTGATTGTCGTCATCGTCCTGCTCGTGCTGCTGATCGCAGCGGCAGGCGTCGTGGTGTTGCTGTTGCTGAAGAAGGACAAGGGCGGCGACGACCACGCAGCCCCCGCGGCGGCGGCAGAATCGGCGCCCCACCCGACGATCGATCTGAGCAAGCCGCCGACCTTCGTGCCGCTGGACCCCTTCACCGTCAATCTGCGACGCGACGAGGGTGACCACTACCTGCAGGCGGTGATCGTGCTGCGCGTGGGCGACCCCAAGCTGGCCGAAAGCCTCAAGGCCTTCATGCCCGAAGTGCGCCACCGCATCAACCTGCTGCTGTCATCCAAGCTGCCTTCGGAGCTCGCCGATACCGTCGGCCGCGAGACGCTGGCCGAGAACATCACCAACCAGGTGAACGAAGCGCTCGGTTTTCCGGTGACCACCGATTCGCGCGGCCGCACGCGCTCGAACGGGCCGGTGCAGGCGGTGCTGTTCAACTCCTTCATCATCCAGTGACGGATCGCCGCCATGTCTTCGGACTTTCTTTCCCAGGAAGAGGTTGACGCCCTGCTGCGGGGCGTCACCGGGGAGTCCGACGAGCCGGCCGACGACCTTGCCGATCAGGGCGGCGTCAGGCCCTACAACCTCGCCACCCAGGAACGCATCGTGCGTGGGCGCATGCCCACGATGGAGCTCATCAACGAGCGTTTCGCACGCTATCTGCGCATCGGCATGTTCAACTACATGCACCGCAATGCCGAGGTCTCGGTCGGCCCGATCAAGGTGCAGAAGTACGCGGAGTTCATCCGCAACCTGGTGGTGCCGACCAACCTCAACCTGGTGCTGGGCAAGCCGCTGCGCGGAACCGGCCTGGTGGTGTTCGACCCGAACCTGGTGTTCCTGGTGGTGGACAACATGTTCGGCGGCGACGGCCGCTTCCACACACGCGTGGAGGGGCGGGATTTCACGCCGACCGAGCAGCGCATCATCAAGGCCATGCTCGATGTGGTGTTCGCCGAATACTCGCGTGCCTGGGCACCGGTGTTCAAGCTCGAGCTGGAATACGTGCGCTCGGAGATGAACTCGCAGTTCGCCAACATCGCCACGCCGTCCGAGATCGTCGTGGCGACCACCTTCTCGCTCGATTTCGGCGGTGCGCAGGCGGACATGCACGTGTGCTTCCCCTATTCGATGCTGGAGCCGATCCGCGACGTGCTCTACTCGACGATGCAGAGCGACCACCTCACCCAGGACAAGCGCTGGATCCGCCTGCTGTCGCGGCAGTTGCAGACCGCCGAGGTGGAGCTGGTGTGCAACTTCGGCGCCGCGCCGGTGACGCTGCGCGACATCGTCGACATGCGCGTCGGCGACATCATCCCGCTCAACGTGCCCGATCTGCTCACGGCCGCGGTGGATGGCGTACCGGTGTTCGAAGGCAGGCAGGGCACAAAGAACGGGCACTACGCGCTCAAGGTCGAGCGCTTCGTCAGTGCGAACGAGAACGACGCTGTACAGCTTCCCGGAGGCCAGAATGGCTGACGACAACCAGATTTCCGACGACGACTGGGCTGCCGCAATGCAGGAGCAGGCCTCGGCCGAGGCCGGCCTGGGCGACGACGCCGCGCGCGTGGCCGCTGAACTCGCCGCGGCCGCGATCGACGACTCGCCCTACCAGGCGCGCCCGGCCAGCCAGATCTTCGAGGATTTCGGCGCCACCGGCACCAAGGCGAGTTCGCTGAACGACTTCGACATGATCCTGGACATTCCGGTGCAGATCACCGTCGAACTCGGCCGCACCAAGCTGTCGATCCGCAACCTGCTGCAACTGGCACACGGCTCGGTGGTCGAGCTCGACGGCCTCGCCGGCGAACCGATGGATGTGCTGGTGAACGGCACCCTGATCGCCCAGGGCGAGGTGGTGGTGGTGAACGACAAGTTCGGCATCCGCCTGACCGACATCATCAGTCCCGCCGAACGCATGCGGAAGATCCGCAACTGATGCGCAGCCCTGCAGCCGGGCGCCGTCGCGCCCTCGACCCGGCGCGCCACGTGCCCGCCCCTCGATTGCTGCCGACCCGGGTGGCCCTCGAGGCGCTTGCCCTGCTGTCGGCGGCATCCTCGGCGCTCGCCGCCGACCCCGGTGCAGCGTCTCCGCCGGGGCCGGACCTTGCCGTCGGGCTGCTCCAGATGGCCTTCGGTCTTGCCGTGGTCATCGCCCTGCTGTTTGCCTGCCTGTGGGTCATCCGGCGGCTGTCGGCGCCGCGCGGTTCGGCCGCATCGGCGCTGAAGGTGTTGGGCGCGGTGGCGGTCGGCCCGCGCGAGCGCGTGGTGCTGGTCGGGCTGGGCGAAAAGGTGCTGGTGCTCGGTGTGGCACCGGGCCAGGTGCGGACATTGCACGTGCTGCAGGGGGACGAATTGCCCGCCCTCGTCGGCGGCACCGCTGCGGCGGCCAGCATGAAGGATTTTCCCGCCTGGCTGCGGCAGGCGATGGAGCGCCGGCATGCGCCCTGATTGCGCCTCGCGGGCCGCTCCGCCAGCCCGCCCCCTGCGGGCAGCCGCGGTGCGCGGCGCGACTGCGCTGGCGCTGTCGCTCGTGCCGCTCTTCGCCGCCGCGCAGGCCCTGCCCACGCTGACCGCGACACCGGCTGCCGGCGGCGGCACCACCTACAGCCTGACCATCCAGACGCTGGTGCTGATGACGCTGCTCAGCTTCATCCCGGCGATGGTGCTGATGATGACCAGCTTCACCCGCATCGTCATCGTCTTCGGCCTGCTACGCCAGGCCATCGGCACGCAGACCGCACCACCCAACCAGGTGCTGCTGGGCCTGGCCTTGTTCCTCACCTTATTCATCATGGCGCCGGTGGCCGAGAAGGTTTACCAGGATGCCTACCTGCCGATGTCCCAGGGCACGATACAGTTCGAGGAGGCCCTGCAGCGCGCCTCGGTACCGATGAAGGCCTTCATGCTGAAGCAGGTGCGCGAGCCCGACCTGTCGCTGTTCTCCGGGCTGGCCAAAGTGCCGCCGGTGGAAAAGGCAGAGGATCTGCCGATGCGCGTCGTCATCCCGGCCTTCGTCACCTCCGAGCTGAAGACGGCCTTCCAGATCGGCTTCATCGTCTTCATTCCCTTCATCATCATCGACATGATCGTCGCCTCGGTGCTGATGTCGATGGGCATGATGATGATGTCGCCGGTCATCGTGTCGCTGCCCTTCAAGATCATGCTGTTCGTGCTGGTCGATGGCTGGACGCTGCTGATCGGCTCGCTGGTGCAGAGCTTCGCCGTGTAGGCGGCAAGGAGACAGGACCATGACCCCCACCGCCGTCGTCGAGCTGGGCCGCCAGGCGATCGAGATCACACTGCTGGTGTCGGCGCCGCTGTTCATCGCCGCGCTGGTCACCGGCCTGGTGGTGAGCATCTTCCAGGCCGCGACACAGATCAACGAGATGACCCTGTCCTTCGTGCCGAAGATCGTGGTGATGTTCGTGACCCTCGTCGTGGCCGGTCCGTGGATGATCACCACGCTCACAGACTTCATGCGCCGGCTGTTCGAGTCGATTCCGGCGATGATCGGCTGAAGCCGGCGCACGCCGCCCGCTCCCCGCCATGCTCAGCGTCACCGCCGCCCAGCTCGACGCCTGGCTCGCAGCGTTGATGTTCCCGCTGGCGCGGCTGCTGGGCTTGTTCTCGTCGGCGCCGGTGTTCTCCAACCGCGGCGTGACGATGCGTCTGCGACTTGCCATCGGCGTCGCGGTGGCCATCGCTCTGCTTCCTGCGATGCCGCCCATGCCCGCCGTACCGCCAGCCTCGGGGTTGGGACTGGCGATCTTCGTGCAGCAGATCTTCATCGGCATCGCCATCGGCTTCATGATGCGCATCGTGTTCGCCGCGGTGGACGTGGCCGGCGCCCTCATCGGCATGCAGATGGGTCTCTCCTTCGCCCTCTTCTTCGACCCGGAAGCCGGCGGCCAGACGGCAGTGATGTCCGATTTCCTCGGCCTCGTCACCCTGCTGCTGTTCCTGTCGATGAATGGGCACCTGCTGCTGATCGACGCCACGATGAAGAGCTTCGAATGGCTGCCGGTGGGCATCGAGCCGGTGCGGGCCCTCGGCTGGGGCTACGTCGGCCGCGCCGGCGCAACGGTGTTCGCATCCGGGCTGCTGCTGTCACTGCCGGTGGTGGCGGTGCTGCTGGTAGCCAATATCGCGCTCGGCGTGCTGACACGCGCTGCGCCGCAACTCAATCTCTTCGCCGTCGGTTTCCCGATCACGATGACGGCCGGCTTCATCGGCCTGATGCTGATCTTCGCCAACTTCGCCCCGGTGCTGCAGAGCCTGTTCGAGCGCGGCATGGACACCATCGCCCTGCTGCTGGAAGCGCTGGCGCCACTGTCCGCTGCGCGCCCCTGATCAGAGCTGCGGGAACTGCCGCGACCGCACCAGGCGAACCTCGCCGCTCGCGGTACGGCGTGCGAAGGGGCGCGTGGCCTCCATGCCTTCCTCGTAGCGCAGCACGTCGTAGCCCGCGAAACCGCCCGCCTCCACCATGCGCTGCGCGTTGCGCAGGAAGATCTGCCGCGCCTCGCCCTCGCCGCCGGTGATGAGCGATTTCATGCGCAGGTCCATGCGTACCCGGTCCTCGCCGGCGCGGCTGACGTCGATGCTCCAGGTCGGTGCCAGCGGATCGTAGATGGCGTAGGCGACGAGCGCCCCGGCGATGTATTCCGGCTTGAGGTAGGACAGCTTGCTGGCCATCAGCACCCCGCCGGCGATCCCCGCCACCGTGCCGCCGGAAGCGGCGACTTCGTCGGCGGTCACCCCTGCAAAGGTCGCTTCACCGTTCGGTGTGGTCGAGCACGCCGTGGCCGCAAGCGCAACCCCCAACGCAAGACAGAGCGGGCCAATCCGCGTCGACATCGCCATGCTCAGCTCAGGTAATTGAAAAGGGACAGCCCGGTGATCTTCAGGAAGGACTGCTGCGCGGCCTGCAGGATGGTCTGCTGCTGGCTGAGGCGCGACAGCGCCTCGTTGTAGTCGAGATCCTGCAGGTTGGACAGGGTCGTGGCGTACTGCAGGTCAAGATCGCTGCCGATCGAGCCGAGCTGGTCGATCTCGACCTGCTGCGAGCCGATCTGCGCCTGCGCACTCAGCACCCTGTCGAAGTTGCGGTCGATGCCATCGAGCGCGGTACTGACCGCCGCCGAGACGCCGGAAGCCGGTCCCTCGAGCGCGTGGATGAAGGTGGATAGCGTGGCGAACACGCCGGAGGCGTCACTGCCGAAGACCTGTTGCCCTGCGAACGTGGTGGGCATGAAGCGCGACGACGAGACCTGCATCGTGCGGGAACCCTGGTCGCCCTGGTAGCTCACACCCCCGTCGGCGTTGCCGCTGAAGGCCGGGTCCTGCGACCGGTAGCCGGCGAACAGATAGTCGCCGTTGGCGTCCCGCGTGTTGGCGATCGCCAGCATCGAGTCGAACTGTGCCCGCAGGTCGGTGGCGATGGCACGGCGGTCGCTGTCGGACAATGCCGGATTGCCGGCTTCGAGCACCCGGTCGCGCGCGTACTGCAGGATGTCGCCGGCGCCGGTCAGTTGCCCGTCCACCAGCTTGAGCGCGTCTCCGGCGTAGCCCTGGTTGCGCGTGAACTGCGCGTTCACGCTGCGCGACTGGCTGACGTCGAGCGCGCGCGCCGAGGCCACCGGGTCGTCCGCCGGCGTGAGGATCTTGCGCCCGGTAGCGATCTGCTGCGCGGTATAGAGCAAGGAGGCGGACTGCTGCTGCAGCGCGCCCACGCTCTGGTCGTAGATCATGTTGGTCGAAATGCGCATGGTGCGCTCCTGCTATCAGCGGCCGATCGCCAGCATGGTGTCGAAAAGCGTCTGCGCGACCGACATGACCCGCGCCGACGCCTGGTAGGCCTGCTGGAAGCGGACAAGGTTGGCCGCCTCCTCGTCCAGGTTCACCCCCGACACCGAGTCGCGCGTGGCCTTGGCCTGCGCCAGCAGGGCATCCTGAGCCTTCTCGCCGGTCTGCACCTCGCGCGCCTTGTTGCCAAGCTTGCTGACGAGCTGAGCGTAGGCGTTGTTCAGCGTGGCGGTGGGCTTGCCACTGGCGTCGTTGACCATCAGTTTGGTGGTTTGCAGGGCTCCAAGCAGCGCCGCATTACGGCTGTCGGCAACACCGCCGGCGTTGTCGGAGAGAGTGAAGCTGTCCGCGACACCGGTATCGGCATTAACGTCAGGAATGCCGGAAATCTTGAACGACAGCGAAACACCCCCCGGGCCGCTCAATTGCACAGTCGCGCCCGAGCCTGCGTCGCGCACCGGGTCGTAGTCGAAGGATGTGGGAAGAAATCCGGCGGAGGCACCCGAGATCTCGAACTGATTGCCCGCTTTGTTGAACGTGTAGGTCAGCGACGGGAATTTCAGCGCGGTGCCTGCCGCATCCGACGAAACGCCAGTCAATCGCACATCGCTGATTCGCATCGATCCGACATTGCCCGGCGGCGTGCTGGCGATTACCCCTCCCGCCGCAGCGACCAACGTCGGATCGGTGAACGCCATTCCGATCTGACCCGAGCCGCCGATCGTGAAGAAATCGCGCCCTAGCTTCCCGTCCAGGTCGAGGCCAAGCCGGTGCTGCGCGTTGAATGCGCTCGCAAGCGAAGTGGCAATGTCATTCAGGCTGGTCCGTGTGGATGCGAGTTGCTCGCGCCGGAAGGCGAGCATGCCGCCAAGGCTCCCGCCGGCAAGCAGCGTTTCCGAAAGCGGCGACGCCGTGCCGTCACGCCCGATCAACGTGATGCCGATCCCGCCGCCTTCACCAGCGCCAGGAGCGGTCCCGAGTTGCGCCGCATCGTTGCCCAGCACCAGTCGCTGCCCGTTGCCGATGAAGACCGAGATCGAGCCGTCGTCCTGCGGCAGCGTCGTGACTCGAACGAGCTGGTTGAGCTCGGCCACCGCCTTGTCGCGCAGGTCATACAGGTCATTGGCGGTGGCGCCTCCGCTCACGGCGCGGGAATCGATGATGCGCTGGTTGAACTCCGCGATCTGGCGGGCGTAGCTGTTGATGCTGGTGACGGTTGCGTCGATGTCCGCATCCACGCCCTTGCTGATATCGTCAAGCCGGCCATTGAGGTCACCGAAGCGCCCGACGAGGGACTCGCCCGTCGACAGCATGGCCTGACGTGATGCGATGTTGGTGGGATTGGCCGACACGTCCTGCACCGCAGCGAAAAAATCGGCCATCGCCGGCGCGAGCCCGACCTTCGGGTCGGCGAGCAGATTGTCGATCTGGCTGACCTGCTGGTTATAGGCGGCGTATTCGGCGCGACGGTTGTCGCTGAGCATCACCTGGCTTTCCAGGTACTGGCTGTAGGAGCGCTGCACGGAGTCGACAGCCGTGCCCTGGCCGAAGAAGGAGCCTCCCTTGAGCAAGGGCTGGGCGTTGCTCTGCTGCACCGACTGCCGATGATAGCCGGGGGTCGCCGCATTGCTGATGTTGTGCGACGTGGTCGTGAGCTGCGCCTGGGCGGCATAGAGACCGGTCAGTCCGATATTCAGCAGGCTCGACATGGCAGTGTTCCCGATACGCGAAGTCAAGCAGCGATCAGCAAGATCCTTGCCAGCGGCACTTCAGGCTTTGCGCCGCCGTCACGCGGCCGAGGCCAGCGCGCTACGCAGCGTGTTGCCGCCGATGATGCGGGTGAGCTTGTCGGCGTACATGGGATCGGTCGCATACCCCGCCTGCTGCAAGCCGCGCGCGAAGCCATCGGCCTCGCGCTGGCCGAGCACCGGCGCATAGCGCGGGCTGCTCGACAGCAGGCGCGCGTAGTCGGCAAAGGACTCGGCATATGAGCCATAGGCGCGGAAGTTTGATGGCTCGGTGTAGGCGCGGCCGTTGGCGTATTCGGTGGCGCCGACGTTCACCGTACGCCCGCCCCAACTGCTGCCGGCCTTGATGTTGAACAGGTTGTAGCTCGGGCTCCCGTCCGCGTGACGGAGCTGCTTTTCGCCCCAGCCCGTCTCCAGTGCGGCCTGGGCCACCATGAACTGCGGCGGGATACCTGTCTTGCGGCTCGCTTCGACGGCATGCGGCCACAGATCGGCAACGAAGGACTTCGCACGCGACGACAGCGCGCCGCCTGCCTCGCGCGCAGAGCGGATCGCATCGCTGAGGCGGGCCTGCAGCGCGGCGCGTTCGGCGACGGCGGTGATGTCGTCCGCGCCGCTGGCGTCGACCGCCGGTGTGTCGCTCATCGCGAGCGCGGCAGTCCCTTGCACCGAGGCGGCAAGCGCAGCGGCAGCGCTTTCCGCTGCCGGCATGCGGGCGGCAGGAATTGCCGCCCGCCGCACGACGCCGGCAAGATCGAAACCGGCGGACGGCCCGGCATTGCCGGTGTCGAGCGCATCGATTGCGCTGCC
>JAFEFM010000532.1 GCA_018240585.1 Pseudomonadota bacterium
GCCCGCGCGAAGCTCTTCTCGCTGTCGAACCCGACTGCCGCGGCGATCTGCTTCACCGGCCGCGCGGTCTGCAGCAGCAGCTTGATCGCGCGCTCGCGCCGCGCCTCGTTCTTCAGCCGTTGCAGCGACACGCCTTCCTCCTTGAGCTGCCGGTGCAGCGTGCGCACCGACAGGTTGAGCTGCGCGGCGACGTCCTCGGCGGTGTGGGCGGCGGCGGGGTTGGCGGCCAGCAACTGGCCGACGCTGTGCACCAGCAGGCGGTCGCGGCGGTATTGCAGCACGGTGAGCGGCAGGGCGCGCTGCAGCATCGTCTGCAGCGCGTGTTCGTCGCGGCGCACCGGCAGTTCCAGGTAGCGCGCATCGAAGCTGATGCTGGCGGCGTCGGCAGAGAAGCGCGCCGGGCCGGCGAAAAGGTAGGCGTAGGCCTCGGCATGCGACGGAGCGGGGAAAGGGAAGGCGGCCTCGGTGAGCGCGATGCGCGAATCGACCAGCCAGCAGGCATAGCCGAGCAGGTAGCGCAGCGTGCTGACCAGGCAGAACTCGCGCAGCTCGCCGAGAGCGGTGTTTTCCGCGACGCGGATGGTGGCGCTGCCGCGCTGCCCGGAGCGTGGCGGGATGAGCTCGAAGACGATGTCCTCGGTCAGCAGGCGGTGGTGGCGGCACCAGCGCTTGAGCGCCACTTGCAGTGTCGGCGAAGTGAGCGAGGCGCGGCACAGCATGCCGTAGCTGCCCCACGGGAGCCGCCGCGAGAACCAGCCCAGTGCCTCGTCGTCGAGCTCCTGCATCGCCGTGCCCGACATCACTTCCATCTGCGCCGCGGTGACGCGTGCGCCGGCGTCGTCGAGCAGCGCCGGCGGGATCTGCGCCTGCGCCAGCGCGCTGGCCGGATCCATTCCGCGGCGGCGGTACCCGAGGACGATCGCGCGGATGAAGGCGATCGGCGTGGCGGCGCGGCCGCGGGTGAGTTCGGCAGCCGGGGGGGCGAGGATCTTCATGTGCCGGAATGCTAGCCGGCGTGGCACGAATTGCAACCTCGATGGCACTCGTCGCGCAGCGTGTCCGGCTAATCTCCGCCCAACCTTGGGCATGCGCCGTCCATAATGGATCAGCGCACATCGCCCCACGCGCCAGGACAACCTTGAGGAGGAGACAACCCATGAACGTGCCCAGCCTGAACTTCAATCTTGGCGAGACCATCGACGCGCTGCGCGACACGCTGCAGGCCTTCTGTGCCGCCGAGATCGCGCCGCGCGCGGCGGAGATCGACCGCGAGAACGAGTTCCCCACCGACCTGTGGAAGAAGCTGGGCGACCTCGGCGTGCATGGCATGACGGTGAGCGAGGAGTACGGCGGCACCGACATGGGCTACCTCGCCCACATCGTGGCGATGGAGGAGATCTCGCGCGCGTCGGCCTCGGTGGGCCTGTCCTACGGCGCCCACTCCAACCTGTGCATCAACCAGATCCGCCGCAACGGCACCGAGGCGCAGAAGCAGAAATACCTGCCCAGGCTGATCTCGGGCGATCACGTCGGTGCGCTGGCGATGTCCGAGCCCAACGCCGGCTCCGACGTGGTGAGCATGAAGCTGCGCGCCGACCGCAAGGGTGACCGCTTCATCCTCAACGGCAGCAAGATGTGGATCACCAATGGCGGCGACGCCGACACCCTGGTGGTCTATGCCAAGACCGACGTCAATGCCGGGCCGAAGGGCATCACCGCCTTCATCATCGAGAAGGGGATGAAAGGGTTCAGCCACGGCACCCACCTCGACAAGCTCGGCATGCGCGGCTCCAACACCTTCCCGCTGTTCTTTGACGACGTCGAGGTGCCGCTGGAGAACGTGCTCGGCGGCGAGGCCAACATCGGCCGCGGCGTGCAGGTGCTGATGTCCGGCCTCGACTACGAGCGCGCGGTGTTGTCGGGCGGGCCGCTCGGCATCATGGCGGCGTGCATGGACGTGGTCGTGCCCTACCTGCACGAGCGCAAGCAGTTCGACACCCCGATCGGCGAGTTCCAGCTCATGCAGGGCAAGGTCGCCGACCTGTACTCCACCTGGAGCGCCTGCCGCGCCTATGCCTACGCGGTGGGCCAGGCCTGCGACCGTGCCGACCACGCGCGCACGCTGCGCAAGGACGCCGCCGGCGTGATCCTCTACACCGCCGAGAAGGCCACCTGGATGGCCGGCGAAGCGATCCAGACCCTGGGCGGCGTCGGCTATACCAACGAATATGCGGCCGGCCGCCTGTGGCGCGACGCCAAGCTGTACGAGATCGGCGCCGGCACCAGCGAGATCCGCCGCATGCTGATCGGCCGCGAGCTGTTCAGCGAAACCCGTTGAACGGAGCGCCACGATGAGCGTGATCAAATCCAGCATCAACACCCGCAGCGCGGACTTCCAGTCCAACGCCGCGACGATGCGCGGCCTGGTCGATGACCTGCGCGCGAAGGCGGCGGACGTCAGCCTTGGCGGCGGCGAAGCGGCACGCGCCAAGCACACCGCGCGCGGCAAGCTGCTGCCGCGCGACCGTGTCGGCCACTTGCTCGACCCCGGTACGCCCTTCCTCGAAGTGGGGCAGATGGCGGCGTTCGGCATGTACGACGACGAGGCGCCGAGCGCCGGCGTCATCAGCGGCATCGGCCGCGTGCAGGGCGTCGAATGCATGATCGTGGCCAACGACGCCACGGTGAAGGGCGGCACCTACTACCCGATGACGGTCAAGAAGCACCTGCGTGCGCAGGAGATCGCCGAGCAGAACAACCTGCCCTGCGTCTATCTGGTCGACTCGGGCGGCGCCTTCCTGCCCAGGCAGGACGAGGTCTTCCCCGACCGTGACCACTTCGGCCGCATCTTCTACAACCAGGCCAACATGTCGGCCAAGGGCATCCCGCAGATCGCGGTGGTGATGGGTTCATGTACCGCGGGCGGTGCCTACGTGCCGGCGATGTCGGACGAGACCGTCATCGTCAAGAACCAGGGCACGATCTTCCTCGGCGGCCCGCCGCTGGTGAAGGCGGCCACAGGCGAGGTGGTGAGCGCCGAAGACCTCGGCGGCGGCGACGTGCACACCAGGCTTTCCGGGGTTGCCGACCACCTGGCCGAGAACGACACCCATGCGCTGTCGATCGCGCGCCGCATCGTCGCCAACCTGAACCGGGTGAAGCCGATCGGCCTCGCGCTGGGAACCGGCGAAGAGCCGATCTACGACCCCGAAGAGATCTACGGCATCGTCCCCACCGACACGCGCAAGCCCTACGATATCCGCGAGATCATCGCGCGCGTGGTCGATGGCTCGCGCTTCGACGAGTTCAAGGCGAGGTACGGCACGACCCTGGTCACCGGCTTCGCCCAGCTCCACGGCTACCCGGTGGGCATCGTCGCCAACAACGGCATCCTGTTCGGCGAATCGGCGCAGAAGGGCGCGCACTTCATCGAGCTGTGCGGCCAGCGCGGCATCCCGCTGCTGTTCCTGCAGAACATCACCGGCTTCATGGTCGGCCGCAAGTATGAGAACGGCGGCATCGCCAAGGACGGCGCCAAGATGGTGACGGCGGTCGCCACGGTGCAGGTGCCCAAGATCACCACGCTGATCGGCGGCTCCTTCGGCGCAGGCAATTACGGCATGTGCGGCCGCGCCTACAGCCCGCGCTTCCTGTGGATGTGGCCCAACGCGCGCATCAGCGTGATGGGCGGCGAACAGGCGGCGAGCGTGCTGTCCACCGTGCGCCGCGACGGCATCGAGGCCAAGGGCGGCGCCTGGAGCAGGGAAGACGAGGAAGCCTTCAAGGCGCCGATCCGCGACCAGTACGAAGCCCAGGGCCACCCCTACTACGCCACCGCGCGCATGTGGGACGACGGCGTCGTCGACCCGGCGCAGACGCGCCGCATCCTCGGCCTCAGCCTGTCGGCCGCACTGAACGCGCCGATCCAGCCGACCAAGTTCGGCGTGTTCCGGATGTGACGGGAGCGGAGCGGACATGAGCTACGAGACCCTGGAAATCCTGCGCGACGCCGGCGTGGCGACGATCTGGATGAACCGTCCGGACGTGCACAACGCCTTCAACGCGCAACTGATCGCCGACCTCACCGCCGCCTGCCGCGCGCTCGATGCCGACGACACGGTGCGCGCGGTGGTGCTGGCCGGGCGCGGCAAGAGCTTCTCCGCCGGCGCCGACCTCAACTGGATGAAGGCCGCCGGCCAGGCCAGCGAGGCGGAGAATTTCGCCGACGCGATGAAGCTCGCGGGCATGCTGCGCACCCTCGCCGAGATGAAGAAGCCCACGATCGCGCGCGTGCACGGCGCGGCGCTCGGTGGCGGCATGGGGCTGGCGAGCGCCTGCGACATCTGCGTGGCCGGCGACAAGGCCGTGTTCGCGACCTCGGAAGTCAAGTTCGGCATCATCCCGTCGGCGATCAGCCCCTATGTGATCCGCGCCATCGGCGAGCGTCAGGCCTGCCGCTACTTCCAGACCGCCGAGCGCATCGGCGCCGCGCGCGCCGAGAAGATCGGCCTCGCGCACGAGGTGGTGGCGAGCGAGGAGATCGATGCCAAGGTGAAGGAGGTGGTCGACGCCCTGCTGCAGGGCGGGCCCAAGGCGCAGGCCGCGGCCAAGGACCTGATCCGCGCGGTGGCGAACCGGCCGGTGGGCGATGCGGTGGTGGAAGACACCGCACGCCGCATCGCCGGCTTGCGTGCCACGCCGGAGGCAAAGGAAGGACTGGACGCCTTCCTGTCGAAGCGGCCGGCGGCCTGGGTGCCGCAGGGGTGAAGATTGTTTAGCTCCCTCCCCTTCAAGGGGAGGGTTGGGGTGGGGATGGGGCGCGCAGGTCTGACGAACCCCATCCCCCTCCTAACCTCCCCCTTGAAGGGGGAGGGACAGAAACACCCGCACGAAGCCGTCGTAGTGGCACTTGCTCACGGGGGGGGCACGGCATGGACTTCATCTACGCATTGAGCAGCAAGCTCGATTCGCTGAGCCCCTTGCTCGACTGGCGCGAC
The DNA here is from genome assembly GCA_018240585.1 of Pseudomonadota bacterium. Classification (GTDB taxonomy): domain Bacteria; phylum Pseudomonadota; class Gammaproteobacteria; order Burkholderiales; family Rhodocyclaceae; genus Thauera. The sequence continues at coordinate 4,998 of JAFEFM010000532.1, forward strand.
CTCCCGCTGAACATGGCCTCGCTCGCGGCGCTGGCGGCCGGGCTGGGGTGGGCGAGCGGCTTGCGGCTGTATGCGCTGGTGTTCGTGCTCGGCGTCCTCGGGCGATGGGGTGGCGTGCATCTGCCGGGCGACCTGCATGTGCTCACGCATCCGCTGGTGCTGGGCCTGTCGGGGCTGATGCTGTTCGTCGAATTCTTCGCCGACAAGCTGCCCTGGCTGGATTCGCTGTGGGACGCGGTGCATACCTTCATTCGTATTCCCGCCGGCGCGGCGCTCGCGGCGGCGGTGATGGGCGACCAGGGCAGCGCGGCGCAGGTCGCGGCGGCGCTGGCGGGCGGCACCCTGGCGGCGGGCACGCACTTCGCCAAGGCTGGGGCGCGCATGGCGATCAACGCCTCGCCCGAGCCGGTGACCAACGTCGGCACCTCGCTCGGCGAGGACGCGCTGTTCGCGGGCGGGCTGTGGATGCTGCTGCATCAACCGCTGTGGTTTCTGGTCGCGCTGGTGGCCTTCCTGCTGCTGGCCCTGGCGCTGATCCTGCTGCTGTGGCGCTTCATCGGACGACTGTTCCGGCCGCGGGCGCGGCCCGGAACGATATGAACTGAGAGAGAGGCTGGAGACGACATGTTCGACAAGATCCTGATTGCCAACAGGGGTGAGATTGCGTGCCGCGTCATTAAGACGGCGCGCCGCATGGGCATCAAGACGGTGGCGGTGTATTCCGAAGCCGATGCCAACGCCCGACACGTGCGCCTGGCCGACGAGGCGGTGCTGATCGGCCCGGCGGCGGCGCGCGAAAGCTACCTGGTGGTCGACAAGATCATCGCCGCGGCGAAGGCCACCGGCGCGCAGGCCATCCATCCCGGCTACGGCTTCCTGTCCGAGAACGAGGACTTCTGCGACGCCTGCGAGCGTGAAGGCATCGTCTTCATCGGCCCGCCGGTGTCGGCGATCCGTGCCATGGGCTCCAAGTCCGAAGCCAAGAAGCTGATGGAAGCCGCCAGGGTGCCGCTGACCCCCGGCTACCACGGCGACAACCAGGAACCCGCGTATCTGCACCAACAGGCCGACGCCATCGGCTACCCCGTGCTGATCAAGGCCGCGGCCGGCGGCGGCGGCAAGGGCATGCGCCTGGTGGAGAAGTCCGAGGACTTCATCGACCTGCTGGCCTCGTGCAAGCGCGAGGCGATCTCCAGCTTCGGCGACGATCATGTGCTGGTCGAGAAGTACATCACCCGCCCGCGCCACATCGAGATCCAGGTGTTCGGCGACACCCATGGCAACGTGGTGTATCTGTTCGAGCGCGACTGCTCGGTGCAGCGCCGCCACCAGAAGGTGCTGGAAGAGGCCCCCGCGCCCGGCATGACGCCCGAGCGCCGCGCGGCGATGGGCAAGGCGGCGGTCGAGGCGGCCAGGGCAGTGGGCTACGTCGGCGCCGGCACGGTGGAATTCATCGCCAACCAGGATGGCTCGTTCTACTTCATGGAGATGAACACCCGCCTGCAGGTCGAGCACCCGGTCACCGAGATGATCACCGGCCTCGACCTGGTCGAGTGGCAGTTGCGCGTCGCCTCCGGCGAGAAGCTGCCGCTGGCGCAGGAGCAACTGCAGATCCGCGGCCACGCGCTGGAAGCGCGCATCTACGCCGAGGACCCGGCCAAGGGCTTCCTGCCCTCCACCGGCAAGCTGGTGCATCTGGCGCCGCCGGCTGAAGGGCTGCATGTGCGCGTCGACACCGGCGTCGAGGAGGGCGACGAGATCAGCCCGCACTACGACCCGATGATCGCGAAACTCATCGTCTGGGACATCAACCGCGACCGCGCGCTGGCGCGCATGCTGCAGGCGCTTGCCGACTACCGCGTGGTGGGCGTGGCCAACAACATCGAGTTCCTGTCGCGGCTGACCGCCTGCCCGGCCTTCGCCACCGCGGACCTGGACACCGGCCTGATCGAGCGCGAGAAGGCCTACCTGTTCCCCGAAGGCGAGACGGTGCCGGAAGACGTGTGGCTGGTGGCCGCGCTCGCCGAGCTGGTGCGCGAAGGCCAGCGTGCGCAGGAGGCCGCGCGCAGCCACCGCGATCCGCTGTCGCCCTGGCATGCGCGCGACGGCTGGCGGCTGAACGCCTGCGCGCGGCGCGAACTGGTGTTCCGCCTGGGTGACCTGCAACAGGCGGTGGCGGTGGTTTATCGCCGGGACGGCTACCGGCTGACGGTGGGCGCGCGCAGCGTGCTCGCGCGCGGCGAACTGAATCCGCGCGGCCTGCTGCGCGTCGAGCTCGACGGCCTGCGCATGGATGCCACGGTGATCGTCGCCGCCGAAAAGCGCCACGTCTTCCTGCAGGGCCGCACCTGGCCGCTGAACCGCGTCGATCCGCTGCTGCACACCGGCGAAGGCGCCGGCGCCGAGGGCGGGCTGCTGGCGCCGATGCCGGGCAAGGTCATCGCGCTGGTCGCCGCCGAAGGGGCGAAAGTGGAGAAGGGCGCGCCGCTGCTGATCCTGGAGGCGATGAAGATGGAGCACACCATCACCGCTCCGGCGGCCGGCACGGTGAAGGCCTTCCGCTTCGGCGTCGGCGACCAGGTGGGCGACGGCGCCGAGCTGGTGGAGTTCGAGGCCGAAGCCGCCTGATTGGCGGTGCCGTGGGAGCGCGCTTGACCACGATTCGACGCGTCGAGGTGCGCCCGGCCCCGATCCTGCGGCAAGCGTGAAGCACAAGAGAAATGGAGGAGAGGACGACACGATGAGCAACCTGAGCTATGTCCACGGTGCATCCGACAAACAACTGATCGGCCAGACGATCGGCCGCTTCTTTGACGAGGCCTGCGCGCGCCACGCCGAGCGCGACGCGCTGGTGGTGCGCCATCAGGGCGTGCGCCTGAGCTATGCCGCGCTGAAGCAGAAGGTCGATGCGCTGGCCTGCGGCCTGATGCGCCTCGGGCTGCAGCCGGGCGAGCGCGTCGGAATCTGGTCGCAGAACAATGCCGAATGGGCGCTGACCCAGTTCGCCACCGCCAAGGCCGGCCTGGTGCTGGTCAACATCAACCCCGCGTACCGCCGTTCCGAGCTCGAGTACGCGCTCAACAAGGTCGGCTGCCGCGCGCTGATCCTGTCGCCGGCGTTCAAGACCAGCAACTACCTCGAGATGATCGCCGACCTTGCGCCCGAGCTCGGCCACTGCGAGCCCGGCCTGCTGCGCAGCCACCAGTTGCCCACGCTGGAGTTCGTCATCCGCATGGGCGCCGGGCGCAGCCCCGGCATGCTCAACTTCGACGAGCTGCTGACGGCGCCGACGCGCGAGGAACTCACCGCGCTGGCGCTGCGCGGCGAGAAGCTGCAGTTCGACGACCCGATCAACATCCAGTTCACCTCGGGCACCACCGGCCATCCCAAGGGCGCGACGCTGTCGCACCACAACATCCTCAACAACGGCTACTTCGTCGGTGAGGCGATCCGGCTGGTGCCGGGCGACAAGGTGTGCATCCCGGTGCCGCTGTACCACTGCTTCGGCATGGTGATGGGCAACCTCGGCTGCCTGACCCACGGCGCGACCATGGTCTACCCGGCCGAAGCCTTCGAGCCGCTGTCGGTGCTGGAGGCGGTGGCGGCGGAAAAATGCACCGGCCTGTACGGCGTGCCGACGATGTTCATCGCCGCGCTCGACCATCCGCGCTTCGCCGAGTTCGACATCGCCAGCCTGCGCACCGGCATCATGGCCGGCAGCCCGTGCCCGATCGAGGTCATGAAGCGCGTGATCGAGCGCATGAACATGCGCGAGGTGACCATCGCCTACGGCATGACCGAGACTTCGCCGGTGAGCTTCCAGAGCGGCACCGACGACCCCATCGACCGCCGCGTGTCCACCGTGGGCCGCATCCAGCCGCAGCTGGAAGTGAAGATCGTCGATAACGAAGGCCGCATCGTGCCGCGCGGCATGCCGGGCGAGCTGTGCACCCGCGGCTACTCGGTGATGCTGGGCTACTGGGCCGACGAGGCCAAGACCAGGGAGGCGATCGACGCCGGCGGCTGGATGCACACCGGCGACCTCGCGGTGATCGACGACGAGGGCTATTGCAACATCGTCGGCCGCATCAAGGACATGGTGATCCGCGGCGGCGAGAACATCTACCCGCGCGAGATCGAGGAGTTCCTCTACTCGCATCCGAAGATCCTCGACGTGCAGGTGGTCGGCGTGCCCGACGAGAAGTACGGCGAGGAGCTGTGCGCCTGGATCATCCTGCGCGAGGAAGGCTCGCTCACCGAAGCCGACGTGCGCGCTTTCTGCCAGGGCCAGATCGCGCACTACAAGATCCCGCGCCACATCCGCTTCGTCGACAGCTTCCCGATGACCGTGACGGGCAAGATCCAGAAGTTCATGATCCGCGAGAAGATGAAGCAGGAACTGGGGCTGGCCGAGGCGAAAACGGCCTGAAGCCCAGTGTGTAGGAGCAGGTTCGACCGCAATCGCGTCCCGATTGAGGTGGTGATCGCGGTCAAGCCCGCTCCTACGGGATCGACAACCAACGGAACACCTTCCATGACCACATCCACACTGCCTTCCTCTGTGCGCATCGTCGAGGTCGGCCCGCGCGACGGCCTGCAGAACGAGAAGCAGGTGGTGCCGGCCGACGTCAAGGTCGAGCTGATCCGCCGCCTCGCCGACGCGGGGCTCAGGACGATCGAGGCGACGTCCTTCGTGTCGCCGAAATGGGTGCCGCAGATGGGCGACAACACCGAGGTGCTGACCCGCGTGCTGGCGCAGCCGGCACCGGGCGTCGCCTATCCGGTGCTGACGCCCAACCTGAAGGGCTTCGAGGCCGCGCTGGCGGCCGGCGCCAAGGAAGTGGCGGTGTTCGGCGCCGCCTCCGAGTCCTTCAGCCAGAAGAACATCAACTGTTCCATCGCCGAGTCGCTGGAGCGCTTCCGTCCGGTCACCGAGGCGGCGCGCGCGGCCGGCGTCAAGGTGCGCGGCTACATCTCGTGCGTCGTCGGCTGCCCCTACGAAGGTGCGGTGGCGCCGCACAAGGTGGCCGAGGTCGCGGTCACGCTGCTGGAGATGGGCTGCTACGAAATCTCGCTGGGCGACACCATCGGCACCGGCAACCCGGCCAGCGTCCGCGGCATGCTGGAGACGGTGACGCGCAGCGTGCCGGTCGAAAGGCTCGCCGGCCACTATCACGACACCTACGGCATGGCCGCGGCCAACGTCGCCGCCTCGCTGGACATGGGCGTGGCGGTGTTCGACGCCTCGGTCGGCGGGCTGGGCGGCTGCCCCTATGCCGCCGGCGCGTCGGGCAACGTCGCCACCGAGGACCTGGTGTGGCTGCTGCACGGCATGGGCATCGTCACCGGCATCGACCTCGACCGTCTGGTCGACACCGCCGCCTGGATCAGCGCCCGGCTCGGCCGCGAGCCGGCCTCGCGCGTCGCGCGCGCGGTGCTGGCCAAGCGTGCGCAGGCGGGGCGTGCGAACTGATTAGAATGAGGGCTTCCCTTCAAGAGCCGTAGCAATGAGTGTTCCCACCCCCTGCATCAACATCTGCCGCATGAGCGCGGACACCGGCCTGTGCGAGGGCTGCCAGCGCACGATCGACGAGATCGCGCGCTGGGGGCGCAGCACCGACGTGGAGAAACGCGCCATCCTCGACATCGTCGCGCGGCGGCGTGAGCAGCTCGGGCTGCAACCGCTTGCAGTCGCGGCAGGAGGGGCGTCGTGAGCGGCGACGCGCTGTGCGTGGGCGTGTGCATGATCGACTGGGATTCCGGCGTGTGCATGGGTTGCGGGCGCACCGCCGACGAAATCAACGGCGTGCCGACTCCGCGGCCGGCCGATGAGCCGAATGCGGCGCCCGTGCCGTTGCCGGCCAATGTCGCGGCGCAGGTCGGCGAGGGCAGCGATTGAGCGCGGCGCTGCGCTTCCCGCCCGAACTGCAGGTGTTCGAGCGCGGCTGGCTGTCGGCGAACAACATCCTGCTGTTCGATGGCGGCGAGGCGACGCTGATCGACAGCGGCTACGTCAGCCACGCGTCGCAGACGCTGGCGCTGCTGCGCAGCGCGCTGGAAGGGCGAAGCCTGACGCGTCTGATCAACACCCATTCCCACTCCGACCACATCGGCGGCAACGCCGCGGTGCAGCGCGCGTTCGGCTGCTCCATCCACGTGCCGGCGGGCATGGCCGACGCGGTCGCGAACTGGGACGAAGCCGCGCTGCTGCTGTCAACCGCGGCCCAGTCGGGCGAGCGCTTCGCCGCCGACGGCACGCTTGCGCCGGGTGATGCCTTCGTCGCCGGCGGGTTGCAGTGGCAGGCGATCGCGGTGCCGGGCCACGACATGGACGCGCTCGCCTACTACAACCCGGAGCGCCGCATCCTGATCTCGGGCGACGCGCTGTGGCGCGACGGCTTCGGCATCCTGTTCGCCGATGTGCTGGGCACCGGTCACGGCCTGGGCGCGGCACGGCGCACGCTGGAGGCCATCGGCCGCCTCGCCGTCGATGCGGTGATCCCCGGCCACGGCGCTCCGTTCTCGGATTTCGACGCCGCGCTGGAGCGCGCCTTTGCGCGGCTGCGCGCTTTCGAGGACGACGGCGCACGCATGGCGCGCAACGCGATCCGCGCCTGCATCACCTTCCACCTGCTCGATGCGCGGCGCATCGGGCTCGACGAGTTGCCGCGGCACCTGGCCGAGACGCCGCTTTACCGCGAGGCAAACGCGCGCTTCCTCGGCCTGGCGCCAGACGCCCTTGCTGGCTGGCTGGTGGGGGAGCTCGAACGCGCGGGCGTGGCGCACCGCGAGCAGGGCGACCTGGTGGCATCCGCGCCACGTCCGGTGACGACGGCCGTGCCATCGCCTGTTCGCCCTGCCGCGAGGGGCGCATGCTGAGCGCGGCGCAATGCGCCGTCGGCTGGTTTTCCGGATTCGTGCGTCCGCATTGCGCGGCGCACTTTTGAGGCGAGGCGGTTCGCCGCCCGCACTTGCTTGCAACTGGGGAGATGCAAATGTCCGAAATTACCGAGTTCCTCGCCGCGCGCGATTTCCTGCTGCAGCACCGCAGCGACTATGCTGCGGCGTATGCCGGGTTCAAGTGGCCGAAGCTCGAGCATTTCAACTGGGCGCTGGACTACTTCGACGCGATGGCGCGGAACAACGATGCGCCGGCGCTGTGGCTGGTGGAGCAGGACGGCAGCGATGCGCGGCTGTCGTTCGCCGAACTGTCGGCGCGCTCCAGCCAGGTCGCCAACTGGCTGCGCGAGCAGGGCGTGCAGCGCGGCGATCGCATCCTGATCATGCTGGGCAACGAGGTGCCGCTGTGGGAGACCATGCTGGCCGCCTTCAAGCTCGGCGCGGTGGTGATCCCGGCGACCACGCTGCTGTCGCGCGACGACCTGATGGACCGGGTGGAGCGCGGCCAGGTGAGGTTCGCCGTCATCGGCCACGCCCACGCCAGCAAGTTCGACGACGTACCCGGAGATTTCGTCCGCATCTGCGTCGGCGCCGACCTGCCGGGCTGGAAGCGCTTCGAGGACACCCGCGGCGCCTCGGCGGATTTCGTGCCGCAGGGCGTCACCCGCGCCGACGACCCGCTGCTGCTGTATTTCACCTCGGGCACCACCTCCAAGCCCAAGCTGGTGCTGCACACCCACCAGTCCTACCCGGTGGGCCACCTGTCGACGATGTACTGGATCGGTCTCAAGCCCGGCGACCGGCACATGAACATCTCCTCGCCGGGATGGGCCAAGCACGCCTGGAGCTGCTTCTTCGCGCCGTGGAACGCCGGCGCCTGCGTCTTCCTCTACAACTACAGCCGCTTCGACGCCAAGGCGCTGCTCGAGGTGCTGGTGAAGTACCAGGTCAACACGCTGTGCGCGCCGCCCACCGTGTGGCGCATGCTGATCCAGCAGGACCTCGCCGCGGTGAAGACGAACCTGCGCGAACTCATCGGCGCCGGCGAGCCGCTCAATCCCGAAGTCATCGAGCAGGTGAAGAAGGCCTGGGGCATCACCATCCGCGACGGCTTCGGCCAGACCGAGACCACGGCGCAGGTGGGCAACACCCCCGGGCAGATGCTCAAGCCGGGCTCGATGGGGCGGCCGCTGCCGGGTTATCGCCTCGCCATGCTCGATGCCGAAGGGCGTGAGGCGACGGAAGGCGAGATCTCCCTGGTGCTGGGCGCCGACCGTCCGCTCGGCCTGATGCGCGGCTATGCCGGCGACGAAGTGAAGACGGCCGAGGTCATGCGCGACGGCTACTACCGCACCGGCGACGTCGCCTCGATCGACGACGACGGCTACATCACCTATGTGGGCCGCGCCGACGACGTGTTCAAGGCGTCCGACTACCGCATCAGCCCGTTCGAGCTCGAGAGCGTGCTGATCGAGCATCCGGCGGTGGCCGAAGCCGCGGTGGTGCCCAGCCCGGATCCGGTGCGGCTCGCCGTGCCCAAGGCTTTCGTCATCCTAGCGCCGGGCTTCGAGCCGAGCCGGGAACTGGCACGCGACATCTTCGCCTTCACACGTGGTCGTCTGGCGCCGTTCAAGCGCATCCGCCGGCTGTCGTTCGCCGACCTGCCCAAGACCATCTCGGGCAAGATCCGCCGCGTCGAGCTGCGCAAGGCCGAAGAGGCGCGCGAGAGCACGGCGCGCGGCGAGCTGGAGTTCTTCGAGGACGACTTCCCCGAGCTCGCCGCCAAGTCCTGAGCGGTCGGGCGCAGCGGCGTCCGGCGCCGCTGCGCTATAGTGGGAGCCGCTTCAGGGCTTCCATCGACCGTAGGAACATGCAGATCGTACTCATCAGTGGCCTTTCGGGGTCGGGCAAGAGCATCGCGCTCAACGTGCTGGAAGACTCCGGCTACTACGTTGTCGACAACCTGCCGGCGACGCTGCTGCCGCAACTGGTGACGCACCTGCGCAGCGTGGGCTATGCCCGCGTCGCAGTGGCGGTGGATGTGCGCTCGGGCGTCAGCATCGCGGCGCTGCCGGCGCAGGTGAAGGCGCTGCGCGACATCGTCGACGACCTGCGCTTCATCTTCCTGGAGGCGCGCGACGATGCCTTGATCGCGCGCTTTTCCGAGACGCGCCGCCGCCATCCGCTGGCGGAGGAGGGCGTGTCGCTGGACGAGGCGATCCGGCGCGAGCGCGACGCGCTGGCCGAAATCGCCGAACTCGGCCACCGCATCGACACCAGCGAGCTGCATCCGAACACCTTGCGCGCCTGGGTGAAGGATTTCATCCATATCGAGGCGAGCGAGGGGCTGACGCTGATGTTCCAGTCCTTCGGTTTCAAGTACGGCATCCCGCTCGACGCGGACCTGGTGTTCGACGTGCGCTGCCTGCCCAACCCCCATTACGACCTCAACCTGCGCCCGCTCACCGGGCGCGATCAGCCGGTGATCGACTTCCTCCGGCGCATCCCGGAAGTGGGACGCATGGCCGAGGACATCCGCCACTTCGTCGCCAACTGGCTGCCGGCCTATGTGCGTGACAACCGCAGCTACCTGACGGTGGCCATCGGCTGCACCGGCGGCCAGCACCGCTCCGTGTACATCGCCGAATGGCTGGCGACCAAGTTCGAGGACAAGGTGCGCGTCATCGTGCGCCACCGTTCGGCGGCGCGCCGTGCGGTGGACCAGTCCGCCCCCCGGCAGTGAGGATGACCCTGGGTGCGTGGCTGCACCTGATCCGTCCGGGCGACGTGCTGGTGGCACTGGCCGGCCTCGGCGTGTGCGCGCAGGCGGTGCTGCTGCTGTGGCAGGGCGGTGCGCCCGATGGCGTGGTGGTGCGCGCAGGCGGCAAGGTGTTCGCCGAGTTGGATCTTTCACGCCGGCGGATCGTCGAGGTGCCGGGGCCGCTGGGCCTCACCCGCATCGAGATCGAGCCGGGGCGTGCCCGTGTCGCGGCCGACCCGGGGCCGCGACAATATTGCGTGCGCCAGGGCTGGCTGAGCCGCGCCGGCGCGGTGGCGATCTGCGCGCCCAACCAGGTCAGCCTGACGCTCACCGGCCGCGGTGCCGATTATGACGCGCTCAACTATTGAACTCGCGCCCAGCGTCGAGGACCACCGCATCGCCCGCCATGCGGCAGCGGCGATCGTGCTGACGGTGGCGGAGGCGGCGATTCCCCTGCCCCTGCCCGGCGTCAAGCCGGGCCTGGCCAACATCGTCACGCTGATCGTGCTGGCGCGTTGGGGCTGGCGCGAGGCAGTGTGGGTGGCGCTGCTGCGCGTGTTCGCGGGCAGCCTGCTGCTGGGTCAGTTCCTTGCGCCCGGATTCTTCCTGAGCCTGTCGGGCGCGATCGCCAGCCTGGTCGTGCTGGGGCTGGCGGTGCATCTGCCGCGGCGCTGGTTCGGGCCGGTCAGCCACAGCATCCTGGCGGCGTTCGCGCACATCGGTGCGCAGCTCGTGGTGGCGCGGCTATGGCTGGTGCCCCATGACGGTGTGTTTTACCTCACCCCGGTGTTCGCCGCGGCGGCGGTGGTGTTTGGCCTGGTGAATGGCCTCGTGGCGGCGCGCTTGCTCGCCGAGCTTGCCGCCGCCGAACGTGCCGCCGCCCTGCCGCGCGCGTGACTGATGCGGGCGGCGGCCTCATCGGGCGCTGGGCGTCGCGGCTGGGTTGGAATTCGCTGCTGCTCGACTACAGTTGAAGTCCACCGGTCGGGTTCCCCGCCGGGGCAAGGGTGTCGAAGCGCAGGGTGGCCACGGCCGGCCCGCGCCGCGCCCGCGGCGGCCCGCGCAAGCAGTTTCGACAGTCGATCGACGAAGCAAAGGAGATTGACATGTCCATATCGATGATCATGGCGGGCGCAGCGGCCGTTGCGCTGACCGCTGGCGTCATGCAGGTGGCGGGTGCTGCCGAGATGGAGATGGCCAAGGGGGGCGGCAAGGCCGCAGCGCCTTCCGCGGCCGACAGGAAGATGATCGCGAGTGCGATGCAGGCCGCGCCCAAGCGGGTGGCCGCCGGAGCGACGGTGGTCGTGATGGGCGCGGACGGCTCGATGCGCACCCTGCGCGAAGGCACCAACGGTTTTACGTGCATGCCGGACAACCCGGCCACGCCCGGGCCCGACCCGATGTGCATGGACAGGGCCGCGTGGGAGTGGGCGGGCGCCTGGGTCGGCCACAAGGCACCGCCGGTCGGCAAGGTGGGGTTCATGTACATGCTGGCGGGCGGGACGGACGCCAGCAACACCGACCCCTATGCGACGAAGCCGGAGCCCGGTAACCACTGGGTCAAGACGGGCGCGCACGTCATGGTCGTCGGTGCCGACCCGGCCTTCTATGACATGTATCCAAAGAGTGCGGACCCCGACACTTCAGTGCCCTATGTAATGTGGCCCGGAACGCCCTACCAACACCTGATGGTTCCGATCAAATGAAGCGTCATTCCAGCCGCGCCTGAATCCACGTCAGCAGCCGTTGCCAGCCGTCCGCCGCCTCGGCCGCGCGGTAACTTGGGCGATAGTCGGCGTTGAAGGCGTGCGGCGCGTCGGGATAAACGACGATCTCGCTGTGACTGCCGGCCCTGGCCAGCGCCGCGCGCATCGCCTCCACGTCCTTGAGCGGAATGCCCTGGTCCTGGCCGCCGTAGAGGCCCAGCACCGGCGCAAGCAGGCGGCCGGCGATGTCGACGGGATGGCGTGGCGTCATGTTCGTGGGCGCTCCGTCGAGCTTGCCGTACCAGGCAACGGCGGCCTTCAGCCGCGGGTTGTGGGCGGCGTACAGCCAGGTGATGCGCCCGCCCCAGCAGAAGCCGGTGATGGCGAGCCTGTCGGGATCGCCGCCCTTTTGCGGCGCCCACGCGGCGCAGGCATCGAGGTCCGCCATGACCTGCGCGTCAGGTACGCGCGCCACGATGTTGTCGAGAATCGCCGGGATGGAGTCGGTTCTTGACGGATCGCCGACACGGAAATACAGCTCCGGCGCGATCGCCAGGTAGCCGACCTTCGCCAGGCGCCGGCAGATGTCGCGGATGTGCTCGTGCACGCCGAAGATTTCCTGCACCACGAGTACGGTCGGCAGCCGCGCGCCGCTTGCGGGCCGCGCGAAATACACCGGCAGGTTGCCGCCTGCGACCGCAATTGCCGCGTCGCCCACCTCCAGCCCTTCGCTGTCGGTGGTGATGACCGTCTGCGCCTGCACCGGCTGCACGGCCAGCGCGAAACCGGCGGCGACGATGGTGGCGACGAAGCTGCGGCGGCCCATGGGCTTGGAGGGGAGCAGGCTGTCGATGTCGGACTGGGGGATGGTCTTCATGCGCGTCTCGCGGGGGTGAGGTTCCACAGGGGCCGCATCAGTCTAAATCCTCCTGTGCCGGCGTGGCGCAGCCCATGCGAATGTTTCGCGGCTGGCGCGGCGATTGCATGGAACGCCTCAAAATGGTGTATTCGGGCAGCACGGTCCGTTTGCGGGCTGCCCTCACGACAACCAAAGGAGACCTTCATGACCGAGCGCGCCATCAGCCGCTTTGCCCTGCCTGCCCTCGACTCGCTGCCGCAGGACATGCGCGAGCGCATCCTCGCCGTGCAGGAAAAGGCGGGCTTCGTGCCCAACATCTTCCTCGCCCTCGCGCACCGGCCGGCCGAGTTCCGCGCCTTCTTCGACTATCACGACGCCTTGATGGAAAAGGACGTCGGCCTCACCAAGGCGGAGCGCGAGATGATCGTGGTCGCCACCTCGGGCGCCAACAACTGCCTGTACTGCGTGGTGGCGCACGGCGCCATCCTGCGCATCCGTGCGAAGAACCCGCGCCTGGCGGATCAGCTCGCCACCAACCACCGCAAGGCGGAGATCACGCCGCGCCAGCGCGCGATGCTCGACTACGCGATGAAGGTGGCACTGCGCGCGCAGGAAATCGGCGACGAGGATCACGCCGCGCTGCGTGCGCATGGCTTCGACGACGACGCCATCTGGGACATCGGCGCCATCGCCGCCTTCTTCGGCATGAGCAACCGCATCGTCAATTTCGCCAGCATCGCGCCGAATGACGAGTTCTACCTGATGGGCCGCCTGCCCAAGGGCTGAGCCGCCGGCCATGAACGCGGAACGCCCCGACGGCATCGATGCGCAGGTGCTGCGCCTTGTCGGCGACCTGTTCGCGGAGTTGCGCGCCGGCCGCGCGGCGGTGGTGGAACTGGACAGCCATCTCGAGCGCGACCTCGGGCTCGACAGCCTGGCGCGCGTCGAGCTCCTCGCTCGCATCGAGCGCGGCGCCGGGGTCAGGCTGCCGTCCGACACGCTGGCGCGCGCCGAGACGCCGCGCATGCTCGCACAGGCCTTGCGCGAGGCGCATCCCGGCGCTGCCGTTGCGAACCTCGCACGCGTCATGGCGGCGCCCCCGGGCGAGCATGTCGATGCCCCGGCCACGGCTGCAACGCTGGTCGAGGTGCTGCAGTGGCATGCGCGGCGCTGGCCGCGGCGCGTGCATGTTCGCCTGCTGCACGACGACGCCGAAGTCGCGACGCTGAGCTATGGCGAACTGCTGGAAGCCGGCCTGCGCACGGCCGCGGGCCTGCGCGAGGCCGGGGTGCAGCCCGGCGACGCGGTGGCGATCATGCTGCCGACCGGCATGGAGTTCTTCACCAGCTTCTACGGCGCGCTGCTGGCGGGCGGCGTGCCGGTGCCGATGTATCCGCCGACGCGGCCGTCGCAACTGGAAGATCATCTGCGCCGCCAGGCCGGCATCCTCGCAAGCTGTGCCGCGCCGGTGCTGGTGACGGTGGAGGAGGCGCGCCTGCTGGCGCGGGTGCTGCGCGCGCAGGTGCCGACGCTGCGCCATGTCGTCACGCCGCAATCTCTGCAGACCGCCGAACCCGCATCGACGGCGAGCCCGGTCGCAGGCGAGCTCGCGCTGCTGCAATACACCTCCGGCAGCACCGGCAACCCCAAGGGCGTGATGCTCACCCACGCCAACCTGCTCGCCAACATCCGCGCCTGGAGCGGCGCGATCGAGTTGACGCAGGACGACGTGTGCGTGAGCTGGCTGCCGCTCTACCACGACATGGGCCTCATCGGCACTTGGCTGGGCAGCCTGTACAACGGCAACCCGCTGGTGCTGATGTCGCCGCTGGACTTCCTCGCGCGCCCGGCCGACTGGCTGCGCGCCATCCATCGCTACCGCGGCACGGTCACTGCCGCCCCCAATTTCGCTTTCGAGCTGGTGGTGCGCCATGTCGCCGTGGCCGATCTCGACGGGCTGGACCTGTCGTGCTGGCGGCTCGCCGTCAATGGTGCGGAGCCGGTGAGCCCCGACACGCTGGCGCGCTTCTGCGCCCATTTGGCGCCGGCGGGCTTCCGGCGCGAGGCGATGACGCCGCTCTATGGCCTGGCGGAAAACGCCGTCGGCCTCACTGTCCCGGTGCTCGGCCGTGGCCCGCTGATCGACCGGGTGCAGCGCGACGCCTTCCTGCGCCGCGGCCGGGCGCTGCCGGCGGCAGAGGAGGACGCCATCCGTTTCGTCGGCAGCGGCCGGCCCTTGCCCGGGCATGTGCTGCGCATCGTCGACGCGTCGGGCACGGCGCTGCCCGAGCGGCAGGTGGGGCGCATCGAGTTCCAGGGACCGTCGGCCACGGCGGGCTACTACCGCAATGCGGAGGAGACCGCGCGCCTGTTCGACGGCGACTGGCGCGATACCGGCGACCTTGGTTACCTCGCCGACGGCGAGCTGTTCGTCACCGGCCGCGTCAAGGACATGATCATCCGCGGTGGGCGCAACCTCTACCCTTACGAGCTCGAAGAAGCCATTGGCGCCCTGCCGGGCGTGCGCCGCGGCTGCGTTGCCGTGTTCGGTGCGATCGACCTGGCGACGGCGAGCGAGCGCCTGGTGGCGGTGGTCGAGACGCGCGAGGATCGGGCTGCCGCGCGCGGCGAGCTGGTGCGCGCGGTGGAAGCGCTGGCGCTCGAGCGCCTCGGGCTGCCGCTGGATGACGTCCTGTTGGCGCCGCCGCACAGCGTGCTGAAAACCTCCAGTGGCAAGATCCGCCGCGCCGCCACGCGCGACCTGTATCTCGCCGGCGCGCTCGGCAGCCGGCATGGGGTGCGCATGCAGATGCTGCGCTTGGCGGCCGCCGGCATCGCGGCTCAAGGCCGGCGTCTGGTGGCGCAGGGCGGCGCAATGGCCTGGGCCGCCTGGGCGTGGGCGATGTTGCTGGTGCTGGCGCCGCCGGCGTGGCTGGCGGTGTCGGCACTGCAGCGGCCCGAGCCGGGCTGGCGCATTGCGCGCCGGGCGGCGCGCATCTATGCGCGGCTGATCGGCGTGCGGCTGGAGGTCACCGGGGCGGAGAACCTGCCGGCACATGCGCCTTGCGTGCTGGCGGCGAACCACGCGAGCTATGTGGATGGCCTGGTGGCGGTCGCCGCGCTGGCGCGCCCTTTCGTCTTCGTCGCCAAGCGCGAACTGAGCGCGAACCCGATCGCCGGCCCCTTCCTGCGCGGACTGGGGGCCGCCTTCGTCGAACGCTTCTCGCTGCCCGACAGCGTGGACGCAGCGCGTGAGCTGGCCGCGCGCGCGGCGGCCGGCGAGTCGCTGTTCTTCTTTCCCGAGGGCACCTTCACCCGGCGCGCAGGCCTGCGCGAGTTTCGCCTCGGCGCCTTCCTGACCGCGGCGCAGGCGGGGCTCGCGGTGGTACCGGTGGCGATCCGCGGCACCCGCGCCATCCTGCCGGACGAAACCTGGCGGCCGCAGCGGGCGCCGGTCGTGCTGCACATTGCGCCACCGCTGCAGGCGCAGGGCGCGGACTGGGCGGCGGCCGTCGCCTTGCGCGATGCCGTGCGCGGGCAGATCCTTGCCCGCTGTGGGGAGCCCGACCTGAGGACATTTGCCGAATGATGATGGAGGCCGTCATGCGCGTGCTGTGCGTCGAGGACTGTCCTGCCGAAGCCGATCGCATCGGGCGCGCGCTGGCGCAGCACACAGCGGGACTCGCGAGCACGCTCGACTTCGTGCGGGTGCCGACCCTGGAGCAGGCAGGGCGTTGTCTCGATGGCGCATACGCGCCCGATCTCGTGCTGGTGAGCCTTCGCCTGCCCGCGGGGGCCGGCCTGGCACTCGTCACCGAATTGCGGGCCAGGTCGCGTCCGCTCGCCATCGTGGCGCTCACCGATGCGGGCGACCAGCAGGCGGCCATGGCGGCGCTGGAGGCGGGTGCGGATGATTACCTGGTGAGGGGTGAAGGCGAGCTGGAGCAGATCCCGGCCATGCTGCTCAAGATGCAGCGGCACATCGCCCTCGTCCGCGAGGGGGGCGAATTGCGCGCCACAGGCGAGCGGCTGTCACGGCTGGTGATGGCGAGTCCGTCCATCCTCTACGGGCTCAGGTTCGACGGTGACAGCGTGGTCTCCGTATGGGTCAGCGAGAACATCACCCGTCTCACCGGCTTTTCGGTGCAGGAAGCGCAAGCGCCGGGCTGGTGGCAGGCTCAGGTCGATCCGCGCGACAGCGAGGTTCGTGCGGACTGGCAGCGCCGGCTGTTCCAGACTGGCGTGCTGCGCCACGAGTACCGCTTCCGGTGCAAGGACGGGCGCACGATCTGGCTCGACGATGAACTGCATCTGTTGCGTGCGCCGGGCGGGCGGCCATGGGAGGCGGTCGGTTCATGGACCGACATCACGCTGCACAAGCAGCACGAGCTGCTGCGCGCCGCGCGCGCCGACATGCTCGACCAGGTGGTCGCGGCGCGGCCGCTGGGCGAGATCCTGCAGGGTGTGGCGCTGGCGCTGGAGTCGATCGCGCCGCAGATGCATGTATCGGTGCTGCTGCTCGACGGCAAGACGCGCCGCCTCGATGTCGCGGCGGCGCCCAGCCTGCCGGCGTTCTACAACGCGGCGGTGCAGGGGCTGGAGATCGGCGAGGGCCAGGGGTCCTGTGGCACGGCCGCGGCGCTCGGCGAGATGGTGGTCGTCGAGGACGTGCAGACCCATCCCTACTGGGAACGATACCGCGCGATCGCGCGCGAGGCCGGCCTGCGCGCGTGCTGGTCGGTGCCGTTCAAGGATGCCGACGGGAGCGTGCTCGGCACTTTTGCCGCGTATTTCTCCGAACCACGCGCGCCGGAAGGCGAGGAACTCGAGCTTGTGCAGGAGTTCGCCCGCATCACCGGCCTGGCAGTGCAGAAGGTGCGTGCGGAGACCGCCCTGCGGCAGTCGTCGGCGGTGTTCGAGAGCACGCGCGACGGCGTCATCATCACGACACTGGAGCCGCGCATCGTCGCGGTCAACCCGGCCTACAGCGAGATTACCGGCTACGCCCGGGATGAGGCATTGGGCCGCAATCCGAGTTTCGTGAAGTCGGGTCGCCACGGCCGTCAGTTCTATCAGTCGATGTGGGAGAGCCTGAAGACGCTCGGATTCTGGCAGGGCGAGGTCTGGAACCGGCGCAAGAACGGCGAGATCTATCCGCAATGGCTGAGCATCGGCACTGTGCGCGACGAGCGCGGCGAGGCCACGCATTATGTGGGCGTGATGACCGACCTCACCCAGCTCAGGCGCTCGGAGCAGCAGCTCGAGCGCCTGTCGCACTACGATCCGCTGACCGACCTGCCCAATCGTCTGCTGCTGCAATCCCGCCTGGAGCACGCCATCGAGCAGGCGCGACGCCATCACGACCGCGCAGCCGTCCTGTTCGTCGACCTCGACCGCTTCAAGAATGTCAATGACAGCTTCGGCCACCCCGCGGGTGACGAATTGCTGCGGGCGATCGCGGTGCGCCTGCGCGGCGGGCTGCGCAACGAGGACACCCTGGCGCGCGCGGGGGGCGACGAATTCGTCGTGGTGCTGGAGAGCCTGCAGTCGGCCGACGTCGCGGCGAGCGTCGCGCAGAAGCTGATCCGTCTGGTGCAGCAGCCCTTCGTGCTGTCGCGCGGGCAGGAAGTGATCGTCAGCGCCAGCGTCGGCGTGGCGCTCTACCCGGACGACGGCGAGACCGTCACCGAGCTCAACCAGCATGCGGACGTGGCGCTCTACCAGGCCAAGGAGACGGGGCGCGGCACGTTCTGTTTCCATTCCGCGGCGCTCACCCGCCGCGTCAATGAGCACCTGCAGCTCGAGATGCGCCTGCGGCGCGCCCTCGAGCGCGGTGAGCTGATGCTGCACTACCAGCCCCTGGTCAGCCTGCAGCCCGGGCAGCCGGTTCGTGCCGAGGCGCTGTTGCGGTGGCAGCCGCCCGACGAGGACATGGTGCCGCCGGCGCGCTTCATTCCGCTGGCGGAAGAGGCCGGGCTCGTCGTGCCGATCGGTGACTGGGTGCTGCGCGAGGCCTGTCGCCAGGCAAGGACCTGGGTCGATGCCGGGCTGAATTTCGGCGGCGTATCGGTGAACCTGTCCACGCTGCATTTCCGTCAGGCGGGGCTCGTCGGCGAAGTGGCCGACGTTCTGGCGACGACGGGTTTGCCGGCGCGCTACCTCGAGATCGAGATCACCGAGTCGGCGCTGATGGAGGGCGTGGAGCAGGCGGTGCAGACGCTCGAGGCACTGCGCAGCCTGGGGGTCGGCGTGGCGGTGGACGACTTCGGTACCGGCTACTCGTCGCTCGCTTATCTGAAGCGCCTGCCGCTCGACAAGCTCAAGATCGACCAGAGCTTCGTGCGCGGATTGCCGCAGGACGCCAACGACCGCGCGATCGTCACCGCGACGATCGCCATGGCGAACAGCCTGGGCTTTTCGACCGTGGCCGAAGGCGTCGAGACCGAGGCCCAGCGCGACATGCTGCGTGCGCTGGGGTGCGCGGCGTATCAGGGCTATCTGTGCAGCCGCCCGCTGACGTCGGCCGAATTCACGCAGCAGGCGTGGCTGTGCGCTGCGGAGTGAGAGCGGGGGGCGGCGATCCCCGCAGGGGCGGGGAATCGCCGCTGTGCCCGCTCAGACGTTGGCGATCGAGATCGCGCGCGTGTTGAGGTAGGCCTCGAGCGCTTCCGGGCCGCCTTCGCTGCCGTAGCCCGAATCCTTCACGCCGCCGAAAGGCATCTCTGCCGAGGGCAGCGCGGGCTGGTTGATCCACAGCATGCCGACTTCCACGCGCTGCGACAGCAGATGCGCGTGCTTCAGCGAGCGCGTGTAGGCGTAGCCCGCCAGGCCGTAGGACAGGCGGTTGGCTTCGGCGATGGCCTCGTCCATGGTGCTGAAGCGGCGCACCGCGGCGACCGGGCCGAACGGCTCGTCGTTGAACACCCTGGCGTCGAGCGGCACGTCGGTCAGCACCGTCGGCGCGAAAAAGTTGCCCGCGCTGCCCAGGCGTTCGCCGCCGGCCGCGACGGTGGCGCCGCGCTGCACCGCGTCCTGCAGGAACTCGGCCATCGCGCTGACGCGGCGCGGGTTGGCCAGCGGCCCCATCTGCGTGCCGGCGGCCAGCCCATCGCCCACTTTCAGCGAGGCTGCGTGGCCGGCGAGCGCGGCGGCGAACTCGTCATGCACGCTCTCGTGCACCAGGAAGCGGGTGGGCGCGATGCACACCTGGCCGGCGTTGCGGAACTTCGCCGCGCCAGCCGCCTTCACCGCCAGTTCGACGTCGGCGTCTTCGCACACGATCACCGGCGCATGACCGCCGAGCTCCATCGTCACCCGCTTCATGTGCTGGCCGGCCATCGCCGCGAGCTGCTTGCCCACCGCGGTGGAGCCGGTGAAGGTGACCTTGCGGATCACCGGATGCGGAATCAGGTAGGACGAGATCTCCGCCGGGCTGCCGAACACCAGGCCCACGGCGCCGGCCGGCACGCCTGCATCGACGAAGGCGCGGATCAGCGCGGCCGGCGACGCCGGCGTCTCCTCCGCCGCCTTGACCAGGATCGAGCAGCCGGAAGCGAGCGCGGCGGAGGCCTTGCGCACCACCTGGTTGATCGGGAAGTTCCACGGCGTGAAGGCGGCGACCGGGCCGACCGGATCCTTCAGCACCATCTGACGGGTCGTGAGGTTGCGCGCCGGCACGATGCGGCCATACACGCGCATGCCCTCGTCGGCGAACCAGTCGATGATGTCGGCGGCGGCCAGCGTCTCGATGCGCGCCTCGACCAGCGGCTTGCCCTGTTCCTGGGTGAGCAGCGCGGCAATGGTGTCGGCGCGCTCGCGCATCAGGCCGGCGGCGCGGCGCAGGATTTTCTGCCGCTCCAGCGCCGGCACGTCGCGCCAGGTCTCGAAGCCCTTCTGTGCGGCAGCCAGCGCGCGGTCGAGGTCGGCGATGCCGGCATGGGCGACGCGGCCGATCTCGGTGCCCGTGGCCGGGTTATGCACCGGCAGGGTGCGGCCGTCCGCGGCGTCCTGCCATTGGCCATCGATCAGCAACTGGGTGTTCGGGTAAGTCATGGGATGCGTGCTCCGGTGAAACATGAGGGAATCTCGATTTTCCGCCAGCCGGTGTCCGATGGTCCAGCCCTGTCGCAGCCTGTTGCGGGCTGCCGGGCGCGCAGGTCAGCGCCGGACCCACCGCAGGCGCAACACGAGCAAACCGGCCAGCGCCACGCCTGCCAGCAGCGCGCCGGAGAGGAAGGTCGCCTGCGAGCCGAGGGCGTCCCACAGCGCGCCGGCGAGCACGCTCGCTGCCAACAGGGCCAGGCCGCCGACGAGATTGAACAGGCCGAAGGCGGTTCCGCGCAGTGTCACCGGCGCGGTGTCGGCCACCAGGGTGGCGAGCAGCCCCTGCGTCATGCCCATGTGCAGGCCCCACAGCGCGACGCCCAGCGCCAGTCCGGCGAGCCCATCCACCCAGGCGAGGGCGAGATCGGCCGCGACCAGCAGGGCGAACCCGAGGCCGAGCAGCAGGCCACGGTCGAGGCGGTCGGCGAGCACGCCCACCGGATAGGACGACAGCGAATAGACCAGGTTCATCGCCACCAGCACCGCGGGGATCCAAGCCAGCGCCACGCCGAGTTCCTGCGCGCGCAGCACCAGGAAAGCCTCGCTGAAGCGTGCCAGCGTGAATACGGCCGATACCGCGACGACGGCCCAGTAGGCGGAAGGCAGCCGCGCCAGCTCCGAGCGCGACAGCGGCTGGCGGACGTGCGGCACGCCTGCCGGCCGCGGGACGTCGTGCACCGCGAACACGATCAGGGCGAAGGCGCCGAAGGCGGGCAGCACCGCGACCCAGAAAACGAGGGGAATGTCGCCGCCGCTCCACGCCATCAGCCCCATCGCCACCAGCGGGCCGATGAATGCACCGACCGTGTCGAGCGACTGGCGCAGGCCGAACGCGGCGCCGCGCAGTGCCGGCGGCGCGAGATCGGCGATCAGTGCGTCACGTGGCGCGCCGCGGATGCCCTTGCCGATGCGGTCGATGAAGCGCGCCGCAACCACCCAGCCGACCGAACCGGCGAGGGGGAACACCGGCTTGGTACAGGCGGCCAGGCCGTAGCCGAGTGCCGCGAGCAGCTTGCGCCGCCCGAGCCGGTCAGACAGCGCGCCGGAAAAGACCTTGGTGATGGAGGCGGTGGCTTCGGCCACGCCTTCGATGACGCCGACGATCAGGGTCGACGCGCCGAGGGTGGTGACCAGATACACCGGGAGCAGCGCATGGATCATCTCCGAAGAGATGTCCATCAGCATGGAGACGAAGCCCAGCGCCCAGATTCCGGCAGGCAGGCGCGGGCGCTGAGGGCGGGTGGCAGTCATGTCGTGATCTTCGTCCATGAGGGGAGCGCTGCCGCCTGCGCCCCCGGGGCCTTTCGCCCTGCGGGGCCGTCAGCGGCGTCGCTGATGCACCGGTGCCGACGCGGCGCTCGCCGGGCGCCCCGGCAGGTGGCGGAAGGTGATGCGGCCCTTGGTCAGATCGTAGGGCGACATCTCGAGTGACACATTGTCGCCGGCGATGATGCGGATGTGGTTCTTCTTGAGCTTGCCGCCAGCGTAGGCGATCAGGTTGTGACCGTTGTCGAGGGTGACGCGGTAGCGGCCGTCCGGCAGCACTTCGGTGACGGCGCCATGCATTTCGATGAGTTCTTCCTTGGCCATGTTCGGGCTCCTTGTCATTGTGCCCGGGCCGCACCGGAGTGCGGCGGGTGCCGGGCTGACCTGTTTCCGCCAGGACAGGTTGTGGTCCAGCCACGGTCCGCCGCGGTTGGCGTCGGGCGTGTTCTGGCCGGATCGGCGCGGTAATCGGCGGGCCGGGCGATTGAACGCTGCGATGGCGCGGCTGCACGAAAAAGGCGGCAGCCACGAGCGAGGCGCACGGATCAGGGTAGGCGCGTCGCATGACGGCCGGTCGCGGGCGGATGCCGGCGGACCGGTACGGGCCAGGGCCACAGCGAGGGCCTGGCATTCCAAAACAAAATAGCCGGAGCGAAGCCCGGCTATCTCCTTGGATGTTCTTGTGCGCGTATCCGCTGTGGCACGGAACGCAGGTGCGGCTGATCCGGAATGCCTGTTCCGGAACCACATCTCGCACTACTTTGCCTTACATGATACGTTTTATGGCGCATCTTGTCCATCTGTCGCCGGTGAGGCCGTCTCGGTCGACAGCGCCGGGGCAGGAGCGGGCACGGCGCTCGTGCGCTGGGCAGGCACGGCGTAGAGCTCGAACTTCTTCACCATCTTGCCGAGTACGCTGAGCGTGATGTCGCTCTGCGGGAACACACGGCAGGCGAGCACGACTCCGCTTGCCTCCTCCTCGTGCGTGACGTAAGAGCGGCTCATCTTGATGGTGCGGTAGGTGCCGGACTCGATCTGGATCTTGCACACGCCGCAGCCGCCGCCGCGGCAGCCGACCGGAATGCCCTTGCGCGACAACTGCTCCATGCCCTTCAGGAGATTGTCGTCCTCGGAGCACACGTACTCCTCCCCGGTGTTCGCGATCGAAACCCTGAACGAGCGTGCGCTCATGATGCTGTCTCCGGCTATTCGTGCGCCGCTCCATGTCGGCGATCTATCGAGATTTTAAGCCTTGGCGCGTGATGGCGAACACCTCGAGCGCAGATTGCGGATTGATCGGCGCAGCCGGCAGGCGGGGCGGGCGTGTCGATGTGCCGAGGCGAACTGCGGTCGATCGCCTGGACGTGAGCCGCAAAAAACAAAAAGCCAACCCCGAAGGGCTGGCTTCCTGCCTGAAACTTGGTAGGTCGTGCGGGATTCGAACCTGCGACCAACGGATTAAAAGTCCGCTGCTCTACCAGCTGAGCTAACGACCCAAAAACGAGGCCGAATTCTAGTTGGCCGTCTGTCGATGTGTCAAGAACCCCAAAAAGCCGCGACACAGCGGAATCTTCGAGCCGGCGTTGGCAGGTGCGTCCTCAGGCGGCCGCCGACATCAGGCGGTACTGAAGCTTCATCGTGGCGACCGCGCCGATGACGATGGCGGCGGTGGTGAGCATGGAGCCGAGTGCCAGCGTGGACAGGCCGCTGATGCCCTGGCCGATGGTGCAGCCGAGCGCGGTGACGCCGCCGAAGCCCATCAGCAGCGCGCCGGCAATGTGGCGGACGAGGTCGCCGCTGTCGCGGAAGCATTCGAGGCGGAAAGTGCGTCGGCCGATGGCGTCGACCGCCGCGCCCACGATCACGCCGAGCGCGCTGGCGATGCCGAAGGTGAGGACGCGGCTGGTATCGCTCCACATCGTCAGCAGGTCGAGCGTGTAGGCCAGCGGCGCAACGAAGGTCAACGACTCGGCGCGATTGCTGTTGGTGGCGAGGAATGCTTCTTCCAGCGTGTCGGGATGCTCGGCCAGGTGGCCGAGGTGGCCGGTGACGTACCAGCCGGCGACCACCAGCGCGCCGGTGACGAGGCCGCCGAGCAGCACGTCCGCGCGCCAGCCATCGCGCCGATGCAAGACGAAGGCGAGCAGCGGCAAGGCGAGAGCGCCGCAGGCAAGCATCAGCGCCGTGCCGCCGGGGAGGCCTGCGTCGGCGAGGAAGGCCGGAAGAGTCTGTGCGTGCGGCAGCGCGACCGCCACCGGTTCCAGGAAGCGGACGCGGCCGACGGCGAACAGTCCGCGCAGCGTCATCAGTGCGCCGATGGCGAAGAACGCGAAGACGACCAGCGACTTGAGGTTGCCGCCGCCGATGCGGATCAGCGTGCGTGCGCCGCAGCCGGAAGCGAGCGTCATGCCGGCGCCGAAAGCGGCACCGCCGACGAGATGCGACAGCCACAACAGGCGGCTGCCGGCGTAGATCGTCTTCGACGCCTCGAGCAGGCCGGCAAGCTGCAGCGCAGTGGTGCCGACGATGGCGGTGGCGATGGCCAGCATCCACATCCGCATGCGGCTCCAGTCGCCCATGAGCACGACATCGGAGATCGCGCCCATGGTGCAGAAGCGGGTGCGGCTGCCGACGAAGCCGAACACCGTGCCGATGGCGAATGCGGCCCACACGACGGTGCTGGTGATGGACTGGATTTCCGCCATGCGGATCTCGCTCGGGGTGGCAGGGCGCCGGTGCGGCGCGCCTTACTGGTAGGCGGTGGGGTCGGGCACGCCGGCCGCGGCGAAGCCCGCGGCGCGCAGCCGGCAAGCCTCGCAACGTCCGCAGGCACGACCCTCGTCGTCGGCCTGGTAGCAGGTGACGGTGAGCGCGTAATCGACGCCCAGCGCCATGCCGCGGCGGATGATCTCGGCCTTGGACAGATCGATCAGCGGCGCATGGATGCGGATGCGGGTGCCCTCGACGCCGATCCTGGTGCCGAGGTTGGCCATGTTCTCGAAGGCCTCGATGAAGGCGGGGCGGCAGTCGGGATAGCCGGAATAGTCCACCGCATTGACGCCGACGAAGATGTCTTGCGCGCCCAGCACCTCGGCCCAGGCCAGCGCGATCGACAGCATAACCGTGTTGCGTGCCGGCACATAGGTGACCGGAATGCCGCCGCCGGGCGCGTCCTCGGGAACGGCGATGGAGGCGTCGGTGAGCGCGGATCCTCCGAACTGGCCGAGATCGACACTGGCGGTGCGGTGCGCGCTGGCGCCCAGCGCGCGGGCCACGCGTTGCGAGGCGGCAAGTTCCGCCGCGTGGCGCTGGCCGTAGGCCACCGACAGCGCATAGGTCTCGAAACCCATGTCGCGCGCGATGGCGAGGCAGGTGGCGGAGTCGAGTCCGCCCGACAGCAGCACGACGGCGCGTCGGGTTAGAGATTGCGTGTTCATGGCAAAACCTTGCGATTGCGTTGCCCCGCGCACGGCCAGGGCGGCTCAGCGCCCGCGGGCGTCATTCCAGAGGATCTTGTGCAACTGCAACTGGAAGCGCACCGGCAGGCGGTCGCGCACGATCCATTCGGCGAGCGTCGCCGGTTCCAGCGCCCCCGCGACCGGCGACAGCAGCACGGTGCAGCGGCGGGCGAGGTCGTGCTCGGCGATCTGCTGCTTCGCCCACTCATAGTCGGCCTCGTCGGCGAGCACGATCTTGACCTCGTCGTGTTCGTTCAGCAGCGCGATGTTGGCGTAGCGATTCTTTCCGACCTCGCCCGAGCCCGGCGCCTTGAGGTCCATGATGCGCGACACGCGCGGATCGACGGCGCCGATGTCGAGTGCGCCGCTGGTCTCGAGCGAAACCGAATGGCCTGCATCGCACAGTGCCGTCAGCAGCGGCAGGCAGCTCTTCTGCGACAACGGTTCGCCGCCGGTGACGCACACGTAGTGCAGGCCATGGCGTGCGACGTCTGCCAGCACGGATTCCAGCGTGCGCGCCTCTCCGCCCTGGAAGGCGTAGGCCGTGTCGCACCAGGTGCAGCGCAAAGGGCAACCGGTCAGGCGCACGAAGACGGTGGGCAGGCCCACGCGCGTCGACTCGCCCTGCAGCGACGCAAATATCTCGGTGATGCGCAGCCTGGCGTCGGCGCGCGCGCTGTCGGCGGAGGAGGCGACGGCTGCCGTCGCGGTGGTTTCGCTCATGCGGTCAACGCGCGCCCAGGCGCTGCTTGGCGATCTTGGCCGCGTTGCTCTGCGGAAAACGATCCACCAGTTGCTGCAGCGTGCGCTGCGCCGTCTTCGCGTCGCCCATGGCCTGCTGGCTGTTGGCCAGACCCAGCATCGCATCGGGCGCGGTCGTGTCGTTCGGCCACTTGTTGAGCACGAAGTTGAAGTGCTTGCTGGCGGCGGCGACATCCTTCGACTGCAGCGCGGCGTTGCCGGCCCAGAAGTGGGCGCCGGGCGCGAAGTTTCCGGCCGGGTAGCGGGTGATGAAGCTCTCGAATGCGCCGAGTGCTTCCTTGTTCTTGCCCTGCTTGAGCAGGTTCAGCGCGGCTTCGTAATCGGTGGATTCCGCGCCGGTATCGGGGGATGCGGTGTTCGCGGGGGCGCTTCCTGCCGGCGAACCGACTGCCGGGCTGCCAGGCTGGGGGGCCGACGCGCCATTCGGTGACGATTCGAGCTTGCGCAGACGCGTGTCGAGGTCGACATAGAAGTCGCGCTGGCGGGCGCCGAGGTTCTCGACCTCGTTCGTCAACACCTCGAGCTGGCCGCGCAGGCGGGCGATCTCCGCACGCAACTGTTCGTTCTGGTTGGCGAGCTCGATCTGGCCGCGGCTCGTGGTGTCGATGCGGCCCTCGAGTTCCTGGCGCATGTCCATGATCTGGCGGCGGGCCTCGGTGTCATCGAACAGACCCGCCTGGGCGGGTCCGGTCGATGACATCGCGATCAGCGCTGCCAGCGGCAGGAAGCGCTTCATCTCAGTAGTCGCCTGCGGCGGAGTAGAGGATGTCGCCGCGACGGTTCTGCGCGTAGCACGCTTCGGTCGCTTCCTCGCAGCGCGGCTTCTCCTCGCCGAGGCTGACGGACTCGATCTGCGACTCCTTGGCGCCCAGCAGCATGAGAGCCTGCTTGACCGCGTCGGCGCGCTTCTGGCCCAGCGCCAGGTTGTATTCGCGGCTGCCGCGCTCGTCGGTGTTGCCCTGGATGCGCATCGTTTCGTTCGGGTTCTGCACCAGGAAGCGGGCGTGGGCTTCGATCAGCGGCTTGGCTTCAGCCTTGATGACGAAGCTGTCGAAGTCGAAGAAGACGCTGCGCTTGGACAGGATGTTGTTGGGGTCGACCAGCGCCGGGATGCGCACGCCGGAGGTGCTGCCGGCATTCACCGTGGCGACACCGCTGCCGGCACCGCCGGTGCGGTCTTCGACCTTGGCGCCAGTGGCTTCCGGGCCGGTGCTGGAGCAGGCCGCCAGCAAGGCAGACAGCAGGATGGGCAGAGCGAGCTTTTTCATGGATGTAGAACTCCAGTTTGTTTTGGGTGATACAGGGAGGGACACAGCTTGGATTACCGGGCCTGCGGGCCCCAGGCGGGCTCGCGAACGTCGGCGGCCTGCACCGTCAGGCGCTGTTTCACCCGCCCGTCCGACGACACGGCGGCCAGCACGCCTCGTCCGCCGCTTTCGGTGGCGTAGAGGATCATGCGTCCGTTGGGCGCGAAACTGGGGGATTCGTCACGAGCCGAATCGGTGAGGATCGTGGTCTGCTTCGAGGCGAGGTCCTGGATGGCGACCTGGAAGCGACCGTTGTTGCGGGTGATGAAGGCGAGCTGGCGACCATCGGGCGAGGGGCGCGGGGTCACGTTGTAGCTGCCGTCGAAGGTGACGCGCTGTGCGCTGCCGCCGGCGGAGGACACGCGGTAGATCTGCGGGCTGCCGCCGCGGTCGGAAGTGAAGTAGATGTTGCCGTCGGCAGCCCACGCGGGCTCGGTGTCGATGCCCGACGAACTGGCCAGGCGGCGAACGCCGGAGCCGTCGGCGTTGATCGCATAGAGTTGCGACAGGCCGTCCTTGGTCAGCACCACCGCGAGCTGGCTGCCGTCGGGCGACCACGCCGGTGCCGAGTTGGAGCCCTTGAAGTTGGCGACCACGCGGCGCTGGCCGGTGGCGAGCATGTGCACATAGACGATCGGCTTCTTCTGCTCGAACGACACATAGGCCAGACGCTGGCCGTCGGGCGACCACGCCGGCGAGATGATCGGCTCGCGCGAGCGCAGCGCGGTGGCGGCGTTCATGCCGTCGGCGTCGGCGACCTGCAGTTCGTAATTGGACCCGCTCTTGACCACGTAGGCGATGCGGGTGGAGAAGTAGCCCGGCTGGCCGGTCAGCTTCTCGTAGACGAAGTCGGCGATGCGGTGGCCGATGGCCCGGTTCTGCGCCGGGGCCATGGGCAGCGCCATCGCGCCCAGTTCCGTCTGCTTCTGCGTGTCGAACAGGCGGAAGCGCACCTGGTAGCGGCCGTCGCTTTGCGGCACGAGGCTGCCGGTCAGCACCGCGTCGGCGCCGCGGCTGCGGATGCCGGCCAGATCGGGTGTCACCGATTCCGGCAATGCCTGCGGGCCGATGTTGATGAGGCTGAAGAGGCCGCTGCGCTCGAGGTCGGCGCGCACCACATCGGTGACGCCGCGCGGCAACTGGCCCTCGTTCTCGAAGATGGGGATGACCACCGGGTAGCGCGAGGCGCCGGCACCGACGATCTCGATCGACAGTTGGGCGCTGGCGTTCAGCGACAGGGCGGTGAGGACGGCAAGGATCAAGAAGCGGAAGGCGGCGAGCATCTGCGTGACGGCGTTGGCGCGAAGCATCGAATTATATCCATCAAATCCGGGGGTTGGCTTTAATCCTCGAGCGGCCGGAAGCGCAGTTCCAGCGTGCGCTGGAACAAGTCGCGCTGCTCAGGCAGCGGCAAGGGGCTGGAGCGGCGGATCGAGCGTTCGATTGCGTCGTCCAGCGCCGGGATGCCGGACGAGCGCTTGAGGCGGATCGCCAGCACTTCGCCCGACGGAAGCTGATCGACTTCGAACACAGCTTCCGGGTTCCCGCTCAGGCCGGGCGGGCGCAACAGGTTGCCGCGCACCTTCTGCTGGATGGCCAGTTTGTACTTGTCGAAGTTGCCCTTGGCGCTGGCCGCGGACGCACGTGCGGCATCGGCATTGAGCATGCCGGCGAGCCGTGCACTCTCGGCCCGCTTTGCATCCTGTTCGCGGCGAGCGG
>JAFEFM010000533.1 GCA_018240585.1 Pseudomonadota bacterium
CGCCTTCCAGGACATCCTGCGGCTGTTCGGCGTCGAGCGCAGCCGCACCTGAACCCGATCCCATTCGCCGCGGCCCGCCTGCCTCATTCCAGCCAGCGCAGCACCATGCGAGCGCCTCCAGCGGGCTTCAGGTTCACCCACTGCTCCTGCACACGGCCGTCGTAAGTCGCAGTGACGCGGTAACGCCCGGCAGATGGCACATCGACCAGACCGATCGGCCCGCAGTCGGCCTCGGCGCGTAGATCGCGCAGCGGATCGTCGATGCGCGCATGCACGTCGGCCAGATAGCCGCCGTCGATGCTCACGAACTGGATCAGCAGGGCATGCGAACCCGCCTCCGCGCGCATCCTCGCCGCCTCATCCTCGCCGATGCCGCCGCATTCGATGCTTATCTGCGTCGCGCCAGCCTGCCGCTGTGCATGGGCCAATCCGGGCAAAGTGCCGATTGCCGGGCCAACGGCAGCCAGCACGAATGCCGCCAAACGGACGTCGCGAATTCGATCCCGCATGAGTCTTCTCCCGCACCTGCGTTCGACATGGGCCTCATTATGAGGCCGCGCCCCGGTCCATGACGCAGCACGGTGCATGGGCACTCGCATCCCGCGGGTGCCTCCGACCACGGGCAAGCAGCCATGGCGCGCACGGCAGCGGTAGAATGCGGCGACGACGCAAGACGGCGGTGCCAGCCAGCCCGGTCAAGCCGGCAACGACTCCCCGCGCGTCCGCTCACCGCCACGCCCCTCCGCCCTGCCTCCGCCTGGAACGACAGGACGCCGTTTCAGGTTTCGCACGTTCGCTTTTCCACGTTCGTGGCGGCATTCCGTCCGCCATGCGCAGCTACAGATCACTTCTGATCACACCACCATGCCATCCCGCGTCAGTCCTTCCCTGCTTGAGTACTCCCTCGAAGAACTCGAGGCCCTGCTGCAGGCCATCAAGTCCGCAATCGCCGACAGGGAGGCGCCCGCCGCGGCCCCTCCTCCTCCCCCACCGCAGCCGCTGCCCCAGCCCGCACCCGAGCCCGCACCCGAGCCCGGGCCGGAGCCCGAACCGGAGCCGGTGCCGCAACCGGCGGTGGAGTCGGCGCCGCTGCCACCGCCACCGCAACCCGCCGAAATCCGCTACATGCATCCTGCAAACCGCAACATGACCTGGTCCGGCGAAGGGACCCGGCCCGAATGGATCGACGCCTACCTGGCGCAGGGTGGCTCGTGGATCGCATTGCGCAATACGGCGGAGAAGCTGGGGCCGCGCAGGCGCTGAACGACGTCGCCGCTGCGCCTCCGCGCTCCGGAATGGTGTGCGGATGATGTGGACACGCCGGCTGGCGCGCCGCCAGGCCTCAGTCCGCTTGCTGCGCCAGGTGCTCGCCCTGCAGCGCTGCGTAGCGGCGCAGAACACGCGGCACGTACGCACGGGTCTCGGCAAACGGTGGGACGGCGTATCCGTGGCGCATCACCGCCCCTTCGCCTGCGTTGTAGGCGGCGACCGCCAGCTCGGCACTGCCGAACTGGACCAGCAGGTCGCGCAGGTAGCGGATTCCCCCACGCAGGTTGTCATCCGGGTCGAGCGCATCGGCGACGCCATAGCGCTGCGCCGTCGCCGGCATCAACTGCATCAAGCCGAGCGCGCCCTTTGGCGAGCGCGCATCGGCACGGCCAGCGCTCTCGACCTCGACGACGGCCAGGGAAAGTGCCGGGTCGACACCGTGATCCCTGGCGATGCGCATGACTTGCGCACGCAGCCCGGCCATCCGTGGCGGATGGGCACGCCCTTCCCGGATGATCCTGCTGCCGCCGACCGTCGCGGTCGGTACCGCACCCGATAGCCGCCTGTAACGGTGGTCGGCGGCGAAATCGCTGAAATGGGCGACGCCGGCCTCATCGACGAAACCGAAAAGACCGTTCGCACTGCAGGTCAGGGGAATGCTCAGGAAGGCCAGCGGCAGCAGAAACGGGGGCACGCGCATCGATTGTTCGCATCGGGAGGAAGTTGGTCGCGCCCTGTGCGGGCGTATGAGCCTGCCAAAGCGTACGCCCGCATCATGACAGGCGTCTTTCGACGGCGCACCGCCCGACATTCCCTGCGATTCATGTTCGCGAAACATCGACTGCTTATCTTTCGGGGTTACCAGGCTGGGATCTCGGTCGATCGGTCGAAGACCTGACCAGTCATGGTCCCGGCGAACTTGCCGGGTCTCGTCGCTACCTCCCCGGAGTCCAAAATTCCATGAAGATGAATGTCATCGCAGCAAGCGTGGCCGCCGCCCTGGCGACCCTGATGCAGCCCGCATTCGCCGCACAAGGCGTCAGCAGTTCGCAGGATTCGTACATCCTGCCGGTCGCCGCAGACGTCGACCTTACGGCCGTCATGAGCGTCGGTGATGCCGCGCGGAACGGTTACCGAATGGTCGGCCTTCCCGACGGCCTCGGCGCCTACGACAACGGCAATGGCACCTTCACCGTGCTCATGAACCACGAGCTGGGCAACAACAGCGGCGTCGTGCGCGCGCATGGCGCCAAGGGCGCGTTCGTGTCGGAATGGATCATCAACAAGCGTTCGCTGAAGGTGATGTCGGGTGGCGATCTCATCAAGAGCGTCTACGCATGGGATGCGACCGCCCAGCGTTCCGAGACCCAGCCGTCCGTCACACCCGTCGCCTTCAACCGCTTCTGTTCGGCCGACCTCGCCGATCCGCGCGCGTTCTTCAACCCGAAAAGCGGACGAGGCAGCCATGCGCGCATCTTCCTGAACGGCGAAGAAGGTGGCGCCAACGGCTTTGCGCTGGCGCATGTCGCCACCGGACGCGACAAGGGCAAGTCCTACATCCTCGGCAAGTTCAATCCGGCCACCAACGGTAGCGGGATCAATGCCGTCGGTGGTTGGGAGAACCTGCTGGCCAACCCGTTCCCGCAGGACAAGACGGTCGTCATCGGCACGAACGATGGCGGCTCCGGCATCATGGGCAACTCGATCGTCGTCTATGTCGGCAACAAGACGGACCGCGGCAGCGAAGTCGACAAGGCCGGCCTGACCAACGGCGTGATCAAGTTCGTCAATGTCGTCGGCCTCACCTCCGAGATCGCCGATGCCGCCACCCGTCGCACCGGGATCGTTTCCGGCAGCCGCTTCACGCTCGCCGACAAGCCCACCGTGTTCTCGCGCCCCGAAGATGGTGCGTGGAATCCGCGCAAGCCCAACGAGTTCTACTTCGTCACCACCGACCAGCTCGACAAGACCGACCTGGCGGGCGGCACGCAGAAGGGTGGCACCCGCCTGTGGCGCCTGACCTTCGACGACATCCGCAACGTCGAGGCCGGCGGCAGGATCGACGTCCTGCTCGACACGGCGACCATGGCGGGGGGTGTCGGTGTGGACAAGCCCAGCATGTTCGACAACATGTCGGTGAATTCGGATGGCACCCTCACCCTGCTGGAAGACGTGGGCAACGCCGAGCACAACGGCAAGATGTGGCAGTTCAATCCGGCCGATGGCAGCCTCGTGCTGCTTTCGAAGTTCGATCCGGCGCTCTTCGGCGATGTGGTCGGTGGCAACTTCACCGCGGGCAAGCACACGAAGGACGAGGAGACGTCCGGCGTCATCGACATCACCAAGATCCTCGACCGGCACGACGGCAAGAAGTACGAGCTGTTCGTCGTTCAGGATCACGCCAACGCGTCCAGCCTGCAGAGCATCGGCGCCATCGCGCCCGAGGCCAATCCGCTGGAAATGGTCGAAGGCGGCCAGTTGGTGCTGATGTCCGTTCCGAAGGCGCGCAACGACGATCGCGATCACGACGATGATCACGAGGACGAGGACGATCGTGACGAACGCGGCGATCGTGACGAACGCGGCGATCGCGACGAACGCGGCGAGGGACGTCGCCGCTGAGTCTCTGAGACCGGCATCCGCAAGCTTCGGCCCCCGCAGGTGACCGGAGCTTGCATGCCGACAAGACCTTGATCGCGGGGCCGCACCCATGGGTGCGGCCCCGATTGCATTCTTCGAAGGCGCAAGCAATGAATACGCTGCGGCTACGTTCAGGTGCCATCGACGGACAGCGAGCGCGCTGGCGTGATCGAGTTTCTGGATTCGTGCCGCGCCCCACGACGTGAAGCCCGGACATCGTCTGCCAGGCGCCCACATCGGGCTGCCCGGCAGGCCGGCGCCTTAACAGGCCTGAAACGTTTCACGCCTAAGCTTCGCCGCTTCCGATCACGCCGAAACCGTCCCCCTCACATGCAGCGCATCCCGTCCGAGCAGCCCGGAACCTACCGGCACAACCTTGGCTTCACCTTGCTGGAGCTTCTGGTGGTGATGGTCATCATCGGTCTCCTGGCCGGATATGTCGGGCCGCGCTTCTTCGCTCAGATCGGCAAATCCGAAGTCAAGACCGCACGGGCGCAGATCGACGCCCT
>JAFEFM010000534.1 GCA_018240585.1 Pseudomonadota bacterium
TCCTGCAGCTCGAGCAGCTTGGGGTCGAGCGCGCCGGTGACGTTGATGCGCGCCTCGATGCGCGGCGGCACGAAGCCGATCAGATCCTTGTAGATCGCGAAGCGCTCTTCCTGCGTGTAGTCCTGTTCGGCGTAGGCGCCGATGCGTTCGCGGACGAGGTCGATATTGACCCGGGGGGGAATCATTGGAGTCTCCTTGGAAATCAGACCGATGGTCGAGGTGCCACTGGACGATACGGTCATTGTCGAGCTTGCGATCGCCGCCGGGGCCTGGCCGCATGCCGGCCCCGGAGCGATGTTCGATCAAAGCGCGTCTCGATCGAGCGCATGAAGCGTTTCAATCATCCTGCGCTGATATCGAATTACCGGAGAATTCCGGCAAAGAACGAAGACAACTCGGCGAAGCCATCCAGCGGCAAGACGTGCGCAACGTACTGATCGGGACGGACCACCACCATGCAGCCCCTGTCACGATCGATGCCACGCATGTCGAAGATGTCGCCGACACCCTTGTGATCGACGCAGAAAACCTTCTCGTGGTCCTGCAGGCCGAGTTTTCCGGTCTTGGGCTTCAGCAGCGACGGCAGGTTCTCATAGGCGAGCTGGTCGAAGGTTTGCTGGAACACCGCGCGGAAGTCGATCACTGCGTCGATGTCTTCGCCCTTGCGGGTGTGCTTGACGACGGGCGAGCTGGGGTTGGTTTCCAGCCAGTCCGCGAGCTTGTGGATCGCGGAGCCGAGGTCGGAACTGTCCGCCTTGCCCGCGAACGCGTAGATGCGCCAGCGTGCATCGGCCTCGGCGGCATGGCCCAGTTGCATCTGCTTGGCGTCCGACACACGAACCACCGGCGCCGAGTGGAAGCGACGGCCAATCTCCAGCTTGCTCGCAAGCGCCTGGTGAGTCCCTGCGCCAATCAGCTGGGACTGGTCGTATTTCACCGCATTGCCGCCGGTGAACTCCAGGTTCTCCTTGAACTGGCGAATGATGCGCGGCTCCTCGGTTCCACTGCGTTCAGCCTCGGTGGTCGGTGCCGACATGATGCGAGCCCACTTGTGATCCGTCTCGACCAGACGCTTGGCCTCGGTCAGACGCTCCTTGGAGTAGGTTCGCAGCAGGCTGGCGTCAGCCCGTCCCTGGAGGACATGCACCAGTTTCCAGCCCAGGTTGAAGGTGTCCTGCATCGACACGTTCATACCCTGACCGGCCTTGGGCGAGTGCGTGTGGCAGGCGTCGCCGGCAGTGAAGACGCGGGGATTGCGATCCTCGCCTTCGGGAACGTCATCGAATCGGTCGGTGATGCTGTGTCCGATCTCATAGATCGACCACCAGACCACTTCCTTCACATCGATCGAGTAGGGCTTGATGATGCGGTTGGCCGCGGCAATGATGTCATCCTGGTTCAGCTTGCGCTGCGCGATCTTCTCGTCCGGCGCGAGCTTGTCGAGCTCGACATACATTCGGAAGATGTAGCCACCCTCGCGCGGCAGAAGCAGCACATTGCCCTCCTTGGCGGAGGAGATCAGGCACTTCTGGCGGATATCCGGGAAATCCGTGTTGGCGAGGATGTCCATCACCCCCCAGCCCTGATGCGCGGCATCGCCATGCAGCTGGCCGCCGATCGACTTGCGCACTGCCGAATGCGCGCCATCGCAGCCGACGACGTAGTTGGCGCGCACGGTGCGGGTTGCCCACCAGTTGATGCCGGTGGCGTCCTTCAGGGTCACGGTGACCGGATAGTCGTCGGTGGTGGGGTCGACCGTCACATTGACCACTTCCCAACCGTAGTCCGGCTCCAGCCGCGACGGCGAGTTCTTCATGACTTCCAGGAACAGTTGATGCATGCGCGCCTGGTTGATCAGGATGTGCGGCATTTCCGAGCTGTCATCGGCCACGTCCTGCACGCGACCGACGCGCTTGATGCGCTCCGGATTCGTGGGATCAGGCATCCAGAAGGCCGTTTGGTTGACCCAGTAGGTTTCGCGCTTGACCTTGTCGGCAAATCCGAAGGCCTGGAACATCTCCATGGTGCGCGTGTTGATGCCGTCGGCCTTGCCCTTGATGATGTTGCTGGGCATGCGCTCGATGATCAGCGTCTCGATCTCGGGGAACTGCGACAACTGAGCGGCAAGGCACAGGCCAGCGGGGCCGGTGCCGGCAATCAGCACATCGACCTTCTCGGGCAACGGTTCGTTGATGCCGCGGTTGCGACGGTTCGGTGCCGCTGGCTTGATGTCGGGGTTGCCGCCTCTGAATCCATTCTTGTAGAACTGCATGGCTCTATCTCCTCTGTGCTGCCCCGACCAGATGGCCGGGGCAATGGTCGCGAAAGGTAAGTGTCTGATAAATTAGGCTGAGGCCGGCGGACGGGCGAGCAGGATGGAGATCGTCGGATGCTGGCGGATCACCTGCTCGGCGACGCTGGCGCGCAGGGTGTGACCCGACTGGTACTCGTGCTCGATGATCAGCAGGTCGACCTTGTCCGCCTGGACGCGCTGCAGGATGACGTCGGCAATGTCGTGCTCGGTCGCCGACACCAGTTCGCCCCGCGCATCGACGCCCGCAGCCGCAAGCCGGTCGATCATCGCCTGCACCAGGTTGGGGTCGACCGCCTCGACGTCGTTCACCGCTGCCAGCGCGCCGGTGGAAGAAAGCTGGCTGATGCTGCCCGGCACGATGTGGCTGTGCTGCACGCACAGCAGATGCACCTTGGCGCCGGTCATCAGGCCCAGTTGCTCGATGCGCGTCAGCGTCGAGGCGGTTTCGTCGCGCCGCGCCGCATCGATCGCGATCAGCACGCGCTTGTACATCGACCCAGGGCGGGCTTCCTTCGGCTTCTGGCTCGGCTCGATCACGGCCTGTACCTCGACCTTGCCCTTCGCGGGCGGTACCAGCAGCGTCAGCAGGCCGCCGAACACCCCGATGCCGGCCAGGATGTAGAAGATGGTTTCGAGCGCGAAGCCGCCACCGGCGAGATAGCCGCCCAGCATCGGGCCGCCGACGCCGCCGAGGCGACCGAAGCCGGCGCACCACGCCACCCCGGCACCGCGCACGTTGGTGCGGTAGTAGTTTGCCACCAGGCCGTAGATCAGCGTCTGCGTGCCGCTGGTGCCCAGGCCGACCACCGCGATCATCGCGAGCAGCAGGCCGATCTGGAAGCCCAGGGTGAGCATGAAGATCGCCAGCGCGCCGATGCCGAAACACGCGGCCACCACCATCTTCGCGCCGAAGCGGTCGGCCACCTTGGAGCCGAGCAGCGCGCCCAGCACCGCGCCGCCGTTGAGCACCATCAGGAAGGACAGCGAACCCTTGGCGTTGAAGCCGGCGCGCAGCATCAGTTCCGGCAGCCAGGTGTTCAGCGAATAGACGAGCATCAGACCGGTGGCGCTCATCAGGCCGAGCAGGAGGGTGGGCAGCGCATAGGACGAGAACAGCCCCGCCCAGCCGGCCTTGCCGACGTCCGCAGAAGCGGCCTGCTGCGCCGCGGGTTGCTCCGGCTCGGGAATATCGACACCGGTCCGTTCGGCGATCGCCCGCGCCTCGGCCATGCGGCCGCGCGCGGCGAGCCAGGCCACCGACTCGGGCATCTTGAAGTAGGCCAGCGGCAGCAGCGTGACGATGGGCAGCGCGCCGATCCAGAACATGCCGCGCCAGCCGATGTGCTCGAGCAGCAGGATCGCGAGGCCGGCCGCCATCAGGCTGCCGAGCGGTACGCCGGAATAGACGATGGCGTTGCACAGGTTCTTCTTGCCCTTGGGGGCAAACTCGGAAACGAGTGCGCCGGTGGTCGCGACCAGTGCGCCCACGCCCAGCCCGGTGATGAAACGCATCAGGCCGAAAGTTGCGACGGTCGACATCATCGCGGTGACGGCCATGCCGATCGAGAACCAGGCATAGGCGAACAGCATCACCTTGCGGCGGCCGAGCAGGTCGCCGACCGAACCGGCCAGCAGCGCGCCGACCAGCACGCCGAACAGCGCATAGCTGCCCAACTGGCCGGCGATCGCCGGCGTCACCGCGCCGAGATGGGAGGGATCACGCAGGAAGGTCGAGACGACCGCGCCGTAGACGACGAGGTCGTAGCCGTCGAAGATCAGGCCGACCAGGGCGAGGGCGACGACCCACACCACGGTCCGCATCTGTTTGGCTTCGCGCGCGGGGTCGGCTGCCGCCGGCGCAAGCATCGTGTTCGCTGTTGTTGCCATGGTTCTTGCGAAGTCTCCATTGGTATCGAGTTTTGATCAGAATCAAAAATTCTGTGGGGCGAACTGTATGCAGGCCCCTCACATCTCACAATGTGATGAATAGAATAGAGGCCATTCAAAAATCGAATTTTTTATCCGTACATGCAGAACCTTGATACTCGATTGCTGCAAGTCTTCGACGAGATCTACAAGACGCGCAGCGTGAGCCGCGCCGCGGAACAGCTCGGGCTTGGACAGCCGGTGGTGAGCATCGCCCTGGGCAAACTACGCCAGCACTTCGGCGATCCACTGTTCGTGCGCACCTCGTCCGGCATGGAGCCGACGCCGCTCGGCGAGGAACTGGTGCGGCCGATGCGCGCTGCGATCGACGCGCTGCAGGTGGCGCTAGGTCATCGCACCGTCTTCGATCCCCGCGCCGTGCAGCGCACCTTCCGTATCGCGATGACGGACATTTCCCAGATCGTGCTGCTGCCCGGGCTGTGGGCCCGTCTGCACCAGGTCGCGCCCGGCGTGACGGTGGACGTGACAAACCTGTCGCTCGAGACTGCGCACATGCTGGAATCCGGCGAGGTCGACCTCGCGCTCGGCTTCATGCCGCAACTGGACGCCGGCTTCTACCAGCAGACCCTCTTTGCGCAGCGCTACGCCTGTCTCGCCAGCGTGGATCACCCGCGCATTCGAGGCGAATTGAGCCTGGAGGGCTTCCAGGCCGAAGAGCATGCCGTGGTGATCAGCTCGGGGACGGGCCATGCCTATCTGGAACGCGAGCTCGCACGCCAGGGCATCACGCGCAAGGTGGTGTTGCGGGTGCCGAATTTCCTCGGCCTGGCCTTCGTCGTCGAACGGACCGATCTGGTCGTCACGATTCCCACCCGGCTGGGTGAAATGCTGAGCCAGCACGGCCGTTTCCGCATCTACCCGACGCCGTTCACCCTGCCCGGCTACACGGTGAAGCAGTTCTGGCACGAGCGCTTTCACCACGACCCGGGCAATCGCTGGTTGCGCAGCCTGATCCGCGAACTGCTCGGCGAGGCGGCGGAAAGTGGCCGGCAGTGACGCCCGTCCGTGACAACTGGACGAGGCGGTGCCGGCTTCCTCGTCAGTCGAGGCTTTCGAAGGGCAGGCCGACGTAGTTTTCCGCCAGCGAAGTCGCGGCCGCGCGGGAGCTCACCACGTAGTCGAGCTGCGCACGGCGGAAGCGGCGGGTGATGGTGTCCTCGCCCTCGAAATCGTGCAGCATGGTGGTCATGAACCACGAGAAATGCTCGCCGCGCCAGACGCGCTTGAGCGCGGTGGTGCTGTAGCCGTCCAGGCCCGCCTGGCTGCCATTGCGGTAGAAGTCGCGGATCGCCCTGGTGAGCACCACCACGTCGCCCGCGGCGAGATTGAGCCCCTTGGCGCCGGTGGGCGGAACGATGTGCGCCGAGTCGCCGGCGAGGAACAGGCGGCCGTGCTGCATCGTCTCGCAGATGAAGCTGCGCATGGCGATGATGCCTTTCTGGAAGATGCGGCCTTCCTTCAGGGCCCAACCTTCGTTGTTCGCGAGGCGGGCGCGAAACTCGGCCCAGATGCGATCCTCGGACCAGTTGTTGACGTTGTCGGCGGGGTCGCACTGGAAGTACATGCGCTGGATCTTGGGCGTGCGCGTGCTCACCAGCACGAAGCCGCGGTCGCTCTGCGCGTAGATCAGTTCGTCGCTCGACGGCGGCGCCTCGCACAGGATGCCGAACCAGCCGCAGGGATAGACCTTCAGGTGCTCCTGGCGGATGGCGGCGGGGATGGCCTGGCGCGAGGGGCCATGGAAACCGTCGCAGCCGGCGATGAAGTCGCACTGGATCTCATGCGGTTCGCCGCCCTTCGCGTAGCGGATCGACGGCCGGGTGGTTTCGATGTCGTGCAGGCTGACGTCGGACACGCCGAACTCGATAGTCGTGCCGTTGGCCAGCACCGCGGCGACCAGATCCTTGATCACCTCGTGCTGCGGATAGACCATGATGGACTTGCCGCCGGTCAGCTCGTGCAGGTCGATGCGGTGGCGCTTGCCGCCGAAAGCGAGCTCGATGCCGTGATGCTCGAAGCCGTCGCGCATCATGCGCGCGCCCACGCCAACCTGCTTGAGCAGCTCGACCGTCGGGTGCTCGAGCACGCCCGCCTTGATCGTGCCTTCGATCGCTTCGCGCGTCTGGGCTTCGACGATGATCGAAGCAATGCCCTGGCGGTGCAGCAGATGCGAGAGCAGCAGGCCGGCGGGCCCTGCGCCGATGATGCAGACTTGCGTTCTTTCCATCATTTTTCGTTCTCCTCGGGTGTGGAACTGTTGTGTCGTACTTCGCTACCCAGTGCTGGAAGCGAAATCAGGACGCCATGGTAGGAGCCGGGGGAAATATCGAGAATGTACGAATTGTCGACATTGAATGTACTTTTCGAGGGCTTCGGCGAAGGTCCCGACAGCCGCCGCGCGGGCCGTGTCAGGCAGGGCCGCCAGGGGTTTCGGCGGCAGCTTGGCCGTGAAACTTGCGGAAGGCCGACGGCGTCATGCCCTGGGTGCGCGCGAAGAAGCGTGAGAAATACGCCTGATCGTCGAAACCCAGCTCGTAGGCGATGCGCGTGACGTCCAGATCGGAATAGGCGAGCAGACGGCGGGCCTCCAGAAGCAGACGGTCGTGGATCAGCGCCTGCGCACTGCGACCGGTCTTGCGCCGGCAGGTCGCGTTCAACTGGGCTGGCGACACGCCGAGCTGGTTCGCGTAGAAGCTGATCGGGCGCCACTCGCGGAAGTGCTTGTCGATCAGCTCGTGAAAGCGGTCGATGCGCTGGCGGAAGCGATCGCGCTCCGCATCGCGTGGGTCGGGGGTTGCGGCGCGTGCCAGCCACACCAGGATTTCGGCCAGCAGGGCCATCAGGATGCAGGCTCGTCCGGGCCGCGCGGAGGCGTATTCGGCGCTGAAGCGGGCGAACTGACTCTTGAGCAGTTCCAGTCCCGCCGCGTCGCCGGCGAGGGCGAGGCGTGTGGCCGCCTTGAGCGAATCGCGCAGCTCCGGGGCCAGATGCAGCAATTCCGCGATCAGGAAGTGCGGCAGGGTCACGATGTGCCCGACCAGATTCGGCGAGAACGAGAAGCCGTGGATCGCCCGCGGCGGGATCAGGGCGATGCAGGGCGTCGCCAGCGGCTCGGTCACCGTTTCGAGGGTGATCCACGCATCGCCCGCCTCTAGCATCACGATCTGCAGCAGATTGTCGTGGCGATGGGGGGCGATCTTCCATTCATAGATGGAACTGCGTGCGGCGATGGTCTCGTAATGAACCAGATCCGACGACGGCCAGATTTCCTTCTCGCCGAACAGCTTGTAGGTGGGAACGCTCGCATCGTCCATCGCTGCACATCCAGTCCGGGGCATGCACGGATTCTGCACGTGCAGCGGCATGGTGTGCA
>JAFEFM010000535.1 GCA_018240585.1 Pseudomonadota bacterium
GCCTGGCGGTCACGCTGTACTACATGGTGCGCACGCATCCCTTCTTCGGCGGGTCGATGAGCGGCGCGTGGTTCGACATCAATCCCATTTCTGCGGGCGTGTTCGGGGTGCCACTGGGCTTCATGACCATTGTCGTGGTCAGCTTGATGACGCCGCCACCGCCGCAGGAAATCCAGGATCTGGTCGATTACGTGCGCTATCCGCAGCTCCCGGGGAACAGCAGGCCTTTTGATTGATTGCCCGGCTGCGTCCGGCCTGCGCCCTTGAAGCCCGCGGATTCCGCCCCACATAGGCAGCAATCCAATATCCATTGAGGGATGTCCGCGATGCGCTTCGACAAGCTCACCACCAAGTTCCAGCAGGCCCTATCGGATGCGCAGAGCATCGCGGTGGGCAACGATCAACAGTTCATCGAGCCGCAGCACGCGCTGCGCGCGCTGCTCGAGCAGGAGGACGGCGGCACGGTGTCGCTGCTGCAGCGCGCCGGCGTGAATGTGCCGCCGCTGAAGACTGCGCTGGCGAAGGCGATCGACCGCCTGCCCAAGGTCGAGGGCCACGGCGGCGAGGTCAGCATCGGCCGCGACCTCAACAACCTGCTCAACGTCACCGACAGGGAAGCTCAGAAGCGCGGCGACCAGTTCATTGCCAGCGAGATGTTCCTGCTCGCGCTGTGCGACGACAAGGGAGAAACCGGCCGCCTGCTCAAGGAGCACGGCCTCGGCCGCAAGGCGCTGGAGGCGGCGATCGAGGCGGTGCGCGGCGGCGCCAACGTCGGCAGCCAGGACGCCGAGGGCCAGCGCGAGGCGCTCGCCAAGTACTGTCTGGATCTCACCGAGCGCGCGCGGGCCGGCAAGCTCGATCCGGTGATCGGCCGCGACGACGAGATCCGTCGCGCGATCCAGATCCTGCAGCGTCGCACCAAGAACAATCCGGTGCTGATCGGCGAGCCGGGTGTAGGCAAGACCGCCATCGTCGAAGGCCTGGCACAGCGCATCGTCAATGACGAGGTGCCCGAGACGCTGAAGGGCAAGCGCGTGCTGTCGCTCGACATGGCGGCGCTGCTCGCGGGTGCGAAGTACCGCGGCGAGTTCGAGGAGCGGCTGAAGGCGGTGCTGAAGGAGATCGCGCAGGAGGAAGGGCGCATCATCGTCTTCATCGACGAGATCCACACCATGGTCGGCGCGGGCAAGGCCGAGGGCGCGATCGACGCCGGCAACATGCTAAAGCCGGCGCTGGCACGCGGCGAGCTGCACTGCATCGGCGCCACCACGCTGGACGAATACCGCAAGTACATCGAGAAGGACGCCGCGCTCGAGCGTCGCTTCCAGAAGGTGCTGGTGGAGGAGCCGACGGTGGAATCGACCATCGCCATCCTGCGCGGTCTGCAGGAAAAGTACGAGATCCACCATGGCGTCGACATCACCGACCCGGCGATCGTCGCCGCGGCAGAACTGAGCCACCGCTACATCACCGACCGCTTCCTGCCGGACAAGGCGATCGACCTCATCGACGAGGCGGCGGCGCGCATCAAGATGGAGATCGACTCCAAGCCCGAGGTCATGGACAAGCTCGACCGCCGCATGATCCAGTTGAAGATCGAACGCGAGGCGGTCAAGAAGGAGAAGGACGAGGCCTCGCAGAAGCGGCTGCAGCTCATCGAGGAGGAACTCGACAAGCTCCAGCGCGAGTACAACGACCTCGAGGAGATCTGGAAGGCGGAGAAGGCCAAGGTCGCCGGGTCCGCCCACATCAAGGAAGAGATCGATGCGCTGCGCGCGCAGATGGCGGAGTTCCAGCGCAAGGGCCAGCTCGACAAGGTGGCCGAGCTGCAGTACGGGAAGCTGCCGCAACTCGACGCGCAACTGAAGATGGCCGAGCAGGCGGCGCAGGGTGGCGCCACGCCGAACAAGCTGCTGCGCACCCAGGTGGGCGCCGAGGAAATCGCCGAAGTGGTGTCGCGCGCGACCGGCATTCCGGTGAGCAAGATGATGCAGGGCGAACGCGACAAGCTGCTGAAGATGGAAGAGCGCCTGCACCAGCGGGTGATCGGCCAGGACGAGGCGGTGCGGCTGGTGTCCGACGCGATCCGCCGCTCGCGCGCCGGCCTGTCGGACGAGAACCGTCCCTACGGTTCCTTCCTTTTCCTCGGCCCCACCGGCGTGGGCAAGACCGAGCTGTGCAAGACGCTCGCCGAGTTCCTGTTCGATTCGGAGGAGCACCTGATCCGCATCGACATGAGCGAGTTCATGGAGAAGCACTCGGTCGCACGCCTGATCGGCGCGCCCCCGGGCTATGTGGGTTACGAGGAGGGCGGCTACCTGACCGAGCAGGTGCGGCGCAAACCGTACAGCGTGATCCTGTTCGATGAAGTCGAGAAGGCGCACCCGGACGTGTTCAACGTGCTGCTGCAGGTGCTGGACGACGGGCGCATGACCGATGGCCAGGGACGCACGGTGGATTTCAAGAACACCGTGATCGTGATGACCTCCAACCTCGGCAGCCAGATGATCCAGACGATGGCGGGCGACGACTACGGCGTGATCAAGCTGGCCGTGATGGCCGAGGTGAAGACCTACTTCCGGCCGGAGTTCATCAACCGCATCGACGAGATCGTGGTGTTCCACGCGCTGGACGAGAAGCACATCGCCGGCATTGCACGCATCCAGTTGCAGTATCTGGAGAAGCGCCTGGCGCGTCTGGAGATGGGGCTGGACGTCACCGATGCGGCGCTGGCCGAGATCGCCTCCGCCGGCTTCGACCCGGTGTTCGGCGCGCGGCCGCTGAAGCGCGCCATCCAGGAGCGGATCGAGAATCCGCTGGCGAAGGCCATCCTGGAAGGGCA
Source organism: Pseudomonadota bacterium (assembly GCA_018240585.1). Lineage (GTDB taxonomy): Bacteria > Pseudomonadota > Gammaproteobacteria > Burkholderiales > Rhodocyclaceae > Thauera. The sequence goes on from JAFEFM010000535.1 coordinate 2,843, forward strand.
GTTCGCCGCCAAGGACCGCATCCGCGTCGATGCCGACGCGGCGGGGCGCATCAGCTTCACTCCGGCGAGCTGATAGGGCTGCGGCCGCGCCGCGGCAACTTGCCGGCCGGTCGATCGACCGGCCGGCTGTTTTCGTTCATGCAACGGATGCCGCCTGAAGGCGCGACCTGACGTCGGCAGCAGGCAGTGTCGCAGGCGCGAAGTCCGCAATCCACCTGTCGAACATTTCGGCCGGCAGCGGGCGCGAGAACAGATAGCCCTGCATCGAGTGACAGCCGCGCTCGGTGAGATAGGCCTGCTGCGCATGCGTTTCCACGCCTTCGGCCACGACTTCCATGCCGAGGTCGCGGGCAAGCGACAGGGCCGCGGATGCGACGGCCGCATCCTCGGCATTGCCCGGCAGGTCGTCGACGAAGGAGCGGTCGATCTTGAGGCGGCCGATCGGCAGGCGCTTCAGGTAGGCGAGGCTGGAATAGCCGGTGCCGAAATCGTCCAGCGCCAGCGTCAGCCCCAGCTCGACCAGTTTCAGCAGGCGTGCGGTGAGGTCGTCGCCCGGCTGCATCAGCGCGCTTTCGGTGATCTCGAGCTCGATGCAGGCTGGATCTGCACCGGTTTCCGCCAGCACGGCGGAGACGCGATCGACGAAATCGGGCTTGTGGAACTGCAACGCCGAGATGTTGACCGCGACGAGCAGGCGGGGAAGGCCCGCGCGCTGCCACGCCACCTGCTGCCGGCAGGCCTGCCGCAGCACCCATTCGCCCATCGGCACGATCAGGCCGGTCGATTCCGCCAGCGGAATGAACTGGTCGGGCGGAATGAGGCCGCGCTCCGGATGAAGCCAGCGCACCAGCGCTTCGCAGCCGTAGGGAGCGCCGGTCGCCGTCGCGATCTGCGGCTGGTAATGCAGAACCAGTTCGTTGCGTTCCAGCGCGCGCCGCAGATCGTTTTCCAGACGCAGTCGCTCGGTCGCGCGCGCATTCATCTCGGGTACGAAGAACTTGTAATTGTTCCGCCCGCCTTCCTTGGCGCTGTACATGGCCGTGTCGGCGTGCTTGAGCAGGGTGTCGGCTTCCGTGCCGTCCTCTGGGAACAGCGCGATGCCGATGCTGACGGACAGGTGCAGGTCGTGATCGTCGACGTGCACCGGGCTCGAGAGCACGTCGATCATCTTGGCCGCCACCACGGCTGCATCCTCGGAATGAGTGAGGCGCGGCAGCAGTGCGACGAATTCGTCCCCGCCGATGCGTGCCAGCAGGTCCTCGCCGCGGATGCAACCGCTCAGCCGTCGCGCGACCGCGGCAAGCAGGCGGTCGCCCGCCGGGTGGCCGAGGGAGTCGTTCACCGTCTTGAAATTGTCGAGATCGAGGAACAGCACCGCGAGCGCGTCACCATGGCGCTGGGCGGCAACCAGCGCGGCGCGCGCGCGCACCTGCCACGCGCTGCGGTTGGGGAGCCCGGTAAGGGTGTCATAGTGGGCGAGGTACTGGATCTGCGCCTGCGCCTCGCGCGCGCTGGTCACGTCCTGCGCCGTGCCGCGCAGCCGGACGAAGCGTCCATCACGCCATTCGCTTTCGATGCGGAACTGGAGTATGCGCGGCGAGGGCGCGTCGACCTGACAGTCCAGCGCCATTCGCCCCGGCGTCTGGGCGAGGGAATCGAAGGCCGCGCGCAGGGAATTCCGGCTGTCGGTCGAGACCGCGGTGACGAGGTCGTCGACCGATCTCAGCCTTTCCTGGTCGCAGCCGAGGAGTTGCTCCAGCATCGTCGAGGCCTGCAGGCCCGTATTCCCCGAGACTGTCTCCCAGCTACCCATGCGCGCGATGCGCTGGGCGTCCGCCAGCGCTTCCTGTTCTTCGTGCAGGCGGGCGCTCGTCGCCTGAAGCTCTGCGGTGCGTTGCTCCACGAGCTCGGTGATGCGGCGGCGGCTTCCGGTGGTGATCAGAAGCAATGCGCCCAGCATGCCGGTGGCGAGGAGCCCGGCGGCGATCGTTGTCCACGCCGCCCAGCCGCGCAGCGTGTCCAGGTACGCGGCCGTCGCCCGGGTGCGCAGCTCCCATTCGCGCCCGGCAAAGCGGATGCGCGTACGGTGGGCAACCTGGCGATCGACCCAGGCCGGCAACTGGCAGCCGGGCGCGCCCGACAGGCGCGCAGACTCGCCCGTTGCGCCGAGATCCGCGAGGCAGAGTTCGATGCCAGTGGTGGCAACCTCGTCAGCCGCCGCGGCGAGCAGGTCGTCCATGCGCAAGGCCGCCGAAATCACCCCCAGCGTCCGTCCGTCGTCCGGCTGGCGCACCGCCCGGTAGATCATGACGCCGAGCTGCGACCCGCTTTCCTGCACCAGGCGGATGGCCGAAGTTGCGACCGCCAGCCCAGTCTCGCGGGTCTTCGCGAGGGCCTCCGCGGCCGCCGGCAGGGACAGCGGATTCAGGCCGACGGCGTTGCGGTTGTCCGCCAGCGGCTCGACATACGCGTTCGGCAGGTACTCGTCGTGCGCCGCTGCGGGAAAAGTGCGGCCACCCTGATCGCGGTCCGTGATCACGTATCCGTCGAGCCCTTCCGCACGCATCCTCGCCTCGAAGGCGGCGCGGTCGGCCTGCAGCACCAGCGGGCTCCAGTTCAGGCTCTGCGTGCCCGGGTGGGCCTGCATCCAGGGGCTGACGAATTCGCGGAAATCGCTGCGGCTCACGTCGTCGCTGACGGCCATCAACCGTTCGATGGACAGCAGCACGTCGAGCTGCACGCCAAGCCGCTTGTTCAGGCGTTCGGCAAAATGTTCCGCATCACGGGCGAACTGCGATTCGATGCGCTGGTCCTCCCAATGCATCACCTGACGATATGCCAGGCCCAGCAGCACCAGTGCGATCAACATCGGAATGGCCACCCCGGCGCGGCGCGTCCGCCATGCGGCCGCTGGCTTGCCTGCCAGCACGAACATCAGCGGCGCCGCGATCAGCACCCCCAGCGTGTCGCCGGCCCACCAGCTCCACCAGTTGAAGGCGGCCTCGCTGACGGGAATCACCTTCGCCCAGACCAGCACGGGAATGGCGATCGACGGGCTGATGAGGGAGCTCACCGGCGCGGCCACGCCCAGGAACCGCACCACCGAGCGTGGCGTGTCCAGCGCGCCCGGAAAGGCGATGAGGCGTCGCGCAAGGAGCGCGCCGACGACCGCCTGCAGGCTGGCGCCCACGGGAACGATCAGCAGGCCAAGCGGGTTCCAGGCCGGCTCGCCGAGCATGGGCCAGGATGCGACGACCTGTACGACGAGGGATCCGAGATAGATCGCAGGCCAGGCGCGCAGGCCGAAAATCAGGAGTGCGGACAGGGCGATGCCGGCGGGCGGGAACGCGGCCGCGGTATAGCCCGGCGGCACCGTGAACTGGAGCGCCACCACGCCGGTCAATGCATATGCAAGCGAGATCAGGAGGTTGAGGGGCAGGGCGCGCATCCGGGCAGTATACCGGTCAAGTCCGATCCCCCATCGTGACGCAGCGCATGCAAAAGGGCAGATTTGCGGCGCATTGCGCTAAACTCGCGGACTTTGACGTTCCTCCGGTCGCGTGTCCGGGATGCGAGCGTCACTTTTCTGGCTCACACGGAATCCAAGATGTTCGACGCCGTTCGCAACAACAAGCGCGTTGCTCAGTTCATTCTCGCGCTCCTCATCGTCCCCTTCGCCTTCTTTGGCCTGGATGCCTATTTCCACAACGCACCGGGCCAGAACGAGGTGGCGACCGTCAATGGCAAGCCCATCAGCGAGGCGGAGTTCGACCGGGCACTGCGCGAACAGCAGGATCGCCTGCGGGGAGCGGCCGGCGGGCAGGTGGACCGCACACTGCTGGAGTCCGAGGAGTTGCGTCGGGCGGTGCTCGACAACCTGGTCAATCAGCGCGTGCTCGCCCTCTATGGCGCGGAAAGCCGTCTCAATGTGACACCGGCCGCGCTGCAGCAGACCATCGCCGGCCTCGAGGCCTTCCAGCAGGACGGCCGGTTCTCGCTCGAGCGCTACGAGCAGGCGCTGCGCGCGCAGGGGATGACTCCGGCGATGTTCGAGGCCCGCGTCGCCCAGGACGTGCGCATCCAGCAGGTCGCGACCGCAGTGGGCGAGGCGGCCTTCGTTCCGGCGGTGTCCGCACGGCGTTTCCTTGCCGCCCAGCTCGAGGAGCGCACCGTCAGCGAGATGCGCTTCCCGGCCGCACGCCACGTTGCCGAGATGAAGCCGACCGACGATGAGATCAGCGCTTTCTATGCCGCCAGCGCAGCACGTTTCGAGCGCCCCGCCAGGCTGAAGGCGGAATACGTCGTGCTCGACATGGCAGCGGTGGAAAAGCAGGTGAGCGTGAGCGAGGACGAGGTTCGCGCCGCGTATGACAGCAATCCCCAGCGCTTCGGCCAGCCGGAGGAGCGCCGGGCACGCCATATCCTCCTCAATCTCGCGCCCGGTGCAAGTGAGGCGGAGGTGCAGAGGGTCGTGGCCAAGGCGCAGGAGCTGGTCGCCGAACTGCGCAAGGATCCCTCCCGCTTTGCCGAGCTGGCGAAGGTGAACTCGCAGGACACCGGCTCGGCCAGTCGCGGCGGCGACCTGGGGTTCTTCGGCCGCGGGGCTATGGTCAAGGCGTTCGAGGATGCCGCGTTCGCGCAGAAGAAGGACGAGATCGGCGAACCGGTGCGCTCCGAGTTCGGGCTGCACATCATCCAGGTCACCGAGGTCAAGCCATCGACCGTCCGCCCGTTCGCCGCGGTGCATGACCAGATCGCGGCCGAACTGCGTGCGCAGGCGGCAGGGCGGCGTTTCGCCGAGCTGGCGGAGCAGTTCTCCAACACCGTGTATGAACAGTCCGACAGTCTGGCGCCGGTCGCAGAGGCGCTCAAACTCCAGGTCCGGCGTAGCGACTGGATTTCGCGCGGTGCCGATGCCCTCGACGGCTATCGCAACGAGCGCCTGATGAGCGCGCTCTTCGCCGATGATGTGGTGAAGAACCATCGCAACACGGAGGCCATCGAAGTCGGCAACAACACCATGGTGGCGGCACGCGCACTAGAGTACGAGCCGGCGCAGCGGCTGCCCCTCGAGGAAGTGAAGGGACAGATCGCCGAGCAGTTGCGCACCGAGGCGGCGGCGAAGAGGTCAGCAGAGGATGGTGAGGCGACGCTTGCGGCGCTGAAGAAGGGCGAGCCGGCGAGCGGGACCTGGGCGGCGGCACGCAGCCTGCACCGCGCGGAGCCCGGCTTGCCCGGCCCGTCCATGCAGGCGGTGTTCTCCGCGCCGACCGCCAAGCTGCCGGCTTACGTGGGACTGGCCGTGCCCGGCGGCGACTACACCATCTACCGTATCGACGCGGTCAAGCGCCCCGAGCTGACGAACGACGATCCCCGCATCGCGGCCGTCGCAGCTCAGTACCGTCGCCTGGCTGCCGAGCGCGATTTCAGCGCCTTCCTGTCGGAATTGCGCAGCCGCTACAAGGTGGAGCTGAAACCGCGCGCTGCGACGAATCAGGCGGGCTGACGTCGCGCCTGGACGGCAGCCGCTCAGCCGGCCGCAGACTGAAACGACAACGCCCGGGGATCCCGGGCGTTGTCTTTGGTGCGGTGGCCGAATCGTGCAGGCGCCTTGTCGGACGCCTGTGCCCGCGCTCAGGCGGGTTGTTCGGCGTTGCCCAGCGCAGTGGTGTTGAAGCCGCCGTCCACGTACATGATCTCGCCGGTGACGCCGCTCGCCAGGTCCGAGCACAGGAAGGCTGCAGCGTTGCCGACCTCCTCGATCGTCACGTTGCGGCGCAGCGGGGCGTTGTGCTCGTTGAAGGCCAGCAGCTTGCCGAAGCTGCCGATGCCCGAGGCGGCCAGCGTCTTGATCGGACCGGCCGAAATCGCATTCACCCGCGTGCCTTCGGGGCCCAGGGTCACGGCCATGTAGCGCACGGACGCTTCCAGGCTGGCCTTGGCCATGCCCATGATGTTGTAGTTGGGCATGGTGCGCACCGCGCCCAGGTAGGAGAGGGTCAGCAGCGAGCCGTTGCGCCCTTTCATCATCGGCCGGGCGGCCTTGGCCAGCGCCGGGAAGCTGTAGGCGCTGACTTCCTGCGAGATGCGGAAGGCTTCGCGCGACAGGCCATCGAGGAAGTCGCCCTCGAGCGCCTCGCCCGGCGCGTAGGCGATCGAATGCACCACGCCGTCGAGCCCGTCCCAATGCTGGCCCAGCCCTTCGAACAGACCGGTGATCTGTGCGTCATCCTGGACGTCAAGCGGAAAGAGCAACTGGCTGCCGAAGTCCGCCGCCATCTTCGCGACGCGTTCCTGGAAGCGCTCGTTCTGAAAGGTGAAGGCCAGTTCCGCGCCTTCGCGGTGCATTGCCTTGGCGATGCCGTACGCGATCGAACGGTTGCTGAGCAGTCCAGTGATGAGAATTCGCTTGCCGGCTAGAAAGCCCATGAGTACAACTCCAGATGACGGTTTTGCAGGATTATACCCAAAGGCGCCGTGGTCAATCCGTTCATGCGGGCACCGGCGAAACCTGACAGAATCCGCGCTTTCCGACCTGCTCCGCCGCAAATCCGTCCGTCCCCCCTGATGCGCCTGCTGTCGTTCCGTCTCCCGGCCTTGCGCCGCCCCGTCCTGTTCCGAGCCCGGTTCGGCGCGTTCGCGTGCGCCGGCCTGCTGCTGGGCGGATGCGGGCCGGTATGGAACGACCCCTATCCGGCGGGCGAGCGTGGTCAGAACATCCTTTACTCGGCCTTCACCGAGCGCCCCAAGCATCTCGATCCGGTGCAGTCCTACAGCGAGGACGAGGCGACCTTCTTGTACCAGATCGTTGAGCCGCCGCTGCAGTACCACTATCTGAAGCGGCCTTACGCGCTGGAGCCGGGCGTCGCCGCCGAGATGCCGCGGCTGCGCCGCTACGATGCCGCCGGCCGTCTGCTGCCGGAGACGGCCGAGGCGGCACGGGTGGCGAAGAGTGTCTACGAGATCCGCATCCGCCCCGGGGTCATGTACCAGCCGCATCCGGCGTTCGCCCGTGCCGATGACGGCACGCCGCGCTACCTGTCGATGGCGCCCGAGGATCTGCGCAAGATCCGCGGGGTGGGCGATTTTGTCGAGACCGGCACGCGCGAGCTGGAGGCTGCCGATTTCGTGCATCAGATCAAGCGCCTGGCGCACCCGCGGCTGCATTCGCCGATCTTCGAGCTGATGGCCGAATACCTGCCGGGCCTGAAGGAGCTGCAGGCGCGGCTGGCCGACGAGGCGAAGAGGACCCCCGGCTGGATCGACCTGACCCGCTTCGAGCTGCCGGGTGTCGAGGTGGTCGACCGCCACACGTATCGCATCACGCTGAAGGGTGCCTACCCGCAATTCCTGTTCTGGCTGTCGATGCCGTTCTTCGGCCCGGTGCCGCCGGAGGCCGACCGCTTCTTCGGCCAGCCGGGCATGGCCGAGCGCAACCTGACGCTGGATTGGTGGCCGGTCGGCACCGGGCCCTACATGCTGGTGGAAAACAACCCCAATGCCCGCATGGTGCTGGTGCGCAACCCGAACTACCGTACCGACGCCTACCCCTGCGAGGGCGAGGCGGCGGACCGCGAGGCCGGCCTGCTGGCCGATTGCGGCAAGCCGATGCCCTTCATCGACAAGGTGGTGTTCTCGCGCGAGCGCGAGGGCATCCCATACTGGAACAAGTTCCTGCAGGGCTACTACGATGCCTCCGGCGTGTCGTCGGACAACTTCGACCAGGCAGTGTCGATGACCAGCACCGGCGAGGTCAGCCTGTCGGACGAGATGGAGGCGCGCGGCATCCGCCTGCTGACTTCGGTGTCGCCGTCGATCTTCTACCTGGGCTTCAACATGCTCGATCCGGTGGTGGGCGGCGGGGACACCAGGGAAAGGCGTGAGCGCGCGCGCAAGCTGCGGCAGGCGGTGTCGGTGGCGCTGGACATGGAGGAGTTCGTCTCCATCTTCCTCAATGGCCGCGGAGTGCCGGCGATGAGCCCGATTCCGCCCGGGATGTTCGGTGCACGCGAGGGCGAGGCCGGCATCAACCCGGTGATCTACGAATGGCGCGACGGCCAGCCGCGCCGACGCGGGCTGGACGTCGCGCGTCGCCTGCTTGCCGAGGCAGGGTGGCCGGAGGGGCGCAACGCGAAGACCGGCGAGCCGCTGATCCTGAATCTCGACACCACACCCGGCGGGCTTGGGGACAAGTCGCGCTCGGATTGGCTGGCCAAGCAGTTCCGTGAACTGGGGGTACAGTTCGTGGTGCGGCCGTCAGACTTCAACCGCTTCCAGGACAAGGTGCGCCAGGGCAACGCGCAGCTCTTCTTCTTCGGCTGGAATGCGGACTATCCCGACCCCGAGAACATGCTTTTCCTGCTCTACGGGCCGCAGGGCAAGGTGAAGTTCCAGGGCCAGAACGCGTCGAACTACGAGAATCCGGAATACGACAGGCTGTTCGAGCGCATGAAGGCGATGCCCGACGGCCCCGAGCGCCAGCAGATCATCGACCGCATGGTGGGCATGCTGCGCGAGGATGCGCCCTGGCTGTTCGGTTTCCATCCCAAGTCCTACTCGCTGCAACACGGCTGGGTGCATAACCGCAAGCCCGGCAACATCGTGCGCAATACGCTGAAGTACCAGCGCATCGACGTGGCGCGACGCGAGGCGGCGCGGGCGGAATGGAACCGGCCGGTGCTGTGGCCGCTGTTCTTGCTGGCGCTGCTGCTTGCCGCCATCGTCGCGCCTGCGGTGCGCCACTGGCGCCGCCACGAGCGGGCCACCGCTGCCGCAACGCCGGCGGCCGACGTGAGAGGAGGGCGCTGATGTTCGCTTATCTCGTGCGGCGCGCGCTTTACGCGATTCCGATCCTGATCGGCGTGAACCTGCTGACCTTCGTGCTGTTCTTCGTGGTGAATTCGCCCGACGACATGGCGCGCATGCAGGTCGGCGTCAAGCGCGCGACGCCGGAGGCGATCGAGCGCTGGAAGGTGGAGCGCGGCTACGACAAGCCGATGTTCTACAACCCGACGGCCAGCGGCTCGGCGCGGGTGACGGACACGATCTTCTTCAGCAAGTCGCTGCGCATGTTCGCGTTCGATTTCGGCAGTGCCGACGACGGCCGCGACATCGCGCGGGAAATTCGCGAACGCATGGGGCCGTCGCTGGCGATCGCGCTGCCGACTTTCCTGCTCGGCCTTTACGCGGCGATCAGCATGGCGTTGCTGCTGGTGTTCTTCCGCGCCACCTACCTGGACTTCTGGGGCGTGGTGGGCTGCGTGGCGATGATGTCGATCTCGAGCCTCTTCTACATCATCGGCGGCCAGTGGCTGGTGTCCAAGCTGTGGTCGCTGGTGCCGATCTCCGGCTATGCGAGCGGGCTGGATGCGACGCGCTTCCTGGTGCTGCCGGTCGCGATCAGCGTGCTCGCCGGCGTCGGCTCGAGCGTGCGCTGGTACCGCACGATCTTCCTCGAGGAGATCTCGAAGGACTACGTGCGCACCGCGCGCGCGAAAGGCCTGTCGGAGCTGCGCGTGCTGTTCCGGCATGTGCTCAAGAACGCGATGATTCCCATCCTGACCGGCGTCGTGGTGGTGATTCCGCTGCTGTTCATGGGCAGCCTGCTGGTGGAATCCTTCTTCGCCATCCCGGGGCTGGGCAGCTACACCATCGATGCGATCAACGCGCAGGATTTCGCCGTGGTGCGCGCGATGGTGTTCATCGGCTCGCTGCTGTACATCGTCGGCCTGATCCTGACCGACATCTCCTATGTGCTGGTCGATCCGCGGGTGAGGCTGGAGTGATGGGCATGAGCTTCCAGCCGGTGATCCTGTGGACCGACGCGCTGCTGTTCCTGCTGCTGCTGGCCTGCGGGCTTGCCGCGCTGCATGTGCGCAGCACCGAGCCGCTGCGCGACGCGTGGCGCAAGGTGGGACGGCGCCCGACGGGGATGGCGGCGGCGACGGTGTTAGGCGCCTTCGTGCTGGTCGGCCTGCTCGACAGCCTGCATTACCGCCCCCGCCTGCCGGAACTGCCGGCCGCCGCCGACGCGAGCATCTCCGCCGCGGCGGCGCGCAAGGGCGAGGCCGTCTATTCCTCGGAAGTGCTGTCGGCGCTCGACGTGTTGCTCGCGCCCTTGCGCCTGCAGACGGAAAAGACCTATTCGGCCCCATTCGCGTTCACGCTGTACCAGCGCGAGACCGTCCAGGCGCCCGGCGGCGGCCAGCAGCGGATCTACCCCCGCCTGGTGCATGGTGCGGCCCATCTGGGCGATCCGGAGGCGGCGCGCGGCGGCGATGTCGCATTGCGCACCCTGTCCGCGCTGGGCATGGCAGCGGCGGCCTGGGCTGTCGCCTTCCTGATCGCAGTGTGGCGCGTGGTGCGCAGTGAGCGCCTGGCGTGGGGCGTCGCGGTCCCGGCGTTGCTGCGCGGGCGCACGGTGCTGGCCTGGCGCGCAGTGCTGGCGACGCTGGCGGTGCTGCTCGTCATCGGGTCGGCCTGGGCGACGTTGGCGCCGCATTACCACGTCTTCGGCACCGACAAGGTGGGGCAGGATGTGCTTTACCTGGCGCTGAAGAGCGTGCGCACCGCACTGGTGATCGGCACCATCACGACGCTGGTGATGATGCCTTTCGCGGTGGCGCTGGGCATTGCGGCCGGTTATCTGGGCGGCTGGGTGGATGATGCCGTGCAGTATGTCTACACGGTGCTGAATGCGATTCCGGGCGTGCTGTTGATCGCGGCCGCCGTGCTGATGATGCAGGTGGTGATCGACACGCATCCGCAGTGGTTCGACACCGCGGCGCAACGCTCGGATGCGCGCCTGCTGGCGTTGTGCTTCATCCTCGGCATCACGAGCTGGACGGGGCTGGCGCGGCTGTTGCGCGGCGAGGCGCTGAAGCTGCGGGAGCTGGAATATGTGCAGGCGGCGCGCGCTTTCGGTGCGAGCACGGCGGCGATCCTGCGCCGGCACATCCTGCCCAACGTGATGCACATCGTGCTGATCGCGCTGGTGATGGATTTTTCCGGGCTGGTGCTGGCCGAGGCGGTGCTGTCCTACGTGGGCATCGGAGTGGATCCGACGACGATCAGCTTCGGCACGATGATCAACATGGCGCGGGCCGAACTTGCGCGCGAGCCCATGGTCTGGTGGTCACTGGCCGCGGCGTTCGTGTTCATGTTCGCGCTGGTGCTGGCGGCGAACCTGTTTGCCGATGTGGTGCGAGACGCGTTCGATCCGAGACGTTCATGAGAAACCTTCGATTTGACAATCGCTTCGTCCGCGAGCTGCCGGCCGACCCGGAGCCAGGCGGCCACGTGCGACAGGTGCATGGCGCCTGCTACTCGCGGGTGATGCCGACGCCGGTGCGCAGGACGCGCGTGCTGGCCTGGTCGCCTGAAGTGGCCGCGCTGCTGGGTCTGGACGGCGCGGACGTGCGCTCGCCCGAATTCGCCGAGGTCTTCGGCGGCAACGCGCTGCTGCCGGGCATGGAACCTTACGCGGCCTGTTATGGCGGACACCAGTTCGGCAACTGGGCGGGGCAGCTCGGCGACGGGCGTGCAATCACGCTGGGCGAGACGATCAACGACCGTGGCGAGCGTTGGGAGCTGCAACTGAAGGGCGCCGGGCCCACCCCCTATTCGCGCCGCGCCGACGGGCGCGCGGTGCTGCGCTCGTCGATCCGCGAATTCCTGTGCAGCGAGGCGATGCATCATCTCGGCGTGCCGACCACGCGCGCGCTGTGCCTGGTGGGCACCGGCGAGCAGGTGATCCGCGACATGTTCTACGACGGCAATCCGCGGCCCGAGCCGGGCGCGGTGGTGTGCCGGGTGTCGCCTTCCTTCATCCGCTTCGGCAACTTCGAGATCTTCGCCTCGCGCGGCGAGGAGGAACTGCTCGGGCGGCTGATCGACTTCACCATCGCGCGCGATTTCCCCGGGATCGAGGGCGAGCGCGAGCAGAGGCGCGTGCGCTGGTTCGAGGAAGTGTGCCGGCGCACCGCGGTGCTGATGGCGCACTGGACGCGGGTGGGGTTCGTGCATGGGGTGATGAACACCGACAACATGTCCATCCTCGGGCTGACGATCGATTACGGACCGTACGGCTGGATCGACAACTTCGACCCCGACTGGACGCCAAACACCACCGACGCCGCCGGCCGGCGCTACCGCTTCGGTCACCAGCCGCAGGTGGCACACTGGAATCTGTGGCAACTGGCCAACGCGATCTACCCGGCGATCGGCAAGGTCGAACCGCTCGAGGCGGCGCTGCTTGCTTATGCCGACATTTACGACGCGGAGAACCGCCGCATGACGCTCGCCAAGCTGGGCCTGACGGAATGGCGGGACGGCGACGCGGCGCTGGTGGAGGACCTGCATCGCCTGCTGCATGAGGGCGAGGTGGACATGACGCTCTTCTACCGCAGCCTGGCCGACGTCGACGAGACGTCGGTGGGGGAAGGCGGCGCAGGCCATGTCGTCGCGGGCCTTGCCGACGTGTTCTACACGGACGAACGGCGTGCCGCGGTTCAGGAGGAGTTTTCGGCGTGGCTCGGCCGCTATGCGCAGCGCCTGCGCGGGCAGGCGCTGCCGCGTGAACAGAGGACGGTGGCGATGAACGCGGTCAATCCGCTCTACGTGCCGCGCAACTACCTGGCGCAGCAGGCCATCGACGCGGCGGAGCGGGGCGACCTTTCCATGGTGGATGAGCTGCTGGACGTGTTCCGGCACCCCTATGAGGTGCAGGACGGGCGCGAGCGCTTCGCCGAAAAGCGCCCCGACTGGGCGCGCCACAAGGCCGGCTGCTCGATGCTGTCGTGCAGCTCGTGAGGCTTACACCTTGACCCGCATCAGCCGCTGCTTTTCCCGGTCCCAGTCCTTCTTCTTTTCGTCCTCGCGCTTGTCGTAGAGCTTCTTGCCTTTGGCGAGGCCGATCTCGACCTTGATGCGGCCCTTGGTGTAGTGCAGGTCGAGCGGCACCAGCGTGAAGCCGGCGCGTTCCACCTTGCCGATGAGGCGTGCGATCTCGTTGGCATGGAGCAGCAGCTTGCGCGTGCGCACCGGGTCGGCGTGGATGTGGGTGGAGGCGCTGGCGAGCGGCGTGATGTGCATGCCGAAGATGAAGATCTCCTCGCCCTTGATGATGACGTAGGATTCCTTGATGTTCGCCCGCCCGGCGCGGATCGCCTTCACTTCCCAGCCCTCGAGGACGAGGCCGGCCTCGTATTTTTCCTCGATGAAATAGTCGTGGTAGGCCTTGCGGTTGTCGATGATGCTCATGTCACGAAATTCCAGTCTGGGCGCATGGTTGCGCCGCGCATGCCTTGCTGGGCAGCGAACGGGCCGGCCGCATGCGGTAGAATCGCGCATCTTAGCAGTTCGCGCACAGGCGCCGACTTCGACTTTCTTCCCCTCGATTTCATGGCCGACGTCAAGAAGCTTGTCCTGATCGAATTCACGCCCGAACAGATGTTCGAGCTCGTCGACCGCTGCGAGGACTACCCGGCGTTCCTGCCGTGGTGCGGCGGCTCCGAGGTGCATCAGCGCACTCCCACGCTCACCGCAGCGACGATCCATATCAACTACCACGGCATCAAGGCCCATTTCAGCACCGAGAACACCAAGCTGTGGCCGCGCCAGATGAATCTGCGGCTGACCGACGGGCCGTTCACGCACCTCGACGGGGAATGGCGCTTCACGCCGCTGGGCGACACGGCCTGCAAGGTGGAGTTCGGCCTGCGCTATCAGTTTTCCAGCAAGCTGCTGGAGAAGGTGCTCGGGCCGGTGTTCAACCACATCGCCAACACCTTCGTCGATTCCTTCGTCAAGCGTGCCGCGCAGATCTATGCAAAGGGTTGATCATGGCTGAGCACATTCGCGTCGAAGTCGTCTACGCGCTGCCGCAACGCGCGGAAGTGGTTCAGCTTCAGCTCGACCAGGGGGCGACCGCGCGCCAGGCGGTGGAGGCCTCCGGCTTGCTGCAGAAGTATCCCGACATCGAGCTCGACGGCCGCAACAAGCTGGGCATTTACGCCAAGCTCGCCAGGCCCGACACCGAGCTGCGCGATCGCGACCGCATCGAGATCTACCGCCCGCTCATCGCCGATCCCAAGGCAGTGCGGAAAAAGCGCGCCGATGAAGGCAAGGTGATGAAGAAGGGCGGCGGCCCGGCGAAAGACTGAGGCCGGCGAAGCGGGCTCGGGCGTTGGCCGCGACCGCAGGCGGTCAGGGCGTCGTCACTGGCAGGTCTGGTCGATCTGCTGCTGCAGCCGGCTGGTTTCCTCGGCGCGCGCGGCGTCATCGAGGAATTCTCGTTCGCCCGCGGCGTTGGGCCGCGCGATGCGGATGCCGGATTGCAGCGCCTTGAGCTGATTGCGCGCTTGCGCGCAGAAGCGTTCGCGTTCCGCGGCTGCCGCAGCTTCCTTGTCGGCCTTGGCCTGACTTTCTGCTTCCGCAGCGCGGCGCTGGCGAAACTCCAGATCGCGCTCGGCGGTGGATTTGGGCTTTGCAGCGTCGGCCGCCGCACCGGCTGCGGGGGCCGCTTCGCCGTTGGTCGCAGCGGCCGGCGGCACCACGCGCCCCGGGCGCAGCACTTTCACCTCCCCTGTGGGCGGCGGTACGTCCGAATACACCGTGCGACCGTCCTTGTCCTTCCAGCTGTAGATCTGCGCTGCCGCAGGCAACGCGATAAGAAGGGCGAGAAGCGCGGCAGCGCTGCGTGTCATCGATCAACTCCGGATTACGCCGCGTACACGGCGCGGGACGCGTCTGTATAATACGGATTTGGTCGAAAGGAAAGAAGCCATGCGAGTGATTCAGAAGGCGCTGACGTTCGATGACGTCCTTCTCGTTCCCGCCCACTCCACGGTCCTCCCGCGCGATGTGAGCCTGCAGAGCCAGATCACCCGCCGCATCCGCCTCAACATCCCGCTGGTGTCCGCCGCCATGGACACCGTCACCGAAAGCCGGTTGGCCATTGCCCTTGCGCAGGAAGGTGGCATCGGCGTCGTGCACAAGAATCTCACGCCCGCCGAGCAGGCAGCCGAGGTGCTCAAGGTCAAGCGCCATGAATCGGGCGTGCTGAAGGATCCCATCACCATCCCGCCGACCATGACCGTCGGCCAGGTCATCGGGCTGCAGCGCCAGCATCGCTTTTCCGGCGTGCCGGTGGTCGACGGCGGCAAGGTGGTGGGCATCGTCACCAACCGCGACACGCGCTTCGAGACCAAGCTCGACGCGCTGGTGTCCGAGATCATGACGCCGCAGGAACGCCTCGTGACCGTGCGCGAGGGCGCCACCCTCGACGAGGCGCGCGAGCTGCTGCGCGTGCATCGGCTCGAGCGCGTGCTGGTGTTGAACGACGCCGGCGAGCTGTGCGGCCTCATCACCGTGAAGGACATGATGAAGGCCACCGAGCACCCGTTCGCCGCCAAGGACGAGCAGGGGCGCCTGCGTGTTGGCGCCGCGATCGGCGTGGGCGCCGGCACCGAAGAACGGGTCGAGCGCCTGGCCGATGCGGGCGTGGACATGATCGTGGTCGACACCGCGCACGGCCACTCGCAGGGCGTGCTCGACCGCGTCAACTGGGTCAAGAAGAACTTCCCGCAGATCGAGGTGGTGGGGGGCAACATCGCCACCGCCGCCGCCGCGCGCGCGCTGGTCGAGGCCGGCGCCGACGGGGTCAAGGTCGGCATCGGCCCGGGTTCGATCTGCACCACCCGCATCGTCGCCGGCGTGGGCGTGCCGCAGATCTCCGCGATCGACAATGTCGCCAATGCGCTGGCAGGCACGGGCGTACCGATGATCGCCGACGGCGGCATCCGTTTCTCGGGTGACATTTCCAAGGCGATTGCCGCCGGTGCCGACGTCGTCATGCTGGGCGGCCTGTTCGCCGGCACCGAGGAGGCGCCGGGAGAGACGGTGCTGTTCCAGGGCCGCTCTTACAAGTCCTACCGCGGCATGGGTTCGCTCGGCGCGATGGAGAAGGGCGCGGCGGACCGCTACTTCCAGGAAGAGAACACCAGCAACATCGACAAGCTGGTGCCCGAGGGCATCGAAGGCCGCGTCCCGTACAAGGGCCCGGTTGCCGCGGTGATCCACCAACTGGTGGGCGGCCTGCGCGCGTCGATGGGTTACCTGGGCTGCGCCGACATCCCGTCGGTGCATCAGCGCGCCGAGTTCGTGCAGATCAGCTCGGCGGGCATGCGCGAGTCGCATGTCCATGACGTGCAGATCACCAAGGAAGCGCCCAACTACCAGATCAGTTGATCGCGCTTGATGAAGCACTCCGGGCGGCTGCAAGGCCGCCTTTCCTTTTTTTGACGCTAGAGACGTTCGCGCCATGGCTCACCAGAAAATCCTCATCCTCGACTTCGGCTCCCAGGTCTCGCAGCTCATCGCGCGCCGAGTGCGCGAGCAGCAGGTCTATTGCGAGCTGCATCCCTTCGACGTGTCGGACGAGTTCGTGCGCGGCTTCGGCGCCCAGGGCGTCATCCTGTCGGGCGGTCCCAACTCGGTGTACGAGGCCGAGGACTGGCGCGCTCCGCAGGCGGTGTTCGAGCTCGGCGTGCCGGTGCTTGGCATCTGCTACGGCATGCAGACCATGGCCAGCCAGTTGGGCGGCAAGGTGGAGAGCGCGGCCAAGCGCGAGTTCGGCTATGCCGAGATGCGCGCGCGCGGCCATTCGAAGCTGTTCGAGGGCATCGAGGACCGCCGCAATGACGAGGGGCATGGTCTGCTCGAAGTGTGGATGAGCCACGGCGACAAGGTCACCGAGCTGCCGCCGGGCTTCAAGGTCATCGGCAGCAACGAATCCACGCCGATCGCGGCGATGGCCGACGAAGCGCGCGGCTTCTACGGCGTGCAATTCCATCCCGAAGTCACGCACACGATCAAGGGCAAGGAGATCATCACCCGCTTCGTGCACGACATCTGCGGCTGCGGCAACGACTGGAACATGCCCGACTACATCAGCGAGGCGGTGCACAAGATCCGCGAGCAGGTGGGCGACGAGGAGGTCATCCTCGGTCTGTCGGGCGGCGTGGACTCGTCGGTGGCGGCGGCGCTGATCCATCGCGCGATCGGCGACCAGCTCACCTGCGTGTTCGTCGACCACGGCCTGCTGCGCCTCAATGAAGGCAAGCTGGTCATGGAGATGTTCGCTGGCCGTCTGCATGCCAGGGTCGTGCATGTCGATGCCACCGCGCAGTTCATGGGCCACCTGAAGGGCGTCACCGACCCCGAGCAGAAGCGCAAGATCATCGGCCGCGAATTCGTCGAGGTGTTCCAGGCCGAGGCGAAGAAGCTCCCGAACGCGAAGTGGCTGGCGCAAGGGACCATCTACCCCGACGTGATCGAATCCGGTGGCGCCAAGAGCAAGAAGGCGCACACGATCAAGAGCCACCATAACGTCGGCGGCCTGCCCGAGACGCTGGGCCTGAAGCTGCTCGAGCCGCTGCGCGA
>JAFEFM010000536.1 GCA_018240585.1 Pseudomonadota bacterium
CATGCTCGGCCAGCAGATCGACGACGCCCTTGGCCTCTTCGACGTTGCGCACGAACGGGATCATGATCTGCACGTTGGTCAGGCCGAGCTCGTTGCGCACCTTCTTCATCGCCGCGCATTCCATCTCGAAGCAGTCGCGGAACGAATGCGCGATGTAGCGCGAGGCGCCGCGGAAGCCGAGCATGGGGTTCTCTTCTTCCGGCTCGTAGATCTCGCCGCCCAGCAGCTTGCGGTACTCGTTCGACTTGAAGTCGGACATGCGCACGATGACGGGCTTCGGATAGAACGCGGCGGCGATCGTGGCCACGCCTTCGACCAGCTTCTCGATGAAGAACTGCTTGGGCGTAGCGTAGCCGCGCGAGCGACGGGTGATCTCGTCGCGCAGGCTGGCCGGCACCTGGCTCAGCTCGAGGATGGCCTTCGGGTGGATGCCGATCATGTTGTTGATCACGAACTCGAGGCGGGCCAGGCCGACGCCGGCGTTCGGGATCTGCGCGAACTCGAAGGCCAGCTCGGGGTTGCCGACGTTCATCATGACCTTCACCGGGATCTCGGGCAGGTTGCCCATGTCGGTGGTCACGACCTCGAAATCGAGCTTGCCGCGATACACGTAGCCGGTGTCGCCTTCGGCGCACGACACGGTCACCGACTCGCCTTCCTGCAACACTTCGGTCGCATTGCCGCAGCCGACGATGGCCGGGATGCCCAACTCGCGCGCGATGATCGCCGCGTGGCAGGTACGACCGCCGCGGTTGGTGACGATGGCGCTGGCGCGCTTCATCACCGGCTCCCAGTTCGGGTCGGTCATGTCGGTCACGAGGATGTCGCCGGCCTGCACGCGGTTCATTTCCGATGCGTCGCTCACCACGCGCACCGTGCCGGCGCCGATCTTCTGGCCGATGGCACGGCCGTGGGTCAGCGCCTTGCCATACTGCTTCAGGCGGTACTTCTCCATCACCAGGCCGGATTCCTGGCTCTTCACCGTCTCGGGGCGCGCCTGCAGGATGTAGAGCTTGCCGTCGCCGCCGTCCTTGCCCCACTCGATGTCCATCGGGCGACCGTAGTGCTTCTCGATGATCACCGCGTAGCGGGCGAGCTCGAGCACGTCCTCGTCGGTGAGCGAGAAGCGGTTGCGGTCGGCCTCGGGCACATCCACGGTGCGCACCGAGCGGCCGGCAACGGCCTTCTCGGCAAACACCATCTTGATCAGCTTGGAGCCGAGGTTGCGGCGGATGACCGCCGGCTTGCCCAGCGCCAGCGTGGGCTTGTGCACGTAGAACTCGTCCGGGTTCACCGCGCCCTGCACCACCGTCTCGCCCAGGCCGTAGGAGGCGGTGATGAACACCACCTGGTCGAAGCCGGATTCGGTGTCGATCGAGAACATCACGCCCGAAGCGCCGGTGTCGGAGCGCACCATGCGCTGCACGCCGGCCGACAGCGCGACGTCGGCGTGGGCGAAGTTCTTGTGCACGCGGTAGGCGATCGCGCGGTCGTTGTAAAGCGACGCGAACACTTCCTTCATCGCGTGCAGGATGTTCTCGTAGCCGTGGATGTTCAGGAAGGTTTCCTGCTGGCCGGCGAAGGACGCATCCGGCAGGTCTTCGGCGGTAGCCGACGAGCGCACCGCGAAGCTGCCCTCGCCTTCGGCGGTGATGGCCTCGTAGGCAGTCTTGATCTCGGCCTCGAGCTTGGCCGGGAAAGGCAGGTCGACGATCCACTGGCGGATCTGCGCGCCCGTCTTCGCCAGCGCGTCCGTGTCGTCCACATCGAGCGCATCGAGCGCCGCATTGATGCGGTCCGCCAGGCCGTCGTGAGCGAGGAACTCGCGGTATGCTTCGGCCGTCGTGGCGAAACCGCCCGGCACGCGAACGCTGGAAGGCAGTTGGCTGATCATCTCGCCAAGCGAAGCGTTCTTGCCTCCGACCTTCTCGACGTCGGTCATGCGGAGTTCGTTGAAGGGAATGACGTAACGGGACATGGCTGGTCTTCCGGAAACGTTGGAGAAAAAGCAAAATGCGATAAATGGAATTTTAGCTGGCTTTTGTGCTCTGCCGCACGGCAGGGTTTGCCCCAATACCCGTCACATCGCCGCACTCGAGCCAAGGCAGTACACCATGAGCGACGCAAAGACCCGCACCGTATTCTTCATCTCCGACGGCACCGGCATCACCGCTGAAACCCTTGGCCACAGCCTGCTTGCGCAGTTTCCCGAGACCCGGTTCCGCCAGGTCCGGGCGCCCTTTGTCGATGACATTGACAAGGCAATCGACTGCGCGACACAGATTCGCGAGGCCGCGCTGGAAGATGGCGCCCGTCCGCTGGTGTTCAGCACACTCGTGAATCCCGACACGGTTGCTGCACTGCGCAAAGCCGACGCGTTGTTCATGGACCTGTTCGAACGCTTCATCGAGCCACTCGAAACCGAGCTCGGCCAGCGCTCCACGCACGCCGTCGGACGCTTCCACGGCGTGGCCGAAAGCAACGACTACAAGCGCCGCATCGAGGCCATCAACTTCGCGCTCGCGCACGACGACGGGGTGTCGAGCAATGGCGAGCTGGAAGAGGCCGACGTCATCCTCGTCGGCGTGTCGCGCTCCGGCAAGACGCCGACCAGCCTTTATCTGGCGATGCAATTCGGCGTCAAGGCTGCCAACTACCCGCTGATTCCGGAGGATTTCGAGCGCAGCAAGCTGCCCGGCGAACTGCACACCTACCGTGTCAAGCTGTTCGGCCTCACCATTGCGCCCGAACGCCTGTCGCAGATCCGCCAGGAGCGCCGCCCCAACAGCCGCTACGCCTCGCTCGACAACTGCCGCTACGAGATCGAGGCAGCCCAGAAACTCATGCGGCGCGAGAACATCCGCTGGCTGGACTCGACGACCAAGTCCATCGAGGAAATCTCCGCCACCATCCTGCAGACGGTCCGGCTCGACCGCCCCAGCTACTGACAACCCCACAGGTAACACAATGAAGAGAACGCGCCTCAAGCGCCGTGGCGGCCTCGGCCGCAACGCCGAACAACTCGTGTGGCTGGCCTCCGGCCTTGCCGACTCCGGCAGCCGCGTCGAAGACCGCTACTGGGAGCAACAGCTTTCCGCACGTCTCGACCAACTCCTGACCGACGACGAGGAAGAAACGCTCAACGCCGCGCTCGACCACCTGTTCAGCGCGACACCGCCCGGCTACGACGAGCTCGCCGACTTCATCGAGTCGCGTGCGGAATCCGCCGCAGGTGCCTCGCCGCAGCACGACATCCTGCTGATCGCCGCGCCGGTGCTGGCGTGGTCGCGCTACCGCATCCCCGCGACATCGGTGCCGCCCGCGGTGCTCGCCAACCTGCGCGTCCACCTTCAGGCGCACATCCTCGCGCGTGGCGCGAACCTGTCGCTGGCCGACTTCCTTTTCAGCCCCGACCAGTTGCCGCAAGGCTATTGCGCCACTGCCGAATTTGCGCGCGTGCTCGGCAGCGCCGCGCTCGAGAACCGCGACCTGCGCATCGAGACCGAAGGCATGCCGGAAACGACGCAGTTCCTGTCCGACACGCGCTACCTGCTCGCCGCGGTGGCCGTGCCCAAGGGCGAAGCGATCTTCCGCTGGCAGGAAACCGACGGCAGCCGCGAAAACGCCCTCGCGCAATGGCGCACCCAGGGTGGCGCCTGTCTCGCTCCGCTGCTGCCGGGCTGCGCGATCGACCTCGTGCTGCCCGAGGCCTATTTCGCCGCCAGCCGCGCGGCCGACAAGGACAGCCGGCCCTACTCGGTGCGCGCCTCGGTCGCCTTCCTTGGCACCGCACTGGAGACGCCAGCCGCCAACCTGCGCGCAGTGATCGCACCGTTCTGGGACCGCCAGTTGGAGGAATACCGCATCGGCTTCACCGTGCGCGGCGACGACCAGGTCGTGCATGGCGTGGTGTGGCCGTTGCTGGGCGCCGAGGACGACACCAGCGACAGCCCGTCGCAGATCGAAGCGCTGTTACGCGAATGCGGCGTCGCCGACGTGGTGAACCTCGACCACCATTTCCCGCTCGAATACTGCGAGGACTGTGGCGCCCCGCTCTACCCGTCTCCGGAAGGCGAAGTCGTCCATGCCGAGATGCCGGAGGCCCAGTCCGAGCAGATGCCCCGCCACCTGCACTGACAGCATCTTCCCTTAGGAGCGGGCTCGACCGCGATCGGCGGCAGCCGGGATCGCCGTCGAGCCAGCCCGACAAAGGTGGCCCGGCAGCGCACCCACCCCAGGAGAACAGCCATGAGCCGCAAGATAGAAAAACCCGACGCCGAATGGCGCGCCAAGCTCAGCCCGCAGCAATACCACGTCACCCGCGAGAAGGGCACCGAGCGCGCGTTCACCGGCGAATACTGGGACAAGTGGGACGCCGGCACCTACGCCTGCGTGTGCTGCGGCGCCCCGCTGTTCCGCTCCGAGCACAAGTTCGACGCGGGCTGCGGCTGGCCCAGCTTCTGGACTGCCGCCGAGCCCGACAACGTCGACACCGCGGTCGACCGCAGCCACTTCATGATCCGCACCGAAGTGATGTGCGACCAGTGCGGCGCCCACCTCGGCCACGTCTTCGAGGACGGCCCCCAGCCCACCGGGCTGCGCTACTGCATCAATTCCGCGTCGATCAAGCTCGAGCCGGACGCTCAGCCCTGACGGCGCCGCGACCTCGGCTGCGGATCACGGCAGCAAGCGCTCGGCGATACGCTCGACGTTCACCGCATTGTCGGCGCAGATCGACCGGAATTCCGGCGATATCCGCCCATCCCCGGCGGCCTGGCGCCAGAACAGGATCGCCACTCCCGCCCACGGCCTGCAGATGCGCCGATTGCGTCTGGAGGCTGACGAACGCCCGCAGTCCGAAACGCCCTACCCGATCGAACCGCTCCGACTCGAGAAACGTCCGCCCTCCAGCCTATTGTGTCGACATTCGAGACGAAAAAAACCCGCGCCAGCCTTGCGGCCGCGCGGGTCTTTATCTGAAGCGGACGCGAACTTACACGCGTTCCCAGACCGTGGTGATGCCCTGGCCGCCGCCGATGCACATGGTGGCCACGCCATAGCGGCCATTCACGCGGATCAGCTCGTGCAGCAGCTTGGTGATGATCACCGCGCCGGTCGCACCCACCGGGTGGCCCAGCGAGATCGCGCCGCCGTTCGGGTTCACCTTGCTGGTGTCGAGGCCCAGGCCGCGGTTCACCGTGATCGATTGCGCCGCAAAGGCTTCGTTCGACTCGATGACGTCGATCTGGTCCAGCTTCAGGCCGGCGCGCTGCAGCGCCAGCTTGGTCGCCGGGATCGGGCCCTCGCCCATCACGTCGTTCGGCACACCGGCGATGGCGTACGACACCAGGCGGGCGATCGGCTTCTGGCCCGCCGCAGCCGCCTTGGCCGCGTCAGCCAGCACCAGGAAGGCGGCGGCGTCGTTGATGCCCGAGGCGTTGCCTGCGGTGACAGAGCCGTCCTTCTTGAAGGCGGGCTTCATCTTCGCCAGCGCTTCCATGGTGGTCATGCGCGGATGCTCGTCGGTGTCGAACACCACGGTACCCTTGCGGGTCTCGAAGCTGATCGGGACGATCTGGCTCTTGAAGCGGCCTTCGGCGATCGCGGCAGCCGCACGCTTCTGCGACTCGAGCGCGAACGCATCCTGCTCCTCGCGGGTGATGCCGTGCTTGGTGCACAGGTTCTCGGCGGTGATGCCCATGTGGCCGACGCCGAACGGGTCGGTCAGCACGGCGACCATCGAGTCGATGGCCTTGGTGTCACCCATGCGCGCGCCGTTGCGCAGCGTCGGCAGCAGGTAGGCACCCTTAGACATGACTTCCACGCCGCCGCCGATCGCATAGTCGGCGTCGCCCAGCATGATCGCCTGCGCCGAGCTCACGATCGCCTGCTGCGCCGAACCGCACAGGCGGCTGACCTGGAACGCGACGGACTCCATCGTCATGCCGGCGTTGATCGTCGCCACGCGCGACACATAGGCGTAGCGGGAATCAGTGGGAATGCAGTGGCCAACCGATGCGAACGAAATCGCTGCAGCATCGACACCCGCCCGAGCGATCGCTTCCTTGATGACCACAGCGGCCAGGTCCGAAGGCTCCATATCCTTCAGCGAGCCACCGAAACCGCCCACGGCGGAACGCATCGCGCTCAGAACAACGACTTCACGATTTGCCATACTCGTCTCCCTCTTTGAAAAAAACAGCGACTCACGCCGCCGACATCAACCACCCACCCAGCCGGCAACGCCCACCAGGGTCAGCAGCAACAGACACACCACGAGCGCCCGCCACACGAGCCCCACGGTACTTTGCATGTGGTCGGCATCGGCCTCGTCGCCCGCGCCCATTTCGGGGCGCTCGACGATTTCACCGGTTTCATGCACCGGCATGCCCAGGCGCACACCCAGCGCGCCGCCTCCACTTGCAATGAGTATACCGGACGACTTGTCGGGCCAAAGCATGGCCTGCGTCCGCCAGCAATAAATCGCATCCTCGAAGTCACCCACCACCGAGAACGACGCCGCGGTGAGGCGCACCGGCAGCCAGTCGATGGCCTCGAAGGCGCGCTGGGCGAAGCGGCCGAACTGGCCGAACTCCACATCGGTGCGGCGACCCCAGTCCTCGGCAAAGAAGCGCGCCAGGCGATACATCACCGCCCCGCTGGGCCCCGGCAGCACGATGAACCAGAACGCCACCGCGAACACGTTGCGATGGGCCGCCACCAGCGCCTGCTCGATCGCCATCCGCGCCACCTCGCTGGAACTGGCCTCGTGGTACTGGCCGCCGCGCCATTCGGCGAGCAGCGAGCGCGCACGGTCGATCTCGCCCATGCGCAGCGCAAGGTGAATGTCGGTGAAGAAATGGCTTTCGTGGCGGAAGCCCATCGTCAGGTACAGCACGCCGACGTTGAACACGAAGGCCACCGCGGGATGCACGTGCCACAGCAGGAAATGGATCACCGCCGTGGCGAAGGTCGCCAGCACCACGATCAGCCACCAGGCCACCCTCCCGTGTCGCGCCTGGCCGTCGTTGAAGCGCTCCACCAGCATGCGCGACAGCGCACGCAAGGGGTCGATCACGACATGCTGCACCGGAAGCGGGCGAACCTGCTCGATGAGCAGGGCAATGATCAGCGAGAAAAGCGTCATGCGAACGGGAACAAAACCGGGAGACGGAACGGCGCAAACTACGGGATCGAAGGATTGCGGCCAAGATACCACAAAGCCACTGCCGAAACTCGGACCACCCCGCACAACGGCGCGCCATTGAGTCCCACGCAGGCTCTCCGCGCCAACGCGCAACGCTGCATGCCGCGGCGCCCGCCCGTCACTCGTCCTGCAGCAAGCGGTACAGGGACATCAGGATGCCCGCCGTCGCACCCCAGATGTAGTACTCGTGATACGGCATGGCGTAGAAATGCCGCGTGCGCCCCTCGAACACGCGGCTCAGGCGCTGATGGTTCGCCGGATTCAGGAAATGCGTCAGCGGCACCTCGAAGGCTTCGGCCACCTCGAAGGCATCCAGCCGCAGTTCGAACGGCGGATGCACCACCGCAACCACTGGCGTCACGCGGAACCCGGTGCCGGTGAAGTAATCCGGCAGTGCGCCGAGCAGCTCGACGTGCGAACGATCGAGCCCGATCTCCTCTTCCGTCTCGCGCAGCGCGGTGGAAACCGGCGAATCATCGGCCTCTTCCACCCGCCCGCCGGGAAAGCTGATCTGCCCCGGGTGATGGTGCAGGTGCTCGGTGCGCTTGGTCAGCAGCACCGACGGCCCGTCGATGCGCGACACCAGCGGCACGAGCACCGCCGCCGGCGTGTGGGAATGACCTTCCCGCACTTCCGGCCAGTCCGCCGAGGGCTGTAGCTCCGAAGACAATAGACGCCGCTTGAGCTCCTGCGGCCTGAAGTGATAACTGTGGTGCGACAAGCGTACGTTCCTCGAGCGCTTCAGTAGCGCTTCTCCAAGATCAGGGCGTCGCCTTCGCGCCGCCACTGCATGCGATTCAGAAAACTCATTCCGAGCAGGCTCACCGGCAGATCGTTCTCGTGAATCGCCGCATCCACATTATGAAGTTTCATGCCTTCAACTTCGAGGGAATCGATCCGCATGCGCCACACCCGCACAACGCCATTCGCCGTACTTGTCGTCGTCGGCGCGCCCTTGCGGAAATCGAGTCCGGCGCGCTGCGCATCACTCCGCCCGAGCGACACCAGCGTTGCCCCGGTATCGACCAGGAAGCGCACGCGCGCACCGTTGACGCGCCCCTCTGCAAAGTGATGTCCGCGCTGATCCGCAACCAGCGTCAGCGCGGCGCGCTCGGCAACTTCCGTGCGGATTGGCCCGCCTCCCAGTTCCAGACGCTGCCTGCGGCCATCTAGTTCCACGACAGCAGACGAACCGGAAATCGAGACCAGCTTCACGCCGTCGGCGGTGCGCTCGCCGATCCGCAGCGTATGCAGGCGACCATCGTCCGCCTGAAGCACGGCGCGGTCGGCAAAAACCCCCGCGAGCGCCACTTCGGTCGCCCCCGCCGCAGCGCTTCCGCCGGCAAGGACGCAAATGCTCGCAGCAGCCTGCACCGCCTTCAGCACAGCCCGCATCCGCACGCGCCTCCTCACGCCCCTGCCTCCCCCACCAAGATCCGCACCGCGCATCCGCGCCCTCGCTCCATGACCGCTGAAACTCTACCAGACGCGCAAACCACCGCTCAGTCGTCTCTTCGCGCCGCTCGTCTGCACCGCCTCGCACACGTCGAACAAGCACCGTAAGCTGCATCCCGCCACAGACTGCACCGGCCATGCGCCCGCGCGATGAAACCGCGAGTCCGCCGCCAAGCACATCACGCCCTCGCGCCTCAAAAGCGCACAAGATAAGCACAACGCCGGATGTCACCAAGCCGGCACCGCAAGAACGAGGAAGCAGCAGGCATGATCAAGCGCATCAAGGGTTTCAGCCTCATCGAACTGATGATCGTGGTTGCCGTCATCGGCATCCTGGCCGCCATCGCCTATCCGAACTATACGGACTACGTGCGCAAGGCGAGGCGGGCAACGGCGCAGTCGGCACTGATGGAAATCGCCAACAAGGAGCAGACCTACCAGTTGTCGCGCCGCACTTACACCAATGTAAAAGCGGATCTCGGGTTCGTCGACCCTTCCGAATTGAACTCCTTCTATGACATCACAATCACGAGCGATGGCCTGACCTTCAAAGCTGAGGCAAAGCCCAAGGGGGCGCAGGCCACGTCGGGCGAAGCGACGCTCAGTGTCGACAATGTAGGCACAAAAAGCCCGACGACGGCTGGATATTGGGGTAAGTGATCATGTATCGCGCGGCACGGCAAACTCCTGCGGCCCGAACTTGCGGATCAGGTTTCACCCTGGTCGAGATGATGGTGGTGATCGCCATCCTGGCCATCATGGCCGGCATTGCCGCTCCCGCTTTCCGGGACATGATCGCGCGCGAAAAGCTGCGCTCGGCGGAATCGGCCTTGAGCGGATCCCTTTGGCTGGCGCGCAGCGAGGCGATCAAGCGCAACACCAGCATCGTCTTTGCCTTCACCAACATCGGCAATGGCTGGACGGTCACGACCAAGTCCGACACCACCACCGCGCTGCAGGTGCAGGAACCGCTCGGTGGTGTCACCTCGGGCGCCGTCCAGTTCGAGTTCAATGCATACGGCCGTTTGACTTCCGGCGGCGGCCGGGTCCAGATTCAGGCAACCGGCAACTCCCTCTATTCCTGTATCTCGATTTCCGACGCCGGCCGTTCGACGGTGGAGCACAAGCAATGCCCGACCTGATTCGTCGCCCGCATGTCGCGGGCTTTTCGCTGATCGAGGTTCTGGTGACGATGGTCATCGTCGTCATTGGCTTGCTCGGCGTGCTCGGGCTGCAGACCAAGGCGACGAAATCCGAATTCGAAGCCTATCAGCGCGGTCAGGCGCTGGCGCTGGTGCGCGACATGCAGAGCCGGTTTGTCGCGTCGCGCGCCTTCATCAAGGAATATGTCTCGAAGGGAAACCTCGCCAGTTCGACCGACGGCTCAGTTTATGTGGGCTACGACTCCGCCAAGCCAGATCCGGAGGATTGCACAGGCAAATACTCCGGTGCTGCCGCCCAATACAACCTGTGCGAGTGGGGAAATCTCCTCAAGGGCAGCGCAGCGAAGGAAAACGGAAACAACGTCGCGGCGATGATCGGCGCCCGCGGTTGCCTGATCCGGATCGATCCGCCCGAAGGCAATGCGCTTGCCGACATTTTCGTGGTGGTGGTGTGGCAGGGCACGGTGCCCGGAACCGACCCGCCGGCCGGCTCGCCTGCTGCCCAGTGCGCTTCGGCAGTCGACTACGGGACGGGACTGCGCCGCGGGCTCTCCCTGCGCGTGCTCGTGCCGAGCCTTACCCAGGATTCGACGGGCGGCGGCCCCGTCTACACGGAATGACGAGAGCAGACCATGACTTCCCGGTTCGAACGCCCTGATCGGTTTCCCAGTCCGCGGACGGCGCAGGCCGGCCTCACGCTGGTCGAACTGATGGTGACGCTGGTCATCGGCATGATCGTCGTCGGTGCCATGAGCGCGCTGTTCATCGGCTCCACCACCACCCGCCGCGAAGTCGACTCTGCAGCCGACACGATCGAGAACGGACGCTACACCATCGATGTGCTGACGCGGGAATTGTCGCTTGCGGGCTATTACGGGACCTTGCGCTCACCCAGCGGCAACGACACCACCAAGATTCCGTGCTCGACGTCCGTTGCCGACTGGAAGAACTCGCTCGGCATTTACGTCATGGGCTGGAACGACGATGCAGGATCGCCTGCCTGCCTGACCGATCGAAAGGCCAACACCGACGCCATCTTCATCCAGCGCGTCAGCACCTGCAGCCTCGGGGAAGCCGATTGCGGCGCCGAGACTGCGGCCGATGCCTATGTGCAGGCTTCCGAATGCACTTGTGTCGGCCTCAGTTCCTGCACGGCGGACACCACGTCCGATGTTATCGACAAGGGGACCAGCGGAAGTTTCACGCTTAGGACCAAGAAGTGCGACTCCACCAAACCCGCCCAAGTCAGGCGAATCATACGCCGGTTCTACTACGTCAATTCCAATGACGTTCTCGTTTCCCGCGACGTCTCGCTTACCGGCATCCGCGATCCAGTACCGCTGGCAGAGAATGTGGAACAACTGCAGTTCAGTTACGCGGTGGACGCGAATGGCAATGGCAGCATCGAGGACACCGACACATTCAAAGCCAGCCCGGCAGCGGGCGAGTGGGCGAGCGTCCTTGGCGTACGCGTCTGGATTCTCACCCGCTCCAACACCCAGGACGACAAGCCGACGAGCGACTGGGTATTCGATCTGGACGGCTATCAGGTCAAGGGGAAGGCGAACGACAAGACCTATCGCCGCCGCATCTCGACCACCTACATTCCCTTCAACGGCCCAACCTGGCGCGCCCTCCCCCCAGCATGAACAGCCACAACATTCGCCCGGCCGCGACGCAGCGCGGCATCGTCTTGATCGTCGGCGTCGTCATGCTGCTGATGATGACGTTGATCGCGCTCGCCCTCATCCGTCTGGGCACGCGCCATACGCAAGTCGCCAACAACGAACAGGTGAGGACGGAGGCCGTGAGCGCGGCCAGCTACATCCTCGACCTCTTGCTCAACGACTCCGCCAACACTTGGACCGTCTATAAGGGTGCGGGCAAGACCGTAACCGTCAATCTCGGCCTGAGCAATACCTCGGCAACATCGGCGGATGCGATTGGCGTCACTCTGCACGATCTCACCTGCCGTTCGATTCGCATCCTTCCGAACAGTGAATTCATCAAGGCCGGAGCAGCCGGAGGCATCAACTACGTCTCCCAGGCTGACGCCTCGTGCTTTGGTGGCGACAGCAAGCAACTCACCATCGTCGATTCGTCCGCCTCCAGCACAGCCTCGGGCGACTCCTTGTGCGCACAAGTCTTGTTCGAAGTTCAGGCGAGGACGAATGCGCCGCAATTGCTCGACGCAAATGTAGCGATGACCCAGGGCATCACCATCCGCCGCTCCGTCATGGATCTGGGTACTTGCGACTGAAGAACCGGATCAAGATCACCATCGCCAAAAGCTCACGCATTCTCCGAGAGTCGACATGAAACGAATTCCTGCAGCGCTCCGTCTCTCTGCTCTGGCACTGTCCCTGGTCGGCGCGGCAGCGCATGGCGAAGACATCGATCTCTACGCGGGCGCAACGGGCACGGTGGGTGCGCCAAACGTATTGTTCTTCATCGACAACTCGTCCAACTGGTCAAGTAACGCCCAAAAATGGGACAAGGCCGGTGTCCAGGCAAAATGCAGCACGTCGCCAAATCCGACGAAGTGCAACGAATACGTCAGCACCATCTTTGGATCGTCGTCCAGCCTGGTGCAGGGACAGGTCGAGTTACGTGCCTTGAAGCTGGTCTTGAACGAACTGGTGTGCGGCACCAATGGCAAGATGCGCGTCAATGCCGGCCTGATGCTGTTCAACGATCAAGGGACCGTCGACAGCAATTCGGCCATTTCGGGCTATATCCGCCATCGCATCGATCTGATGGAGAAAGCGTCGGCACACTGCAGCACGATGCTCGCGGACCTCGACACTATCGACAGCAAGATCACCACACCCGATTTCAAGGGACCGTCGAGCGCGGAATACGGAAGCGCACTGTATGAGGCCTTCAAGTATTTCGGCGGCTGGACGAACCCAGCCGGCGCTGCCACAGCGACCGCCGGGACGCCAACAGGCGCAACTGGCTTCGGCCCCGTCAGGAACTCCAAACCGATCGCCGCCGAGGATGTTCTGGCCTTTACTGACGGCGGAAAGACAACCTACAAGAGCCCACTCACTGGAAGCAACCTCTGCGGCAACAATTACATCGTCCTGATTGGCAATGCGTTTCCGAACCAGGAATGGGGAACGGACACGAACGCGTCGCCGAATCCGACGAACACCCTGCTCACCCGTTTGTCTTACAACGCGGGCCCACAGCTCTATCCCGTCCCGCTCAAGAGCTCTGACAAGAGCAAGGTGCGATTCGCGGATGAATGGGCGGCCTTTCTGTACAAGACCGATGTCAGCAGTGCCGATGGCATCCAGAACATTCGCATGTTCACGGTTGACGTCTATAACGCAAAGGCCGATTCCGACCAAGCGCAACTATTGGCTTCAATCGCAGACCAGAGCGGGCCGGGCGGTCACTTCACGGTTGGCGGCGATCTCTATGGAATGATCACCGCATTCACCGACATCCTGACCCAGATCGCTGCGGTCAACAGCGTGTTCGCCGCCGCTTCCTTGCCGGTCAGCGTGAACACCCAGGGCACCTTCCTGAACCAGGTCTTCATGGGCGTGTTTCGCCCCGATGGCAATTCGCAACAGCGCTGGATGGGTAACCTGAAACAGTACAAGTTCGCGCTCGATGACAGTGGCTTGCTCTTTCTTGCGGACAAGCCGGGCAAGAGCGCAGTGGATGCCCAGAACACCGGCTTTCTGCAGCACTGCGCCACCAGCTACTGGACGACCGACAGCGGCGCCTACTGGCAGAACATCACCGGCTACAACACGCCGTCGAACTGCACCACCTCGTCGAATTCGCCGTATTCCGATGCGCCTGACGGCCCCATCGTCGAGCGTGGCGGCGCGGCCGAACGTCTGCGCAATCTGGGACATGCAAGCCGGAATATCCGCACATGCGGAGCGACCACTTGTTCCAGCTCGGACCTGATCGATTTCACCACGACCAACATGAGCACGCGGATGGATGCGACGCTCGCGGCTTCGCTCGTGCCCTGGCTACGCGGCCAGAACGGCGGCGACGGCTCGATCAATGCCGAAGGCATCACCAGCTCGACGCAATACGGCCTTTCGGCGAGTAGCACACGTCCCACCGTGCATGGAGACGTCGTCCATTCGCGCCCGCTTGCCGTCAACTACGGGGTCAATGGCAGCGACGACGTCGTGGTGTTCTACGGTGCCGGCGACAGCCTGCTGCACGCGGTCGACGGCAATCAGGAAGCGTCGAATGCCAGTCCCACGAATGAGGGTAATGAACTCTGGGCCTTCATCGCCCCTGAGCATTGGACGAAAGCCGACCGTGTGCGCACCAACAATCCGCTGATCTCCTATCCGAACATGGCTTCCAGCACCATCTCACCGACGCCACAACCCAGAAGCTGGTTTTTCGACGGCTCCATCGGGGGTTACCAGGAGCGTACCGCAACGGCAATTTCCAAGGTCTGGATCTACCCGACGATGCGCCGGGGCGGGCATTCGGTTTACGGCTTCGACGTGACCAAGCGCCCATCAACCAGCAACCAGCCCAAACTATTGTGGCGATACAGCGATGCGGACGATGCGCGCATGGGCGAAAGCTGGTCGACGCCGATCGCCATTCGCGTAAAGGGCATCGCCGAGCCCTTGCTTGTCTTCGGCGCAGGCTACGACAAATGCGAGGATGACGAAACGCCAGCCACGGCGTGCAGCGCCGTCACCAAGGGCAAAGGCATCGTCATCGTCGACGCCGAGAAGGGGAAGGCGCGCAACTACCGCTTCATCGGCGTCGGGACGAACGAACTGGATTCTTCGGCCGGCCGCTTCGTCGCCGACATCGTCGCGGTCGATGTCGATCGCGATGGCTATACCGATGTGCTCTACGCAGCCGACACTAGGGGGAACATCTGGCGCATCAACACGAGCAATCCCACATCGGGTTTTGCCGGCTATGCGAACGGTGTGACGGACTGGCCGGTGAACAAGGTCGCCACGGTGAGCGACTGGGGCAGCGACAAAACCACGTGGCGCAAATTCATGTATGCGCCGAGCGCTGTCACCCTCGCGACCGCCACTTCGCCCGTCAAGCAAGTGACCTTGCTGATCGGTTCGGGTGACCGCGAGAAGCCGTCGGCCACCTCCAATGCTGCCAAAGTGAAGAACCGCTTCTACGGCATCTTCGACGATGTGGCCAGACTCACGCCCGACGTGGTGGCAACCGACATCGGTTCCAGTGCGAACATGAAGGACGTCAGCGGCCTTACCACGCTCGATCCGACCGCGCTCGTTTCGAAAAAGGGCTGGTTCTTCGATCTTTCCTCCAGCGTCGAGCCATTCGAGCAGGTCGTGACGACACCGCTGACGATTGCCGGCGAAACCTTTTTCAACACCTTCCAGGCCAAGTCCTCCTCGGCCAATGCCTGCCTCGATCTCGGCACCGCGCGCGGCTACCGCATCGATTTCCAGACCGGCACGCCGATTAAGGGCTACCCGCTTTCCAGTGTGTTCGTGTCGCCCGGCTTCCCGCCGTCACCGGTGGGCGGCACCGTGCTGGTCAATGGCAGCCGCGTACCATTCGTGATCGGCGGACAGGGGAAAACGCCCATTTCACCTGAAAAGCTCGTTCCCAAGGTCAAGCCGACCCGTACGCCGGTTTACCGCTTCCAGCGCGTCGACTGAGCACGTGAGACGAGAAAGACCAAGGGCCGGCGAGATTCGCCGGCCCTTGGTCTTTTCTTATGCTGCTGCGTCTGTTATCTGCTGCGTCGCGCCGCCGCAAGTCCTGCCAGCCCGATACCCAGCAGGGTCAGAACGCCCGGCTCGGGTACCGTACCCCCACCGTTGTTGTTACCCGGCAACTCGATGGCACTCGCCAGGCTGTCGGTGTCCGTATAGAAGGAAAGGGTGCGATCCGGGCTGAGACCCGCTCCGTTAGTACGCGAAAAACGCATATCCAGCGTGAGGAAGAGATCTCCGAACGAGACGTTGCCGATCTGCAGCGCGTCAGCATAGACGCCGGTGACGATCAATCCCAGCGGTCCATCGAGCGAGTCGAGATTGGGGTTGTTCGTATCACGGATGTTGCTGCCGAAGCTGGATCCGGGACTGAGTTCGGGGGCAACGACAATGTCGAACACGGACTTGGCCGGGCGCACGTTCAGGAAAAGCCCGACGACGTCGGTGCTCGCACCCGTGGTGACGAAAGTCCAAGGGTTGATATTGCTGTCCCCGCTAAGTGACAGACGCCATCCCGTACCGACCGCGGAACCACTGCCGGTGCCGGCGTTATCGCCGGTCCACGTCCTGGTTTCCTGCGCGCCGCTGGCGAACGTGACGGTCACGAGCGTCCCAGCCAGCGTGAACCCGTTCGATGCCAGATTGAAGACACCGCTGGTGGTATAGACGGTGCCGTCGGTGGAAGAGACCGTCGGCGTAAGCGGCACGGCAAGCGCGGTGCCGGCCGCTGCCATGGTGAAGACACCGATGGCGGAAATCAGAACCTGCTTCTTGAACGTACGTCGGATTTTCATGGTCGCGGTGATCCAGTAAATCAATCTCAATGGTCACCAATACAAGCA
>JAFEFM010000537.1 GCA_018240585.1 Pseudomonadota bacterium
ATGGGTTCCAGCGCTGATTCAGTGCTACCTTGCGCCCCTGAGCTGGCGCGCAGGTTGCTGTCGATTAGACAGGATTACGCCCGCCCGAGGAACCCCGCCAACGCAACAAGCATGCCCGCGCCACGTCCGCTCAGGCCGGCTTGGCCCGTTTTTCGCTAAAGCCGTCGGCAAGCCGAATTTCCGATAACGACCCATGGTGACGAGGAGCGTGCAGTGACTTACACCCCGACCAGCCGGCTGATGCCGCACTACCTGCCGGTGGATTCGGCACCTGCGCCCCAGGGCGGCGACGCACCGCTCGACGTGATCTTCATCAACGGCTTCATCGGTGAAACCGTCATCGGCATCGACCACGAAGAACTCCATCGCACCCAGCCGCTGCGCATCGACCTGGCCGCCGGCCTGCCGCGCAGCCTGGCGTGCGACACCGACCGCATCGGCGACACGATCCACTATGGCGAGGTACGGGCCGCGCTGCACGAGATGCTGCGCGAGCACCGCTACCAGTTGCTGGAGGCGTTCGCCGAAGGGGTGGCGAACCTGCTGCTGAACCGCTTCGGCGCGCACTGGGTGCGCGTGGGCATCACCAAGCCGCGCAAGTTCGACGACGTGGAAGGCGTGGGCGTGCTCATCGAGCGGCGCCGTGCCCACCGCGAGCCGACCGAGCCGCGGCGCGATGCCGAAGTGCTGAGCCTGCTCGGCTCCGGCCTCGTACCCGGCAGCCGCCAGCGCTGAATCCCTCCGTTCCTCACCCCCGATGCGAACATCGGGGCGGGCGAAAAAAATGCCGAAGCAGCGCTTCGGCATTTTTTCGTTCTGGCGCCGCAGCGGCGCCAGAGACCTTACTTGGCCGCGAACGGGTGCGCCGAGCTGCCCTTCTTCGACTGCACTTCGGCGGCGGACGGCTCGCCATTGACTGCGCGCTTGATCGCCTCGCGCGTGGCCCGGTAGTTGTAGTCCTGGATCTTGGCGTCGTCCTCGGCCATCCAGTGGATGAACACGCCGACGCAGACGAAGATGTTGTCGGCTTCGGCGGCCGGGATGGTGCCGTCCTCGACACTGTCGGCCACGGCCATCGCGACCGCGCGCTGCGCCGGGCCGAACATCTGCACTGCCTGCTTGGCGCCCTTGATGGTGACCTTGTTGAACAGCACGGTGGCCGGCTTGCACAGCAGGTTGGGCGCAACCACCGCGAGCAGCGAGGTGAAGCCATCCTTGTTGTTGGTCAGCGTGTTCGCGAAAGCGGTTTCCGCCGCGCTGCCGCGAGGCCCCAGGATCAAGTCGATATGCGCCACTTCGTTGCCGTCGCCGACAAGAGACTCGCCCACCATCATCCGATCGATTTTCGCCATTCGTCTTCTCCTCGTTGAAATGTTCGGCCCCCCAAGGCCGGGAAGTCCGATATGCGGACGCCCGTCGGCAATCCGATACCCGTCGCTCTGATACAGGATTCGTGCCAGTTCGATCCATCGAGGCGGCAACCATGCTGGAACGATCGAATCGACGCCGTGGCACGTCCCCCCGCAGCTCGCCCCCCTGCCCCTGCCCCAAAACGGAACAGGCACCTCAACACCTGTGGCGTTCCGTGACAAGCCTGCGATCGGATAAAAAAAGGCCGGATCACGTCACCGCGATCCGGCCAGGGCTCACTACTGCTCTTCAGGCGGAGTCTTCAACCGGTGAGCGTCCTCGCCTCATGCGCATGCAGCAGGCCGAGCCGCCGCCGCAGCAGGTCGTCGACCAGAGCCTGGGCGATATCGAAGGCCGTCACCTTCTGCAGGCCGCGCCAGGCCGCCACGCCATTGACCTCGATCACCTGCGCGCCGGCGGCTGCAGCCGGATCGGGCACCAGATCGACCCCGGCGTAATCCATGTCCAGCGCCGCTGCGGCGCGCTCGGCGAGGTCCGCCAGGCCAAAGTCGAGCGCGCAAGGCGTGCAGCGCGCGCCCTGCGCCACGTTGTGCACCCAGTGCTCGCTGACGCGCTTCATCGCCGCCACCGCGCGGCCGCCGACCACCAGGACGCGCCAGTCGAAACCGGGCACCTGCGCCTGCGGCACGAAGCGCTGCAGGTAGGCCAGTCCACCGTAGCGTTTGAGCTCGGGCAGCGGCACCGACACCCCATCGACCATGCCGACGCGCATCAGGCCCTTGCCCTGCGAGCCGAACATCGGTTTCAGCACCAGGCTGCGGCCTGCCGAGGCCTCGCGCATCAGGATGCGGCGCGCCTGCGCCTCGTCCTCAACCGCCCAGGCCGGTGGCGAGGCGACACCCGCCTTCTGCAGCAGGAAGCTGGTCATGGACTTGTCCACGCTGCGCTCGATGGCCCGCGCCTCGTTGTACACCGGCACGCCCAGTTCGCGCAGCGCGTGCAGGATGCCCAGCCGCTTGGTGACCTGCTCCAGGCTGCCGCCGGCAATGCCGCGCACGATCGCGGCAAGCGGCAGCTCACGGCCGAAACCGGGGATCACCAGGCCATGGCCCGCAACGCCGGTTTCAAAACGGCACTGCTCGAGATCCACGCAGCGCCCTTCGAAGCCGCGCCGCGCGAAGGCGCGCTGCAACCTGCGCGTGTGCCAGCCCGTCTCGTCGGTGAAGATCGCGATGCGCCTGCGCGGCGCAATGTCCAGGCTCACCGCAGCCGCCTCAACGCGATTCCTCGAGCCACAGGTCGCGCAGCAAGGCCATGTTGAGGCTGCCGGCCGTCCAGGTGCGGCCGCTGTCCAGGTTGCTGACCCAGACCTCCGCCGGCGCGAACAGGGCGGGGTCGATCTTGTAGAAGTCGTATTCGTAGTCGCGAAAGATGTCGGCGAAGGAGCGGCCGTAGTCGCGCGAATTGAGCGACGGCAGGCGCAGCGCCAGATCGTGCGCCGCCTCGTCGCTGCCGCGCACCGACAGATGCACCCGGCCGCCGTAAAGGATCGCGTCGTTGGTGCGCCCCATGGCGATGCCTCCGTCCGGGCTGGGCGAAGGCAGCGGCGCCGAGGCGCTGCCGTCGACGATGTCCCGCAGCGCAAAGCCGAGTTCGTGCGCCTTGTGCATCGCGACTTCCAACACGCGCGCCACGACCTGCGTCGTCCCGGCGAGGCTGGTGGTGGGGGTGAGGATCAGCACCAGTTGCTCCGGCGCCAGCCCGCAGTCGCGCAGGATCTTGTCGATCACCACCTGCGGCGGCCGGCGATCGACCTCCAGCACCAGCGCGCCGCAATCGGCCTGGTCGCGGTAGCCCAGCTCGGCGAACAGGTCCTCGCGGCAGGCCAGCGCCCGCGCCGGCCCGGAGCCGAGCGAGAAGAACTTCTTGCCCCCTGCCTCTTCCTTGCTCGCCGACAGGCTCCACCCCGCATACTGGCTCGCCAGGCAGGCCAGCACCGGTTGCGCACTAGCCACTTCCAGCCAGGCAGGCCAGCCGCCGGAGGCGCGCGTGGAAAGGCGCACCGTTCCCAGGCCCCCCATGCAGATCTCGCCGATCGCCAGGCCCGCCGCCACACTGCCGGGCGCGTCGATGCCGGCATCGATCAGCGTCACGCCGCCCGCCAGCCGCTCCACCCTCAAGCCCAGCGGCCCGGCCTGCTCCCGCAGCGCAGCGACGCGCGCCGCCGCCAGCCGATTGACGCTGAGACCGCCCAACCTGTCCTGCATGCCCTCGCCCATGTCCTTGCTCCCTGTCGGCTCGTTGAGCCAATTCAGCCCGTTCAACCCTTGGCGGCGACGATTTCGCGCGCCTTGGCGAAGGCCTCGCGAAAGCCGAGGTAAAGCGGCTTTTCGGCATTGCGCATCGCCACCAGCAGCTGATGCTCGGTCTGGTACTTGACGTTGCCGACTGCGAGCGCGCCGATGCCCACCGCCTTGCCCTCCGGCAAGGCCTTGCCGTCGTCCATCACGCCGACCCCGGCGATACCCTCGGGCGGCACCGCATTGACGTCGGCCGCCACCAGCAGGCGGTTCGCCAGCGCACGCTCGTCCGCACTTACCACCTGCACGCCGGCCGCTGCCGTCGCCAGCACCACATCGGCCTCGGCGAGCGCCGCGCGCCGCGCGTCCCGCTCGGCCAGCCCGGCTCCCTCCAGCGCACAGCCGAAGCGCTCGCCGGTCGCCCGCGCCGCGTCCCGGGCGGTAGCGGCGTCGCGGTGGCTGCCGAGCGTGACTTCCGCCCCCAGCCCTGCCGCAAGCACGCCGGCGATGCGGCCCACGGTACCGGTACCGCCCAGGATCAGCACGCGCTTGCCGGCCAGGTCGGTGCCATGGCTGCGCTGCAACTGGCGCTCCACGCAGGCGACGAGTGCCGCGGCGGTGGTGTAGGAGCCGCTCGGGTCGGCGATCACCGACACCTCGAACGGCGGCACCATCGCCTTGCGCGCCGTCTCCAGCATGTCGGCCGCCAGCAGCACGTCGCGGCCGCCGATGAAGATGCCGGTCGCCTTCACGCCCTTGGGACCGCGCGAGAAGATGGCGTCCTGCGTGAGTCCGGTGATCTCGCCCGCACTTACACCGCAGTACGGCACCACCACCTGGTAGCCGGCATCGACCGCCATGTTGATGTCGAAGGGGCTCATCTGCTTGCCCGGCGTGAACATGTGCAGGATGTAGCTGCGTTCCATCGTTGCATTCCTCTGGATTGGAAAGGGGGTGTCCGGCGGCGGCGCGTCGCGCGCCGCGCCCGGCGGCGTCAGTCGCCCGGATGGGCCTGGAAATCCGTCACTGCATCGATCTGCGCTCCGCGATTGCGGCCGCCCACGACCAGGATGCGCAAGGCAGGATCGACGACGCCCGCATCCCGCGCGGCACTGACCGCCTGTTCCGCCGCGTCGACGCCGGGCAGGATGGCGAAGCCGGTCGGCCCCCAGGAGCTTTGTCCGACGGCAGCGGCCTGGCCCGCGGCGATCCACTCGATCACACGCTCCACCGCGGCGCTGGTGTACATCGAGCCGCCCTGCGCGGGAGCGAAATGACTGCCGACCAGGCGCTGGATGGCGCTGACCCCCTCGGCGAACGGCGCGAAGTCGCGTTCGATGGCTCCGGGCAGCACGCGCATCAGCACCTGGTGGCAGATGTCGGCCGCGCATTCCCGCGGGAAGGGCGGCAAGGTGGCCATTGCTTCACGCTCCGCGCAACCGCTCAGCCCATTGGTGCGCTCGTCCATCACCAGGACGATGCGCCACGCCGCCGGAAATTCGATGCGCGTGATCAGGGGCGCGGCCGAACCGGCGGCACCCGGACCGCAATCGAGCAGCAGGCCGCCGCGATCGAAGCCGGCAATGCCCACCCCCGAGCGCTCGCCGCGTCCGAGCAGCCCGGCGATGTCGGCGCTGTCCATGTCGAGCCGGTGA
Source organism: Pseudomonadota bacterium (assembly GCA_018240585.1). Lineage (GTDB taxonomy): Bacteria > Pseudomonadota > Gammaproteobacteria > Burkholderiales > Rhodocyclaceae > Thauera. The sequence goes on from JAFEFM010000537.1 coordinate 5,327, forward strand.
TAACGGGCGAAGGAATGGCCGATCGCGAGCGCCAACTGGGTGCCCGATCCGAAGCCGGAGTGGGCAGGAGGCGCGCGCAGCAGCGTCACCCGCAGCGGCAGGGCGCGCCCGGTGCGCGCCTGCAGCGTATCGAGATGACGCCGCAAGCGCTCACCCTCGCCCGCGTCGATGCCTTCGGCGACGACCACCTCGTTGCATGCGGCCGCCGTGATGCCGACTCTCGTGCTCAGCCCGTCGATCACCAGGCCGAGGCTCGCGTACTTGCGGCCCAGGCTGCCGCTGGGGTCCATGAAGCCCAGATGCAGGCGCGCCGGCGCATCGACGACGAGTGCGTCGGGCCCGGGCGAGCGCGTCACCTTGCGGATCATCTCGCGGCTCTGTCGGCTAAGCGCGGCATGGGAAGACATCTCTCGGCAATCCTCGAACAATCCCGATTTCTTCGGCAACGAGGCAGGTCAGCAAGATCCAGGCCACGCGCAACTGCAGCGCAATCAGGGCGCCGCCCTCGCGCAAGGATCGGGGCCTCATGCAGACCGCTGCCCGCCGCCCGTCAGCGCGGGTCGCAGCAGGGCCGCCGTGAACAGCGTCGCCACCGTGAGATCGGCGCTGGTGCCGGGATTGAGTCCGCGCTGCTTGAGCGAAGCATCCCAGGCCGCGAAGCGCGGCGACGCCACCGCCATCCCGTCGTGCTCGATCGCCGCCAGCCAGGGTTTCGCCTCGTCCTGCACCTGGCGCGCGGTGTCCGGCCCGAACTTGCGCGCGATGTGCGAGTCCGGAAACGCCGACAGGAAGCGCAGGAAGGTGCGCTGCACGCGCAATGGCAGCGGATGGCCACGCTCGGTCTCGCGCAGGAAAGGGTGCAGCCCCACCGTGACCAGGTCATTGAAGCCTTGCGCATACTGGCGCGCAATCAGGTCGCGATCGGCGGCGAGCGCCATCGCCGAGCACAGGTCCACCGTCGGCGTGGCCGACACGTCCTGCTCGGCCGGTTTCCCCAATCCGCCGGGGTTCGCCAGCGCGATCGCGCGAAAGGCCGCTCGCGCGTCAGCGACATCGAGAGCCCCCAGCACCTTGTGCAGTTCGGCGAGCAAGCGCGCTTCATCGCCAAGGCCGGCGCGCTCGGCCGCCAGCGCCAGCGGCGCACACAGCAACAGGATGCCGAGGTTGGTGTTGCAGCCGACAGCGTTGCGGGTAGCGGTCACCGCGCCCTCGATGCGCTCGCCTACCGAGGCGCCGCAACGCAGCAAGGGGCCGGCCGCAGCCGCCGCGCTGGACAGGAATTGCGCACCGACCATGTCGTGCCCCGCGGACGCGAGGCTGACATTGCCGGGCTTGAACACTTCCACGTCCAGCCTGCAAGCCCAGCCGAACGCCGTCTCCACACGGGAGGCCGCAGCCAGATCGTTACCGACGAACGACATCACCGGTACTTGATGTAGCTGAAGCGAGGATCGTCGGGGGTGCCTTCGAGGGCACCGCCTTCCTTGCCCGGCTGCCACATCACGACCTCCTCGATCTTCTTCGCCAGTTCGAAATCCTTGTCGGTGACGCCCTTCGCCGCGTGGTTCATCAGCTTGACGATAACGAATGCATAGGAAGCGGCGATATCGGGATGGTGAAACGCTGCCTCCGCCAGGTGGCCGACGGTATTGATCACCATCAGCGTGCCCTTCCAGCCGCTGGTCCTGTACTTGCGACGGATCCAGCCGTCCTCGTAATACCACTCCGGCAGTTCTGCCGCGAGCCGGGCCTTGATCTCCTCCTCGGCGTACGGTTCGTCCTTCTGCTTGCTGCGCCATTGCGTCATGGTTCACCTCCGTTGGTTCAGGCCCGCACCGGCAGGCTCGCGCATCGCCCGCCCGGGCGCCGATCAGCTTGAAGACGCAGCGTGCGCCACTGCGTCCAGTACCGCACGCCGGCGCTCGGCCAGCAGACGCTCCACCTGCGCAGTCGTCTCCGCGCGCGCGCTCACGCTGCACACCGGGTCGCCGAATGCATGAGCCGTACCCGCTACGGGCAGGTCGTGACACCAGCTCTGTCCCGCCAGCCAGTCCGCTCCCTCGCCGTCGATGCAGCCGGCGCGCGTCGCGAACACCACCTCGCTGCCACGCACCCCTTGCACAGTCTGAAACCTCAGCGCGTCAAGGGCCGCGCCACGACACACCGCCGCGTGCGCCTGCACCAGCCCACGGGGGACGCAATCGTCGAACAGCGCAACGCTGGCGGTCGGACGAGGATTGAGTTCGATCAGCAGCGGCCCGTCCTCGTGCAGGATGAAGTCGATGCCGTTGAGCCCGACGAGCCCCAGCCCGCCCACGATGCTGTCCACCATCGCCCGCAGCGCCTCCAGCGCGCCCGCCGGAAGATCGATCGGGCCTACGCCGCCGCGATAGACGAACCGATGCCCTCCAAGTGCGCGAATCGTCTGCCGCGCGATGCCAGCGATGTGCCAACGACGCCCATCGGCGAGAAAGAGCACCGACATCGGCATCCCCTGGATGTGGCGCTGAAAGTAATGCCCAGCGCCGCCGCCACGCACTGCCGCTAGCGCCGGTCGCACATGCCAGCCGCCGCAGGCACGCGCGTCCTTCGCCAACCAGCCTTCGGCTCGTGCCGGAGGTGCGAGGCTGACCGCCGCATGCGGCACGTGGCGCGCCGCCAGCCAGGGATAGAACCACCCCGGCGTACGGACCCGTCGCACCAGTTCCGGCGGATTGCCCAGCAGCGGCAGCAGCGTGGCGCCGCGCGCGAGCAGGTCCGGCCGCGCCTCGAATCCGCTGCCCGCCACCCAGGCGCCGACCTCGCCCTCTTCCGCGAGCCGGGCCAGCGCGTCGAGCAGGGCCGCGCCATCCAGCGCCAGCGAGGATGCGCTGCCGATGCCGTACCAGGCCGTGGCGACCGCGCGCGTGTCGGCGTCGCCGAACAGATCGAGCGCCACCACCTCCGCACCACCGCTGGCGACCGACTCAGCCAGCATGCGCGCCGACAGGGCGGCGACGGCAATCGTGCGAGGGCCGGGCGAGCGAGCGTCAAGAGATACCAAAGTCGACACCTCATGTCCCAAAAAGTAGCACTTGCCCCACTTTGCAGCAGGACGCCGAACACTTCAGCCCTGCGCGAGTCAGCCGCGCCCCCGCCGGGCAATTTTCCCGAGCCTGTCAGCCACTTTTGCAACAGCCAAGCTCAACGCGGATTCTGGCACAAGGTTTGCATCGACGTTTTCGCTGTCGTTTGGAACCCGCGCTCCGCTTGCCGCGGCGGGGCCTCCGGTCTTGTCATGTGGCGAAGTCGCACGTTGATCATAAAGAGAGGAGACAAAAATGGAACGTTCCGGAACACCCGCTCGATTCGCACCGACCGTCCTCGCCACTGCCCTGGCGTTTGCGCTGCCCGGCGTGGCGCAGGCCAACGCCGACCTCGAGTCGAAGATCGCCAATCCCAAGAACTGGGCAATGCAGGCTGGCGACATGTTCAACCAGCGTTACAGCAAGCTGAAGCAGATCAACGTCAGCAACGTCGGCAAGCTGCAGGTCGCGTGGACCTTCTCCACCGGCGTGCTGCGCGGCCATGAAGGCTCGCCCCTGGTCATCGACGGCATGATGTATCTGCACACGCCGTTCCCGAACAAGGTGTTCGCGCTCGACCTCGACACGCAGAAGATCGTCTGGCGCTACGAGCCCAAGCAGGATCCGTCGGTCATCGCACAGATGTGCTGCGACACCGTGAACCGCGGCCTTGCCTACGCTGAAGGCAAGATCTTCCTGCAACAGGCGGATTCCACCCTGGTTGCGCTGGATGCGAAGAGCGGCAAGGTGCTGTGGAGCGCGGTCAATGGCGATCCGAAGCTCGGCGCCGTCAACACCAACGCCCCGCATGTCTTCGGCGACAAGGTCCTCACCGGCATCTCGGGCGGCGAATGGGGTGTGCGCGGCTTCGTCGCGGCCTACGACATGAACACCGGCAAGCAGGTGTGGAAGGCCTACAGCACCGGCCCCGACAATGAAATGCTGATGGATCCGGACAAGACGATGACCTGGACCGACGGCAAGATGGCGCCCGTCGGCAAGGATTCGTCGCTCAAGACGTGGAAGGGCGACCAGTGGAAGACCGGCGGCGGCACCACCTGGGGCTGGTACAGCTACGACAAGGCGACCAACACCGTCTATTACGGCACCGGCAACCCCTCGACCTGGAACCCGTCGCAGCGTCCGGGTGACAACAAGTGGTCGATGACCATCATGGCGCGTGACATGACCACCGGCATGGCCAAGTGGGTCTACCAGATGACGCCGCACGACGAGTGGGACTTCGACGGCATCAACGAGATGATCCTTGCCGACATCGACGTCAAGGGCAAGCCGACCAAGGCGCTGGTCCACTTTGACCGCAACGGCTTCGGCTATACGCTGGACCGCACCACCGGCGCACTGCTGGTGGCCGAGAAGTACGACCCGCAGGTGAACTGGGCGACCCACGTCGACATGAAGACTGGTCGACCGCAGGTCGTCGCCAAGTACTCCACGCAAGCGGGCGGACCCGACGTCAACGTGAAGGGCATCTGCCCGGCCGCGCTCGGCTCCAAGGACCAGCAGCCGGCCTCGTTCGACCCGAACACCAAGCTCTTCTACGTGCCGACCAACCACGTCTGCATGGACTACGAGCCGTTCCAGGTCGATTACGTCGCCGGCCAGCCCTACGTCGGGGCCACGCTGTCGATGTTCCCGGCACCCAACAGCCATGGCGGCATGGGCAACTTCATCACCTGGGATGCGGGCAAGGGCAAGATCGTGCAGTCCAAGCCGGAGAAGTTCTCGGTGTGGAGCGGCTCGCTCAACACGGCAGGCGGGCTCTCCTGCTTCGGCACGCTGGAAGGCTACCTGAAGTGCGTCGATGCCAAGGACATCAACAAGGAGCTGTACAAGTTCAAGACGCCGTCGGGCATCATCGGCAACGTCTTCACCTATGAGCACAAGGGCAAGCAGTATCTGGGCGTGTTCTCGGGCATCGGCGGCTGGGCCGGCATCGGCATGGCGGCAGGCCTGGAGAAGGCGAACGAGGGTCTGGGCGCCGTGGGCGGCTATCGCGAACTGGCCGATTACACGCAGCTCGGCGGCTCGCTGACGGTGTTCGCACTCCCCAACTAAGGCGCAAGGGCCGGACCGCATGGTCCGGCCCTGCACGGGATCGCCTGCGGCGACCGCGTGCAGCCGCTCAGCCTTCCAGAGCCGGTCCCCGGTCTGCGAACTTGGGGGCCGGTTTTCCGCTCAAAACCGATGTCCCAGTAACACGTCTGGCAGCCCCAGGACGAAGCTGCCATGGCGAACCAACCGTCCGACAAGAGCAATTCACAGGTGTCAGGCCAAAGCAGCCAAGACACGTCCGCAGCAAGCGAGGAGGATTCACCCATGAAGTACGCGATGTTGTTGTGTGCAGCCCTGATGATCGTCGGTAGCCCAAGCCATGCTGCAGATGGACAAAAGCCGCTGTACACGGTGGTCGACGGCAACAAGGTCGATCCGAACACGCTGAAGGGATTCCATACCTGGCGCGCTGCGGCATGCGATCGCTGCCACGGGGCAAATCAGGAGGGCATGGTCGGGCCGTCCCTGATCGAGAGCCTGAAAGTGCTCACCAAGGAGCAGTTCGTGCAGACGGTGCGTGACGGCAGGCAGGACAAGGGCATGGTGAGCTTCGGCAACAATCCCAGGGTGATGGACAACATCGACGCCCTCTACGCGTACCTGAAGGGCCGCTCCGACGGCGCCATCACGCAATCCAAGGTTCAGCCGATCGAGTGAGGTCGAGGAAGAATCGATGACCGCGACCAATGAACAGGCCCGCCCGCGCGCAACTCGGAAGGCCGTCAGAAGCATCGGACTGATCGCCGGGCTCGCCGCCCTGCTGACGGCAGGCGCGTCGCTGGCACAGGACAATTCGGCAGCGCCCGAGCGCAAGGCGCTGCGTGTATGCCAGGACCCGAACAACCTCCCGTTCGCCAACGAAAAGCAGCAAGGTTTCGAGAACCGGATCGCCGATCTCTTCGGCAAATCACTCAACCTGCCGGTCACCTACTACAACTACCCGCAGCGGTTCGTCTTCATCCGCAATACCCTGCGCTACAAGGTCCCGGGGCAGGATTACCCATGCGACATCATCATGGGACTGCCGGTGGGCTTCGACCAAGCCTCGGTGACCAAGCCCTATTTCCGCTCGCCATACGTGCTCGTGTTCCCTGCAGGCAAGGGAATGGACGACGTGCGCACCAGTGACGATTTCCTCGCGCTTCCGCCGGAAAAACTCGCCAGCCTGAAGATCGGCGTTTTCGACCACTCTCCAGCGTCGAAATGGATGGCAAGACACAACCTGGTCGACCAGGGCGTGCCGTATCACACGATCAACGTTGAGATGGACTACTACCCGGGGAGGATCGTCGACCAGGACCTCGCCTCCGGCAAGATCGACGTCGCCATCGTCTGGGGCCCTGTCGGCAGCTACTACGGCCAGATGGCGGCCAGACAGCCGATGCACGTCGTGCCGATCCGATCCGAGCCGGGCATTCCCCTTGAGTTCTCGATCGGCATGGGCGTGCGCTATGGCGAGCCCGAGTGGAAGAAGCAGGTCGAGGCGTTCATCGACTCCCACCGCGCGCAGATCCAGTCCATCCTGGCGGAATATCACGTGCCGCTCAGCGAAGAGCCGCCTGCAAGCGCAGCGGTTTCGCGATGAGCGTTCATCTCCCGCGCCGGTGCGTTGCCGAAGCGGCATCGGCCTCACGGAAACACTTCCATCGCTTGCGCCGCTTGCACATGTCCATCCGACCGACTTTTCCTGCACTGTTCGCCGTGCTTGCCGGTTTGGCCGCCTGCCTTCCCTCGTGGGCCGCGCAGGCTGAATCCACGCCCGATTACTCGGCCGCGGAGCGCCTGATCTTCATGGACGAGCATCTCTCGGCCGAGCATCCTCCGGCAACCCTGAAATATTCGTTCCGCAAGTCGGGCAGCCTCGAACCGCCGTTCGAGGATTCGGTGAGCATCACGCTCGGGAGCAGGACGGACGGCAGTTGCTGCACTGCCAGCGGTGCCTTCCTGAGCGGCGAACACCGGCTGGCGCTGCCGGAAATCGACGAGGCACGCTCCAATCCGGTCATCCTGTATTTCCTCGAGCACGACGTGCGCGACATGCAGCGGCTCACAAAGGGGCAACAGGCACACTTCCGCAAGCGCATCCGCATGGCCGTGTACAACGGCGCTGACGTGCGCGCCACCACGTTCCGCTATCGCGGGAAGTCGATCTCCGGCCAGGAGGTTTCGATCGCGCCCTATCTCGACGACCCCTCCCGCCAGCGCTTCGCCAGCCTGGCCCGCAAGCAATACGTGTTCATGATGTCCGACGCCGTGCCGGGTCGCGTCTATGGCATCCGCAGCCGGATCGACAGCGCGGACGCCTCCTCGCCGCCACTGATGGTGGAAGAGATGTACATCGACGGCGCCGAGGTCGTCACCGCGTCCGCACCGGGCGCCCGCTAAGGACAAAGGAAAACCGATGACTCCCCGCCTCCCGCTGTCCATCGCAGTCGCACTGCTGGCTGCCGCGCATGCCTTGCCGGCAACGGCCAATGACTTTCCGACCCAGGAACGCGTGCTGTACGTGCAGGAATGCCTGCAGCAACATCCGGGCAACAGCTACGAGATGATCAGCAAGTGCTCGTGCGCGCTCGACGCGCTGGCAACCGAACTGAGCTACGACGACTACACCACGCTGCACACCGCGACGCTCGCGCAACGCATCGCCGGCGACCGCGGAGCGGCGCTGCGCGAGAACCCGTCTGTCGGCAAGGAAGTCAAGCGCCTGCGCGAGCTCCAGGCCCGCGCCAACAAGCAGTGCTTCATCGACACCGCTGCAAGATAGGCTGCGACATGGTCACCTCGTCAGCACTGCGCCCGCAGGCCAGCCTGCTGACCGTGCTGCTGGGCGCGTGTCTGCTGTTATTGCCGGTCACGCCGGCCAGAGCTGCGGGCGTAGAGCCGTTGCCGACCAGGGAAATCGCTCGCGGCATCCACGTGCATCAGGGCAGCCATCACGCCTGGTCCGCGCATGACGGCGAGGACGTGGCCAATATCGGCTTCATCGTCGGGGCGAGATGCGTCGCGGTCATCGACACAGGCGGCAGCCCAGCGATCGGCGCGCGGCTGAAGGCGGCGATCGAGCGCGTGACCACGCTGCCCGTGTGCTACGTGATCAACACCCACATGCATCCCGACCACGTGCTGGGCAACGCCGCACTCAAGACCGGCGATCCAGGGCAGGCATTCATTGCCCACGTGCGGCTCGGGCCATCGCTCTCTGCGCGCGCGCCCTACTACCTTGAGGCCTTCCACCGCGATGGCGGCGCGGCACTCGCGCCCGACGCGGTGGTCTACCCGACGCAGACGGTAACGGAGCGGACGTTCATCGACCTGGGCGACCGCAAGCTGGAATTGCGGGCCTGGCCCACCGCGCACACCGACAATGATCTGACCGTCTTCGATCAGGAGACGGGGACGTTGTTCACCGGTGATCTGCTCTTCATGGGCCACCTGCCGGTGATCGACGGCCAGTTGCGGGGATGGCTCCATGTCATCGGCGAACTCAAGGCCCTTGACGTGAAGCGTGCCGTGCCCGGGCACGGCACGGTGACCGACGACCTGCGCCAGGCCATCGTTCCGGAAGAGACTTACCTGTCGACGGTGCTGCGCGAGGTTCGGGCTGCCATCAAGGCCGGTGTGCCGATCGCACGCACGCTGGACCAGTTGTCGGCAACCGGAACCGCCGGCTGGCAGCTTGCGGACGAGTTTCATCGGCGCAACCTGACGGCCGCCTACGCCGAACTGGAGTGGGAAGACTGAGACGCCCGCAAGGAGGGCAAGCATGAATCCGAATCGCAGGATGCTGATTTCGCTGCCGCTGCTGCTCGCCTTCGGCAAGGTGCTGCACGCACAGCAGGCGGGCGCGACCGACCCCGCACTCGACATCGACGCCAACCCGATGTGGCGGCAGTTCCGTGACAGCCTGTTCGCCGGCCGTGCGATCACCACGCCCGCCGACGACGTCCTGAAGCTCGAGGCGCCGCCGCGCGCCGAGGATGCCGCGATCGTGCCAATCGCCGTGCGCGCGCAGGCGCCGCAGACCGAAGCACGCTACATCCGCAGGATCTATCTCATCATCGACAACAACCCGTCGCCGATGGGCGCGGTGTTCGATTTCACCCCTGCGAGCGGGCGCGCCGATGTCGAGACGCGTGTACGCGTGGATGCCTACACTCATGTCCGTGCGATCGCCGAAATGAATGACGGGCAGCTTTTCATGAGCACCCGTTTCGTGAAGGCCTCGGGAGGATGTTCTGCGCCACCGGGCAAGGATCCGCAAGCCTCGCTTGCCACGCTGGGCAGGATGCGGCTGCGCGTGGAAGGCGAGCCGGTGCTGAACAGGCCGGCGCTCGCGCAACTGATGGTGAGCCATCCGAACCATTCCGGCCTGGCGATGGATCAGCTCACACGGAACTACACCCCGGCGCATTACGTGCGCCTGGTCCGCATCAGCTACGCAGGCGAACCGGTGCTGACCGCCGAGGTGGATTTCACGATCAGCGAGAATCCCAATTTCCGCTTCTATTTCCTGCCGAAGGGCCGCGGCGAATTGAAGGCCGAAGTGCTCGACAGCCAGTCGCGGCGGTTCGAGGCGACGCTGCCGGTGCAACCGATCGCCGGTCCGGCCTGATGCCGTGCGCGGCAGGACCGGGGCGCCCGAGCCGGCTCGCGCATGCACCCCTGACGGGATGCATGCGCGTCTGCCCTTCAGTCCCCGGGCCCCGCTGCAGGCTGTTGGCGCTCCGCCAGTTTCCGCACCAGGAACCGCATCCCCCGCATCCACGACTGGTCGGTGTTGCCGCGGATGTCCACGGACTGCACGGCGAGCACGCGTCCGCTCGTCGCATCGCTGACTTCCACATTGATGTTCAGGATCAGATTGCTGACTTTCTGCACCCATCCGACGGCCACAAGCTTCACCCCGGCGGCCTCGCCCAGTTCACTCTTGCATTGCGGGCAGTCGTAGAGAAATGCGTGCCGTGCCCGCAACCGGTCGAGGACATCACGCGCCGACTCCGGCGCCACCACGCGATAGAGACCATGCGCCTGAATCTCGTCGATGAACTGGCTGCGGACGGCCTCGAGCCGCCGCTGCTGGTCCTCCGCACGGCTCGGGTCGGGGTGCTCCTCGATGAGGTCGAATGGCGCCACCGTCAGGGACGGTGGTTCGGCGCCCACCGGCCATGCGCCACACAGCGCGACCAGCAACACCATGCGTCCCATGAACGGCAGCTTCGCTTGCCTCGCCTCGCTCATACCCTGCGCTCCTTCGTTTCACACTGTCTGGATGGCGCTCTGCGGCCCATGCGCCACCTCGTCGCCTTGCTGGCATTGCCGGTATTGCTGACGCCAGGCATGGCCATGGGCGCGGAAGACGCCGCGCTCGCTGCGACTGCGCTCGGCGACGGCGTCTATGCCGTCTTCGGAAGCAGGAATGAGGCCAGCCCGGAAAACCAGGGCCGAATCGGCAACGCCGGCTTCATCGTCGGCGCTGAGGGCACGATCGTCATCAACACTGGCAGCTCTTACCGCCATGGCCGGGAGCTGCTCGAGATGGCCGAGCGCATGGGCGGCAAACCTGTGGTCCTGGCGGTAATCACCCAGCCGCTGCAGGAGTTCATCATGGGCAGCGCGGCTTTCGCCGACCGCGGCATTCCCGTCCTCGCCCATGAGGCTGGCGCCAGGTTGATCGGCGAACGCTGCGAGAACTGTCTGCGCAATCTCAGGCGGTTGCTCGGGGACGAGGCCATGCTGGGCACGCGCGTCGTCGTGCCCGCGCGCACCGTATCGCAATCAGGCCCGATCAATGCCGGGGGACGCATTCTGCGGTTGATCCACGTCGGCTGGGGCAGCACGCCAGGCGATCTGGCGGTGTTCGATCCCGCCAGTGGCGTTCTTTTCGCCGGCGCACTGGTTTCGATCGGCCGCGTGCCCGACCTGCGCGACGCCGACACCGAAGGCTGGCTCGAAGCGCTGCACGCACTCGAGGAGTTGTCTCCACGGATCCTGGTTCCAGGCTATGGACCGCGCGGCGACGTGAGCGCGATCGCGCCGATGCGGCACTACATCGAGCGGATCTTCACCCTCGTGCGCATGCGCCAGCGCGGCGGCGACAGCCTCTATGAGACGATACATGGCGCGGACCTGGCCGAATTCAGCGACTGGACGCTTTACCCGGTCATTCATCCGAGGAACATCCACAGACTCTATCTGCGCTTTGAAAACGAAGAGTTCGGACAGTGATGCACCGACCGGAGGAATGCGCGCCGCGGGCCCCTGAAGCGTTACAGTGTCACCTTGACGCAACAACTCGTGCTGCATGGCAGCATGACATCGACACGGACGCGCTCCGTTGCCCGAGGCTTCGGTAGTATTCAAGTCTCGTAAGTCCCGGGTCGCACGCTGAGACCTGCCTTCAACGACCATGCCACCGAGCATCGCCCCTGACGATCCCATGCCCGCGCCCTGTCCTTTCTGCCGATCGAGCGAGACGCAGGTGGCGGCCGACGCCTCCGGGCAATGGTCCACACACTGCACCGACTGTGGCGCATCCGGTCCTCGTGCTGGAGATCACGACGAGGCGCTGGCTCGCTGGGCTCACGCATGCGAGGGCGAAGTCCTGTTGCGCACGGTCATCGACGAATCTCCCGACATCATCCTGCTGAAGGACTGGAACGGCCGCTTTCTGCTCGGCAACGCGGCACTCGCCACGCTGTACGGCACGACGCCGGACCAGCTCGTGGGCAAGGACGACGGTCATTTCAACCCGAATCGGGAGCAGGTCGATTTCTACCTGCAGAACGTGCGCAGCGTGATGCTGGGCGGCGAAACGCAGTTGGTGCAGGAGAGCTCGACGAATGCCGAGACCGGCGAGATCAGGCATTTCCACTCGATCAAGAAGCCGCTGCGAGGCCCGGACGGAGATCGACGCATTCTGGTCATCGCCCACGACGTGACCGATCTCCAGCGCGCCCACCAGGTGATCGAGGAGCGCGAGCGCAGCTATGCCTATGCAATGGCGGCAGCCGGCGAAGGCATCTGGGACTGGAACGTCGAGCGCGGTATCGTCACGCACAATGCGAGCTGGTGTGCGCTGCTCGGTTTCCCGCCGGAGGAGCTCCAGCATCCGATCGAAGTGTTCGCCGCTCACCTGCATGAGGACGATCGCGGCACGGTGCTCGCCTCCATCGAGACAGCTCTGCGCGAGAGCGGACACTACTGCCATGAACACCGCATGCGGCGCCGGGACGGCAGCGAGATCTGGGTACTCGACCGCGGCGAAGTTGTCGAGCGTGACGCCGCCGGCAGACCGATCCGCATGGCCGGTTGTGTCACCGACATCTCGGCGCGCAAGCGCGATGAGCAGGCACTGTGCAAGGCAACCGAGGCGCTGGCCGAGATGAACGCCAGGCTGGAGCAGAAAGTGGCGGAGCGTACTGCGGCGCTGGCACGAGCGAATGAGGAGCTGCGCCTGCTTGCTCGCCACGACGCACTCACCGGCCTGCCGAACCGCCTGGCCGGCAATGAGCGCCTCTCCGACGAATTCATCCGCATGAAGCGTTCCGGCGTCCCGTATGCGGTGGTGATGATGGACCTTGATCACTTCAAGTCGATCAACGACTGCCACGGCCATGCCGTCGGTGACGCCGTGCTGCGCCACACCGCCGAGGTGCTCAGGCGGTCGATCCGTGAAAGCGACTTCGTCGCCCGGTTCGGCGGCGAAGAGTTCCTCGCGATCATCCCGGCGAGCGACCTCTCGGGAGCCCGGGTCGTCGGCGAGAAGATCCGTCAGTCCATCGAGGCTAGCACCGCACCGATCGTCGAGCGGCTGACGGTGAGTCTCGGCCTTGCGCTCGCCACCCCGGATCACGACGACATCCACGTCGCCATGCGCCAGGCCGACCGCGGCCTGTACCGGGCCAAGCGTTCGGGCCGCAACCAGTTGGTGATCATGACGCCTGCTCCGTGACGGCACCTGCACGCAAGCCGGAGCCCTTGCCCCAAAAGGGCGTGCCATCGATCAGTGGGCCGCGGCTTCCGGCACGTCCGCAATGAAGGCGCCGAAGGCGCGCGGCCCGTCTCCGGTTCGCACGCGTCCGGTGACCCGCAGGCTGGCCGTGTCGATGCACGACAGCGTGTTGTCGAACCAGTTGGCAACGTACACGTGTCGACCGTCGGCGGACGCCGCGATGCCTTCAGGGTATTCGCCAGTCTCGATCGTGGCGATGACTTTCAGGCTCTGCAGGTCCAAAACCGACACCGTCCCAGCGTACTGGTTGGTGACGAACGCGCGACCACCCGTCACGGTAAGGGCATAGGGGCGATCGCCGACAGGCACCGAGCCCAGCACGCTGCGTGAGGCAAGGTCGATCACCGTGACGGTGTTGGAGCCCACATCGGCCGACATGAGACGACGCCCGTCCGGCGTGAATCCGAGACCGAACGGGCGCTTTCCGGTACCGACAGTCCCGATCAGGCGATGGTCAACAGTGCTGAACAGCGAAACCTGATCACTGTCCCGATCCGCCGTCGCCAACAGCGTGCCGTCGGGCGACACCGCCACACCCGATGGCGACAGGCCGGTGGGCAGTTCGTCGAGGATGTCGCCGCTTGCGGCATCGACAACGAAGACGCGGCTTCCGTACCAATCCGCGACGTAGAGGCGCCCGCCGTCCGGGTGGGCGGCAATTCCGAGCGGCCCGCCCTTCAGTGCGATCCGGCGCAGCAGCGCCGGGGGCCGCGTCCCCAGCACGCTGACGTAGCCCCCCTCGGGACTGGTGATGTAAACGTGACGGCCATCGGGCGAAGCGGCGACCCCGGCCGGCTTGCCGCCCAGCTTCAGCGTCGCGGCAAGTCTGTCCTCACCCAGCGCGACGACGGACACCGAATCGTCGGACTGGGTGGTCACGAAGGCCACCTCGGCGGCCCAGGCGCCCCGCCCGAGCAGGAGGGCGCAGGCCACCACAAGCGTGTTCACCGAGGGCATGCGGTCGCGGATGTGCGCCAGGGACGGGTGCGCCATGCCTGCAGCTTGCTCAGCGTCCGCCCTTCTCCATTTCCGCCTTCAGCGCGTCAAGACCGGACTGGTAGATGCCGGTGACCGCCTTGATGGCGGCATCGTCATTCAGGTTGGCAGGCGGATCGTTGTTCGGATAGCCGCGATAGAAGCCCCCCCGCCACTCCACCTTGGAGGAGGACGGGCCGGTGGAGGTGACCGTGATGGTCGCCGCATAATTGGTCACCGGCAGCACCGCGACATCGACCTTGGCGATCTTGTACATATAGCTCATGTGCTCGGCACTGTACTTGCTGAGCGCCTCCTCGATCGTCGCCTTGCCGTCGCCGCCCTTCAGCGTCAGCAGCCGGGTGGCATCCGGCACGTTGCCGCCGCTGCCCTGGGTGCTGGCGATCGCCGGGTGCCAGGACATGTCGTGGAAGTTGGCGATGCGCGCCCAGACCTTTTCCGCCGGCGCCTGGATATCGACGCTGTGCTCGACCTTGAGCCGTGCCGGGCCATGGGCCGCCGCGGTGCTGGCGACGACGCCGCAGGCAGCCAGCAGCATGAAATGTTTGGTTCGGATGATCATTGCTCCTCCAGTGCCGATTGACGGCTTTTTGGTTTGGTTCAACCGGGCTTTCCGGTCCGTTTCAGCATGCCGCGCTGCGGGTCATACCCCCAAGCCGCCAGCAAGAAAAATGCCACGAGACACCCAACGACGATGGACAGCGACATCGCCGAAAACTGGCCGTAAAGCGCAAAGCGGATCGCCTCCACCGCGTGGGTGAAGGGGTTCCACTGCGCGACGAAGTGGATGATCTCCGCTCCGGACTCCTCCAGCTTCCACAGCGGATACAGCGCAGGCGACAGGAAGAACATCGGGAAGATGACGAAATTCATCGTGCCGGCAAAATTTTCCAACTGGCGGATCTGCACCGACAGCAGCAGGCCGAGCGCACCCAGCATCATGCCGCCCAGCACCAGCACCGGCAGCACCTGCAGCCAGCCCATCCACGGCACCGTGACGCCGAACAGCGCGGCGATGATCAGGAACACATAGGCCTGCAGCACCGACAGCAGGGTGCCGGCGAGGAGCTTGGCGAACAGCAGGTACCAACGCGGCAGCGGCGCGGTCAGCAGCAGGCGCATCACGCCCATTTCGCGGTCGTAGACCATTGCCAGCGACGACTGCATGCCATTGAACAGCAGCACCATGCCCAGCAGACCGGGGACGATGTACACCTGATACGGAATGTAGGTGTCGTAGGGCGGAATGATGGAAACGCCGAAGACGTTCTGGAAGCCGGCGGCGAACACCACCAGCCACAGCAGCGGGCGCACCAGCGCCGACGCGAAACGGCCGCCCTGGCGGACGAATTTCGCCACCTCGCGGCTGGTGACGGCCTGGAGCGCAAGCAGGGCGTGAGCAAGTCTCATCTGGGGAGGCGATCCGGTTTCTCAGAACTTGCAGCGGCTGTCGCGCTTGTCGAAGCCCAGCGTGTCCATGTTGTTGGTCTGGTGCAGGAAGCCCTGGATGGGCGCGCGCTCGATGACAGCGTTGTGCGTAGCCAGCAGGATGGGCTGGCGCAACTGGCCGTCCCACTGGCGGAAGCCGAGGCGGTTGCCCTTGAAGCCGTCTATGGTGATCTCCTCGCCACCGATGTACTTCGCCAGCGTACGGAAATCGCCGTTGTTCGTCCTCACCACCGCCTCGACCACCGTCTTGACGGCGATCCAGGCGGCCCAGTCGGGACTGGACATGCGGCGCGACGCCAGCCTCTCCAGCCGGTTGTTGAGTTGCGGCGCGCCGTGGCGCTCCCACGACCAATGCCAGGCTTCTGCGACCAGACCTTCGCTGCCGACCACCGGCCGCGGGCGGACGGTGCGGTAGGGCACGCTGCGCGCGAACTCGCCGTCGGAGTCGGCGACGAAGACGGCATCGTAGTCGGGACCGGCGGTGAGCAGGCTGACATTGCCCTGGTCACGCTGGCGTGGATCGTTGCTGAGCAGGAAGGGGCGCTTCTCCACGATCTTCAGGCCGAAGCGCTTCGCCGAATTCTCGAACGCCGCCGACACCAGCTTGTCTTCCGCCAGCGGCCCCTCGAGCACCAGCACCGAACGCCACTTGCGCGACACCAGGTACTGCGCCATGGCATCGGCCTGCATGGCATGGTTCGGGATCGTGTGCAGCAGGTTGGGCTGGCATTGTTCCTGGCGCAGCGCGTCGTCCGCCGCGGAGATGTTGAACAGCAGCAGCTCGCGGCCGCGCACCGCCTGAGCGACCTGCGCCACGACCGCTCCCGGCGCGTCGATGAGGAAAAAGCGCACGCCCGCGGCGTTGAGCTTGCCAATCTGCTCGATCAGCCCCTTGGCATCGTCGGCCTGCGCACGCTCTAGGCCGAACTCCGCGCCGACCGCCTGGCCGACGAAGCGCGACTCGCGCAAGGCGACCTCGGCGCCGGCCAGCGGCCGACCGAGCGCGCGCGACATGGGGCGGAAGTAGAGCTTTTCCTCGTCGTAGCGCGCGTCGTGGTTCAGCTCCAGAAAACCGAACTTCAGGACCGCTGCCTGCGCGGATGCGCCATGCAGCAGGCCGGCCGCCGCAACACTCGCCACGGCGAACGCGCCCGCGCGTCGGGCGCGCTCCAGAAGGCGACCGTCGGTCAGTGCGGCCAGGCGACGGGCGATGTGTCGGATCGGCATGCGATCAACTCCTTGTCGAATTCAGCAAACCGCGATGCGGTGTCGCGCCCGGCGCGGCGGCCCACCGCATGCACCCGCGTTCAGTCATCGGCCACCACGCCGTAGGGTACCCGTCCCACCGGCACCGACTTCAGCACCTTGAGTGCATTGGTATCGATGATGGACACATCGTCGGACAGGCCATTGACCACGTAGAGCAGGCTCTCATCGCGGCTCAGTTGCACGCCCCAGGCACGGTTGCCGACCAACACGTAACCCTTCACCCTGCGCGCCGCCACATCGACCACGGCCACGTGGTTGGCCCGCCCCAGCGTCACATAGGCCGTCTTGCCATCGCGCGTCATGACGATGCCCACCGGCGTGACGTCGTCCTTGCGAAAGCCCTTGGGCTCGAATGACACGGTACCCTTCACCTTGTTGCTGGCGCCGTCGATGATGCTGATCGACGCGCCGAGCTCGTTGGTCACCCATACTTCCCCGCCGTCGGGCGTGATCGCAAAGCGGCGCGGACGGTTGCCGACAACCACGTTGGCGACGATCTTGTTCGTCGCGGTATCGATCACATGCACCATGTTCGCGACTTCCGAGGTCACGTAGACGCGGCGCCCGTCCGGGCTGAGCTTCACGCCTTCGGGCTCCTCGCCGACCTCGACCTTCGCCACGATCTTGCCGGTCGCGAAGTCCACCACCGAGACCTGCGCGTCTTCCTCATTGGTGACGTAGATGAGCTTGCCGTCCTTGCCGAAGTCGAAGGCTTCCGGATCCTCGCCCACGGGCAGGGTGCGCGTCACCGCCAGCCTGGCGATGTCGATCACTTCGAGCCGGTGCTTGTTGCTCGCGATCACGTAGACCTGGCTGCGGTCGGCGCTGAGCTTGATGTCACGCGGCCGCTCGCCGGTCGGGATGGTTTTCACCACCGCGTAGGTCTTGCCGTCGAGCACGGTCACCGCGTTGTCGTTCTCGCTGCTGACGAAGAGATAGCCCGTCCCCTTCGCCAATGCATCGCTGACCGCCAGCGCCAGGACGGCCGGCGCCAGCATCGCCACAAGCATTTTCCTGTTCATGTCTCGCCTCTCCTCGCGTCCATCGGCGATGGCCGCCTGTCGTCTCTTCGCATCAACGTCTCTCGGTTCCGTCATCTCACCTCGGCCGCGGCCTGCGGCACGCAACCGCTCACCCCGCGAGCTCCGCGTTGCGCCCCGTCATGCCGAGGAACGCCGCCGCCAGGCTGCCGCCACCCGCTGCCGCAACCAGGCTCGCCGGCGTACCGTCGGCCAGCACCTTGCCCGCGCTGAGGACCACCACCCGGTCGGCTTCTTCGGCCTCCTCCACCAGGTGGGTGGCCCACAGCACGGCGACACCGCCACTGCGCAGGGCCAGGACTTCGTCCAGCAACTGACGGCGCGAGGCGGGGTCGAGGCCGACCGTGGGCTCGTCCATCAGCAGCACCGATGGCCGGTGCAACTGTGCGCGCGCGAGCTCGACCTTGCGCCGGTTGCCGCCCGACAGCGCGCGCACCGGATCGTCCGCGCGCTCGGTCAAGCCTAGCCGCGCCAGCGCCGCAGCGATGCGTTCGCCCGCCTCGCGCCCGGCGATGCCGTGCAGGCGAGTATGAAAACGCAGGTTCGCCTCCACGCTCAGGTCCATGTCCAGCGTGGTCTGCTGGAACACCACCCCGATCGAAGCCAGCGCCGCGACCGGGCTGTGGCGGATGTCGTGGCCGCAGACGCGGATCTCGCCCGCGTCGGCGTTGAACAGGCCGGTGAGCAACTGGAACATGGTGCTCTTGCCGGCGCCGTTGGGGCCCAGCAGGGCGACGAATTCACCCGGTCGGATCGCCAGGCTGACGCCCTTCAGCGCTTCGCGCGGGCCGTAGGATTTGCGCACCTCGCGCAAGCGCAGGATCGCATCGTCGGCGGTTGCTTCAGGCATCGTTCGGAGGCTCCGTGGTGACGAGTCCAGCCAGCAGATCGGGGTGCTGCGCCAGCAGGCGCGCCTGCAGTTCGAGCACCGCGACATCGTTCGGGGCGCGCGGGCGCGGCAGCTCGACCGGCATCTCGAGCACAACCCGCCCCGGCGCCGCCGACAGGAAGCACACGCGGTCGGCCAGCGCGAGCGCCTCGCGCAGGTCATGCGTGACGAAGACGACCGTGGACCGCCGCCGCTGCCACAGGTCGACCAGCATCGAGCGCAGGCGGTCGGCGGTCGGCGCATCGAGGGACACGAAAGGTTCGTCCATCAGCAGCAGCGGCGGCTCGATGACGAAGGCGCGCGCCAGCGCCACGCGCCGCTGCATGCCGCCGGACAGCCGCCCCGGATAGGTGTGCAGCACATCGCCCAGCTCCATCGCCCGCAACAGATCGATCGCTCGCGGTCGCGCCTGCGGCGGATCGTCGGCCACCAGCAGCACGTTGTCGAGCACGCTCAGCCACGGCATCAGCCGCGGCTCCTGGAACATCACGCCGACCCCCTTGCCGGGCACGCGGCCATCCAGCGTGACCCGCCCTTCCATGTCGCGGTCGAGGCCGATGACCAGGTTCAGCAAGGTGCTCTTGCCGCAGCCCGAAGGGCCTACCAGGCAGAGGAATTCGCCGGGCCGGGCCGCCAGACGCAACCCCTGCAGGGCCACATGGCTGCGGCCGCCGCGGTCGGGATAGGTCTTGCGGGCGATGTCGATCTCGAGCACCTTCAGCCTCTCCATGCGGTGAGCCGGCGCTCCAGCGGGCGCAGGGCGATCGCCTCGATGAGCAGCACCACGGTGGCGAACACCAGCGTGTAGGCCAGGATGCCGGCGATGTCGAAGAACTGGAAGAACACGTTGAGCTGGAAGCCGATGCCGTTGCTGCGTCCGAGAAGCTCCACCACCAGCACGATCTTCCAGATCAGCGACAGGCCGGCGCGCGCCGCCGCCATCAGGTAAGGGTAGAGCTGCGGCAGATACACCCGTGCGAACGTGCGCCGGCGCGTCAGGCGATAGGCCGCCGCCACCTGCATCAGCCGCGGATCCACGGCGCGCGCGCCTTCCCGCACGGTGACGACCACCGTGGGGATCTTGTTGATCGCCACCGCGACGATCGCCGCCCAGTCGTTGAGGCCGAACCACACGTAGCACAGGATGATGGTCACCAGCGCCGGGATGTTGAGGCCGAGCACCAGCCAGGTATCGAGGAACATGTCCAGCGGCCGCCAATGCCCCATGGCGATGCCGATCACGGTGCCGATCACCATCGCCAGCAGGAAGCTGATGCCGACGCGCGCCAGCGTGATGGACAGATGCCAGGGCAGGGTCAGCGACGAAGTCTCGGTAAGCAGCCGCTGGAAGACGACCGCGGGCGCCGGCAGCGTCGCACTGTGCAGCGACGCTGCGAGCACCTGCCACAGGACCAGGAAGACCACGATCGATCCGAGCCTGAGGCCCGCGCCACCCGGGTTGCGCGTGCGCGGCAGGCCGCTTTCGTCCCGCCTTGCGCCGCCGGCCGCGCCTCCCCTTGCCGCATGCGCGGCGCCCGACGGAGTCCGCGATTCGCGCACGCCCTGCCCGCTTCCCGTCACCGCTCCCCGCCCGCCTGCCAGAAGGTACCCGGCGCCAGGGCCTGGGCGTCACCCACGAGTTCCCTGCCGCCGACCGAGGCAATGATGGAGAACACCTGCCGCGCAGTGGCCTCGGCCTCGGCGACCGGTCCCCGCGGGATGCCGGCGCGGTAGCCGGCGCGCAGGGCCTCGAAGGTGGCCTGGTCCTCGGCCCGCATCACCGGGCGCAGGGTGGTGTTCCAGATCTCGTCGGATTCCAGCATCAGCTTCTTCGCCGCCGCCGATGCGCGCAGGAAGCCCCTGATCGCCGCAGGATTGGCCCTCGCCCAGTCGTCGCGGAACACCCAGCCGACCATGGGCAGTTCGGACCGTATGCCGAGACCCGCGAGGATGTCCTGCATGCTCAGCATCTCGCGCAGGCCCGCCGCCTGCAGGCGCGCGTTGTAGTGCCAGTAGTTGAGCACCGCGGGAATGTCCCCGCCGAGCGCAAGCTGATTGAGCAGCGGCGGTGCGGCGAAGTCGGTGCGCACGAAGCTTGCCGCATCCTCGCCCACCGTCTTGCGCGCATAGGCGCGCAGCAGCAACCAGCTCTTGCCCAGGGCGCCGCCGGCAATGCCCAGGCGCTTGCCACGCAGGTCGGCAAAGGTGCGCAGACCAGCATCGGACCGCACCATCACGCCGCCCACGGCCAGCGAGTAAGGCACGAAGGTGTAGCCGCGACCTTCCGAACGCTGGCGCGACACCCAGATCCAGTCGTTCACGATGACGTCGACCGCATTGCCCTGAAAGGCGACATTGGCCGCGTCGTTTACCGCGAGCGGCACCACTTCGACACGCACGCCCTCGCGCTCGAGCAGCCCCGCCTTCTGCATCGCCTCGATTTCCCAGCTCACGGTGCCGAATTGGAGCACGCCAACCCGCACCACCGGCGCGGCTGCGTGGGCGGCCGTCAGCATCGGCGAGAAAATCAAGACGAGCCAAGCCAGGGCTCGCGCGAATGGGGTCATCGGATGTGTCCTGCGTCAGGTGGCGGGCTGCGGCTCCGCGGTCAGGGTCGAAAAGCACCCTCCATGCCATCGCGCCGCAGGTGCCATTCGCGTGGCCATTTCCGATGGAGCAGAGCAAGCCGGCGCCAGAACTCGAGTGCTCGGCTGTATCGATTGAGAGCAATTGTTCCGTAGTGGAGCACCCTGTAATCGGACGTTGGAGATGACGCAACGCCGCATCGCGATGCCAAAAAGCTAGGCATGAAACATGCGACACACCCTCGCAACCTCGGCCGCCCGTCGTAAGGATGTGGCACACATGAAGCCTCCCAAGGTCCCTGTAGAAGACCCCCTGCGCACGATGCAACGTGACGCTGTTCCATTGTTCGCCTATTCCGGGAGATCGGGCGGGCACATGCGTCTGATGACGCTTGCCATGCCGGTGATGGCCAACCTTTACCAACAGTTCGCCAGCCCGTCCCTCGAAGTCCTGCTGGCCAATCGCGACGGTGAGATCCTTCGCATCATCGGCACGGCGGCGGAACGGCAGTCCGGCAACGGCGCGCCCGCGCTGTCGCTTGCCGCCCCCATCCATGGCACCGACGGCTGCCTGCTGATCCTGACCGACCACGCCTCGACGTCGCGCGAGAAATGCGACCATATGCAGGCGGTGCTGCAGACGACCGTCGAGATGATCGAGCACCGGCTCGTCGAGACCGATGAGCGCGGCTTTCTGCGCCTGCATTTCCACACCCGCCAGGCCCTGCTCGGCGGCCCCCTCGAGGCACTGGCGGTGTTCGACCAGGACAGCCGCTTCGTCGCGGTGAACCGCACGGCAGCAGCCTTGCTGTCGCTGGGCGGGAGCCTCGCGCATCTGCGCTGCGCGGACTGCTTCGATGTGCAATGGCTCAATCTGGTGGGTTACGCCTCGCTCCACCTCGCCGCGCCCTTTCCGCTGCGCACCTGCGCCGGCGCACACGTCTTCGCGCGCAGCACCCTCAGCCAGGGTATCGCCTGACCGGGCCGCAGCCTCCGCTGCGCGCCCCATTGCCGCCACCGCCCGCGTCGGCGCGCATGCATGCATGCCGCAGGGCGCTCGCGAAGCACGAAACTTGCTCCCCCGACTGCTAGATTGAAATCGACCGCCAGCGGGTCTGGCGCCGACGAACCATCTTCCCGGGCGCAACCGCATCCCGCCATGACGCATCCCCAATCACCCCGGCCTGCCACGCACAAGACGAGCAACGCATCCTCCGGGCCGACGGCCAGGCGCGGCAGCACCCTGAGGGGCCGGGTCAGCAAGGTGCTGACCGGCCTGTTGCTGCTGGTGATCACCATCGCCACCTTGGGCTGGATGCACGAGACGCGGCGTGCCATTCACGAGGAGATCAACGCCGCCAGCCGGGTCGCCGAGCAATGGGTGGGCGTGCTGGTCGCCGAGACGCTGCGTGACCGCGAACAGGGCCCGGACCGCCTGATGGCCTACCTGACGGCGGTGGGCCGACTGCGCGCGAACCGGCTGGAAGTTCTCGACGCCGCCGGCCGCTTGATCTACGTGTCCCCGGAACCCACCTACAAGGCGGGCCGATTCGCGCCGGAATGGTTCGCACGCCAGCTCACGCCGGAAGTGCCGACCCACATCTTCGACGCGGGCGATCGCCAGATCGTGCTGCGGCCCGATGCCTCGCGCTCGGTGCTGGATGCCTGGGACTATTTCGCCGCTGGCATGGGCTGGGCCTTTGCCGCGATGCTGGTGGTCGGGCTGGCGGTGCGCCTCGCACTGGATCGTGCGCTCGCACCGCTGGCACAGATCAACAGCGCCCTCGACCGCGGCGCCGCCGGCCTGTTCGACACCCGACTACCGACTTATGGTGCAACCGAGCTCGACCGCCTCGCCGACAGCTACAACCGTCTCGCCGACAACCTCGACCAGAGCCGGGCGCTCAACCTGCGGCTGGAGGAGGACCAGGCCTTCGCCCATGCACTGCAACTGCGCCTCGAGGAAGAGCGCCGCTTCATCGCGCGCGAGCTGCACGACGAGCTCGGACAAGGCATCACCGCGGTGCGTGCGATCGCTGGCGCGATGATGCAGCGTTGCGAGCAGTTGCCGCAGCTCCACGGCAGCGCCCAGGCCATCCTGGCGATGACCGACCAGATGCAGGATGGCGTGCGCACGATCCTGCATCGCCTGCGTTCGGCGGCGGCAGGCGCGTCGCTCGACCAGGTGCTGCGCGACTACTGCGGCCTGTGGAGCGGCCTGCATCCGGAGATCGAGTTGCAGTGCGAAATCGACCCGACCGGCTCGCCCACGGACGAGACGACCTCGCTCGCCCTGCTCCGCCTGTTGCAGGAGAGCCTCACCAACGTCGCCCGCCACGCCCGTGCGAGCCGCGCCGAAGTGAGGTTTCGCACCGAAGGCGACATGCTCGTGCTGCGCGTGAGCGACAATGGCCGCGGACTGGCTGGCCCTGACGGCGAGCGCGCCATGGCGAACCGTTTCGGCATCACCGGCATGCGCGAGCGGGTCGCGGCACTTCGGGGCAGCCTGACGATCGACGCGGCACCCGCGGGCGGCCTGCGCGTCAGCGCGAGCCTGCCGAAACTCAGGAACAGGACGGAATTGCAGCATGGCGCAGACACTTGAACGAGTCCGCATTCTTCTGGCCGACGATCACGCCGCAGTGCGGATGGGGTTCCGCCTGCTGCTCGAGGGCGCGGGCGGCGTCGTGGTGGGCGAAGTCGACAGCGGCGAGGCCGCGGTGGCGGCATACGCGCAGCATCGCCCGGACGTACTCGTGATGGACGTATCCATGCCGGGCATCGGCGGGCTGGGCGCGCTCGAACGCCTGCTCGCACACACGCCCGATGCCCATGTGCTGCTGCTGTCGGCGCACGACGATGCTCAGATCCCGGCGCGCGCGCTGCGCAGCGGCGCCACCGGCTATCTGTCCAAGCGCGCGCAGCCGCAGGAGCTGATCCGTGCCGTGGCCCAGGTCGCGCGCGGCCAGCGTTATGTCGATCCGGAACTGGCTCCGCAACTGGCGCTGGCGCAGTTGGGCGGCGCTGGCGTCGACCCCGCCACGGCGCTGACCGACAAGGAGTTCGCCATCTTCCTGCAACTCGCCCAGGGCCGCTCGGTGAGCGACATCGCGGCCGCGCACAAGCTGAGCCCCAGCACGGTGGGCACCCACCTCTACCACATCAAGCAGAAGCTCAACGCCAGCAACGCCGCCGAACTGGCGCTGATCGCGGTGCGCAGCGGGCTGATCGAGGTTTAGCAGGAGTTTCGCGCCGATCGGCGCGCAGATCAGTCGGCCGCGAGCGACTTGCGCCCCTCTTCGATCAGCCGCCTCGAATCGGCGGGGCCGCGGAAGATCAGCGGTGCCTCCTTCGCCACCGGCCGCACCGGCCGCTGCGCGCGTTCCACCGCCTCGAGCACGACGTGATGCGCCGACGACTTGTCGCACACCGGATCAGCCGCAGCAGCATCGCCGGCGAGCATGAAGGCCTGGCAGCGGCAGCCGCCGCGGTCCATTTCCTTCTCCGGACAACTGCGGCAGGGCTCCTGCATCCAGTCGTCGCCGCGGAAGCGGTTGAAGCCTTCGGAGTCGTACCAGATCTCGCGCACGCCCATGTCGCGAACATTGGGGAAGGAAAGGCCGGGCAGCATCTTCGCGGTGTGGCACGGCAAGGCGGTGCCATCGGGCGTCACCGTGAGGAACACGCTACCCCAGCCGTTCATGCACTTCTTCGGTCGCGTCTCGTAGTAGTCGGGCACGACGAAGAAGATGCGGATGCGGTCGCCGTAGCGCTGGCGGCGTTCGTTGGTGATGCGCTCGGCGCGTTCGATCTGCTCGCGCGACGGCAGCAACTGGTCGCGATTCAGCAGCGCCCAGGAGTAGTACTGGCTGTTGGCCAGTTCGAGGTATTCCGCGCCCAGCTCGACCGCCATGTCGATGATGTTCTCGATGTAGTCGATGTTGAGGCGGTGGATCACGCAGTTCATGACCATCGGCCAGCCATTGGCCTTGATCGTCGCCGCGACGCGCTGCTTGAGGTCGAAGGTGCGGGTGTGCGACAGGAAATCATTGAGTTCGCGCGTCGAGTCCTGGAACGACAACTGGATGTGATCCAGGCCCGCCGCCTTCAGCGCCGCGGCGCGCGCCTCGGTGAGGCCGACGCCGGACGTCAGCAGATTCGTGTAGAAGCCGAGCCGGCGCGCTTCGGCCACCAGCACCTCGAGGTCGTCGCGCGCCAGCGGCTCGCCGCCGGAGAATGCGCACTGCACGCTGCCGGCGGCGCGCGCTTCGCGCAGCACCCGCAGCCAGTCTTCGGTGTCGAGCTCGTCCGTGGTCGCCGCAAAGTCGGTCGGGTTGTAGCAGAAGGCGCAGTGCAGCGGACAGCGGTAGGTGATTTCCGCAAGCAGCCATAGCGGAGGACCGATCGTTGGGGCGGGGACCTGCGCAGGGGCGTTCATGTCAGACCTCGATCCAGTGCTGGGCACGCGCCATGTCGAGGAAGCGTGCGACGTCGGCGTGCAGGCCGCGCGTGTCGAAGGCTTGCTCCAGCTCGGCGACCAGTTCGTCCACGCTGTGGCTGCCGTCGCAGCGCTTCATGATCTCGCCCGCGCTGGCGTTGAGCTTCACCATGCCTTCCGGGTAGAGCAGCACCCAGGACTGCTGGGCCTCCTCCCACTGCAGGCGGAACCTGGCCGACACTCTGGGCTTCGCCGTGACGACGATACCGTTCACCTCGCTCATTCGCGCGGTCCCTTGATCTCGATTTCACATTGGCTGAGCATGATCGCATCGGCCAGTGCCCACAACACGTCGAGCTTGAACTGCAGGATCTCGAGCGCACGCTCCTGCATCGCCCGCGTCTGGCTGAAGTATTCCAGCGTGAAGCGCAGGCCATGCTCGACGTCGCGCCGCGCCTGGGTCAGGCGGTTGCGGAAGTACTGCAGCCCGGCGGTGTCGACCCAAGGGTATTTCTCCGGCCAGGTGTCGATGCGCTGCTGGTGGATGTGCGGCGCGAACAGCTCGGTGAGGCTGGAAGCCACCGCCTCCTGCCACGGCCGCTGGCGCGCGAAATTGATGTAGGCATCGACCGCGAAGCGCGCCGCCGGCGCCACATGGCGCAGCGAGGTGACATCGTCACGCGACAATCCCACCGCTTCGCCCAGGCGGATCCAGGCCTCGATGCCGCCGGGATCGGAGATGCCGCCGATCTCGTAGCCGTCGTGGTCCAGCATGCGCTGGATCCAGTCGCGGCGGATCGCGCGGTCCGGGCAGTTCGACATGATCGCCGCGTCCTTCACCGGAATCGCGATCTGGTAGTAGAAGCGGTTGGCGACCCAGCCTTGCAACTGCGCGCGCGTGAGCTTCCCCTCCGCCATCATGATGTGGAAGGGATGGTAGATGTGATAGCTGGTGCCCTTGTCGCGCAGCCTGGCCTCGAATTCCTCCTTGCTCCAGGGCGACAGGTCGGAGCGGCGCGTCAGGTCTGCGATGTGCTCGATGCTGAGGGCGTTGCTCACAGGCGTATCTCCATGCCGTCGTGGGACACCTCGATGCCGTGCGCGGCCAGTTCGGCGCGCTGCGGGCTGTCTTCGTCGAGGATGGGGTTGGTGTTGTTGATGTGAATGAGCACCTTGCGCGTTGTCTTGGGCAGACGGTCGAGCCATTCGACCATGCCGCCGGATCCGGATTGCGGCAGGTGCCCCATCGCACGCGAAGTCTTCGACGAGGCGCCGAGGCGGATCATCTCGTCGTCGGTCCATAGCGTGCCGTCGACCAGCACGCAGTCGGCCTGTTGCATCGCCTCCCACACATGCGGTTCCATCTCGCCGAGTCCCGGGGCGTAGAACAGCCGCTTGCCGCTGCGCGGATCGATCAGCGTCACGCCGATGTTGTCGCCGGGCTGAGGGTGATCGCGGTGCGGCGAATAAGGCGGCGCGTTGCTGGTGAGCGGCAGCGCCGCATAGCGCAGCCCCGGCGCGCCATCGATGGCGAATTCACCCATCAACGGTACTTCGTTCCAAGCGATGCCGGCATAGTGGCCGAGCACGCCGAACAGCGGATTGCCCACGGACAGATCCTCGCGCACGCAGGGCGTGCACCACACCTGCCAGGGCTGGCGATGCTCGCGCAGCATGTAGAGGCCGGTGGTATGGTCGATCTGCGCGTCGATCAGCACGATCGCCGCGATCGCAGTGTCGCGCAACGCGCGTGCGGGCTGGAGCTCGGGGAAGCTGCGGATCTGCTGCAGCACGTCGGGCGAGGCGTTGAACAGCACCCAATGCTCGTCGTCGCCGCTCACCGCGATGGAGGATTGTGTTCGCGGCACGGCACGGATGCGGCCGCTGCGTACGCCGGCGCAGGTGGGGCAATTGCAGTTCCACTGCGGAAAACCACCGCCTGCGGCGGAACCAAGGACGCGGATTCTCATGGGCGGTCGGCCGAGGACGGAAGCGCTGACTCAGCCGCTCCCGCCTCGTGGCTTCAGTGATCAGCGCGTTGCGATGTACATCGTGATTTCAAAGCCGAAGCGGAAATCGCAGGCTGCCGGGGTTTCCCATTTCATGATTTGTCTCCTGTCGTTTCGTGGGTTGGAAGCGTGCCCGCCATGTGCCGGGACGGACACACGGTGGCACGCCCACACGATAGCGATCCACCCGCTGGGCCAGCGTCCCGAAATCGACTGAAGTGACCTCATGATTTTCATGAGGCTACGGCGACGGACATCCGGACGCGGCGCAAGGCTCCGGCCCGCTAGGATGTCGGCAATGACGAACTCCGGGCTTCGTGTAGGTATCGCTGCCCGAGCGCGACCCGCCCCGCCGCAGGACACGAGATCACTGCTTTCATGTCTTCTTCCATCCCTTCGCGTTCTCCCTCCTCCATCCCGGCTTCGGTCGAACGCGATCTGCTCTTCCCGCCGATCGAGCCCTTTGA
>JAFEFM010000538.1 GCA_018240585.1 Pseudomonadota bacterium
CGAAGTGGCGCAAGCGGGCGTCGTGCGCCACGCCGTGCCCTGGGTGATGGGCCTCGATTTCTCGCTGCGCCTCGACGGGCTGGCCTGGCTGTTCGCCACGCTGGTGTCGGCAATGGGCGCGCTGGTCGTGCTGTACGCGCATTACTACATGTCGCCGGACGATCCGGTGCCGCGCTTCTTCTCGTTCTTCCTCGGCTTCATGGGGGCCATGCTGGGCGTCGTGCTGTCGGGCAACCTGATCCAGCTCGTGTTCTTCTGGGAACTGACGAGCCTGGTCTCGTTCATGCTGATCGCGTACTGGAACCACCGCATCGACGCCCGGCGCGGCGCACGCATGGCGCTGATCGTGACCGGCAGCGGCGGACTGGCCATGCTCGCCGGCGTGATCCTGCTCGGGCAGATGGCCGGCGGTTACGAGCTGGACCAGGTGTTCGCGGCGGGCGCGGCGATACGCGAGCACCCGTGGTATCCCGCCGCCCTCGCCCTGATCGCACTCGGCGCATTGACCAAGAGCGCACAGTTCCCCTTCCACTTCTGGCTTCCCCACGCCATGGCAGCGCCGACGCCGGTGTCGGCCTACCTGCACTCGGCGACCATGGTGAAGGCGGGCGTCTTCCTGCTGGCGCGGCTGTGGCCGGTGCTGGCCGGCACCGAGGCGTGGTTCTGGATCATCGGCGGCGCGGGGCTCGCCTCGCTGGTGCTGGGCGCCTACGCGGCCGCCTTCCAGCGTGACATGAAAGGGGTCCTCGCCTACTCGACGATCAGCCATCTCGGCCTGATCACGCTGCTGCTCGGCCTGAACAGCCCGCTGGCGCTGGTCGCGGCCGTGTTCCACGTCGTCAACCACGCCACCTTCAAGGCCTCGCTGTTCATGGCGACGGGCATCGTCGACCACGAGACCGGAACACGCGACATGGAACGCCTGGGTGGCCTGCGCCACGCGATGCCGCTGACCGCTGCGCTTGCGCTGGTCGCGGCGGCGGCGATGGCCGGCGTGCCGCTGCTCAACGGCTTCCTGTCGAAGGAGATGTTCTTTGCCGAGACCGTGTTCCTCGACCGCGCCGATCCCTCCCATTTCGTGCTGCCGCTGGTGGCGGTGGCGTCGAGCACGTTCAGCGTGGCCTACTCCCTGCGGTTCGTGCTGAAGGTCTTCTTCGGCAGACGCGCCACCGACCTGCCGCGCCAGCCTCACGAGCCGCCGCGCTGGATGTTGCTGCCCAGCGCACTGCTGGTGCTGGCCTGCCTCGTGGTGGGCATCTTTCCGGGCTGGGCGGTCGGCACGCCGCTGTCGATGGCGGCCCACTCGATGCTCGGCGCCGACACGCCGGCCTACAGCCTTGCCGTGTGGCACGGACTCAATCTGCCGCTGCTGATGAGTGCCGTGGCGCTGGTCGGCGGCACCGCGCTCTACCTCGTGCTGCAGCGGCGGCGGTCCGGCGGCGTGCTGTCCGTGTTCCGCCTCGACGGCAAGCGCGCCTTCGAGTGGAGCCTGGCGCGGCTCTCGGCCTACGCCGCCTGGCTGGCCGAGCACACCGCGTCGCGCCGGCTGCAGATGCAGTTGCTGGTGCTGGTGCTGTTCGCGCTGGGAGCGGCGATGCTGCCGTTGTGGCAGACCGGGGTGCCCTGGGGCAGCCTGGGCCGCCTCCCGGCGGATCCGGCGTTCGCCCTGCTGTGGCTGGTGGGTGCGCTGTGCGCGCTGGGTGCGGCCTACCAGGCCAAATACCACCGCCTGGTGGCGCTGATCTTCGCCGGCGGCGCAGGGCTTGCGACAGTGCTGACTTTCGCCTGGTTCTCGGCGCCTGACCTGGCCCTGACCCAGGCCATGGTGGAAGTGGTGACGACCCTGCTGCTGCTGCTCGGATTGCGCTGGCTGCCGCGACGCATCCAGGCGCAGGAGGCGGGGCGGCCGCGCGAGCGCGCCACGCTGCGCGCGCGCCTGCGCCGCGTGCGCGACTTCGCGGTGGCGATCGCCGTCGGCACAGGCATGGCGCTGCTGTCCTACGTGATGCTGACCCGGCCCGTGGCCGAAGGCCTGGCGCCCTTCTTCCTGACGCAATCGCTACCGCAGGGTGCCGGCCTGAACGTGGTGAACGTCATCCTGGTGGATTTCCGCGGGTTCGACACGCTGGGCGAGATCACCGTGGTGGGCATCGTCGCGCTGACCGTGTATGCGCTGCTGCGCCGCTTCCGCCCCGCCCCTGAAAGCGTCGCACCCCCGACCCAGCAACGCGAGCAGGCGGTGCCCGAGCCGCCGGAGCCACAGCGCATGCTGCCAGGCGGGTACCTGATGCTGCCCGCGGTGCTGATCAGGCTCACGCTGCCGGTGGCCGTGCTGGTGTCGATCTTCTTCCTGCTGCGCGGGCACAATGCGCCGGGCGGCGGCTTCGTCGGCGGCCTCGTCCTGGCCACCGCGCTGCTGGTGCAATACATGTTCAGCGGCGTCATCTGGACCGAAGCCAGGCTGCGCGTGCTGCCGCAGCAGTGGATCGCCTTCGGCCTTCTCGCCGCCGGCCTCACCGGCGCGGGAGCATGGCTGGCGGCGCGCCCCTTTCTCTCCGCGCTGGGCTGGCACGGCGAGCTTGCGCTGATCGGCGACATCCACCTTTCCACCGTGCTCGCCTTCGACCTGGGGGTGTACATGCTGGTGGTGGGTGCCACCTCGCTGATTCTCGTGGCGCTCGCCCACCAGTCGCTGCGCGGGCAGCACCTGCAGTGGCGGCGGCCGTCGCAGGACAACGGAGAGCGCCAGGCCGGTGCGGGAGGAACGAACTGATGGAGATCATCTACGCGACGGCGATCGGGATCCTGGCGGGCTCCGGCACCTGGTTGCTGCTGCGGCCACGGACTTTTCAAGTGATCATCGGCCTCACGCTGCTGTCCTACGCGGTGAACCTGTTCATCTTCAGCATGGGCAGCCTGAACCTGGACCGCGCACCGATCATCGACCCCTTGCAGCCGGTCGATCCTGCCCGCTATGCCGACCCGGTGCCGCAGGCCCTGGTGCTCACCGCCATCGTCATCGGCTTTGCCACCACCGCGCTGCTGCTGGTGGTGCTGCTCGCGTCGCGCGGCCTGACAGGTACCGACCACGTCGACGGTGTGGAAGACGGAGCCGAATCGTGAGCGGCTGGCTGCAGCACCTGCCCATCCTGCCGATCGTCATCCCGCTGCTCGCCGGTGCCGGCCTGCTGCTGCTCGACGATGCGCATCGACGCGCGCGTGCGGCGGTGGCGCTCGTCGCCACGGCGCTGCAACTGGTCGCAGCCCTGGCGTTGCTCTCCGCCGTAGCAGGCGCGAGTGCATCGGCGCATGGCATCGAGGTCTATCGGCTCGGCGGGTGGAGCGCGCCGTTCGGCATCGTGCTGGTCGTCGATCGCCTGTCGGCGCTGATGCTGACCTTGTGCGCAGTGCTCGCGCTGCCTGCACTGAGCTACGCGCTCGCGCGCTGGGATCGGGCAGGCGTGCATTTCCATCCGCTGTTCCAGTTCATGCTGATGGGGCTCAACGGCGCCTTCCTGACGGGCGACATCTTCAACCTGTTCGTGTTCTTCGAGGTGATGCTGGCGGCATCCTATGGCCTCGCGCTGCACGGTTCGGGCGCCGACCGGGTGCGCTCGGGTCTGGCCTACATTGTCGTCAATCTGGCCGCTTCGCTGCTGTTCCTGATCGGCGCGGCGCTCATCTACGGCATCACCGGCACGCTCAACATGGCCGACCTCGCGCACCGCGTGCCGGCCCTGCCGGCCGACGACCGTGCCCTGTTTGCCGTCGGCATCGCCCTGCTGGCGCTGGTCTTCCTCGTCAAGGCGGCGGCCTGGCCGCTCAACTTCTGGCTGCCGTCGACCTACAGCGCGGCCAGCGCACCCGTCGCCGCGATGTTCTCGATCATGACCAAGGTCGGGGTCTATGCCTTGCTGCGCATCGCCTCGGTGCTGGAACCGGCGGGTGCGTTCGCGCCCCTCGGCGACGTCATCTTCATCCTGGGACTGCTCACGCTGGGCTACAGCGCCATCGGCGTGCTGGGCGTGCAGAAACTGGATCGCGTCGCCGGATACAGCGTGATCGCCTCGTCGGGCACGCTGCTGGCAGCGTTCGGCCTGGGCTTGCGGGACGTGACCGCACCCATGCTTTTTTACCTGACCAGCTCGGTGCTGGTGATGGGCGCGTTCTACCTGGTGATCGAGATGACGGAGCGCTGCAAGCCCTACGGGGCTGACCTGCTCGCGGTGACGATCGAGGCCTTCGGCATGGACGCCCCCGAAGAATCGGCGATGAGCGAGGACGTGGTGGGCTTTGCCATTCCCGGTGCATTGGCTTTCATCGGCATGGCCTTCATCGCCTGCACCGTGATCATCGCCGGCCTGCCGCCGCTGTCGAGCTTCATCGCCAAGTTCGCGCTGCTGATCGCCGCGTTCGGCGCCGCGGAAGGCGCCGCGGTGCCCACCGAAGTCTGGCTGCTGATGGCTGCGATCCTCGGCTCGGGCCTGACGGCAATGATCACGCTGTCGCGGCTCGGCATGCGCATCTTCTGGAGCGGCGAGGCACGGACGACGCCGCAACTGCTGGTGACCGAGGCCGTGCCGGCGGCGGTGTTGATTGGCCTGTGCATCGCGCTGGCGCTGGCTGCCCAGCCGGCGATGGAATTCATGCAGGCAACCGCGAAGTCGCTGCACGACCCTTCGCACTACATCGAAGCCGTCATGAGCCTGACGCAGGAAACCGGCCGATGAAGCGACCCACCTACCGCTCCCTGCTGCCCGCGATCCTGGTGCTCCTGCTTGTGTGGCTGGTGCTCAACGACAGCTTCTCGGCCGGCCATCTCCTGCTCGGCCTGTCGCTTGCGCTGATGGTCGCTGCCATGCTGCCTTCGGCACGTCCGCTGCAGGCGCGCGTGCGCCGCCCGCTGGTGGCGATCCGCCTGCTGCTGCGCGTGCTGGGGGACGTCATCCGCTCGAACGTCACGGTGGTCGGCGTCATCCTCGGCCCCAGGCAGCGCCGCCAGCGCCCGGGCTTCATCCATGTTCCGCTGGATCTGCGCGATCCGCATGGCCTCGCCGTGCTGTCGATGATCGTGACCGCGACCCCCGGAACGGTGTGGGCCGAGACTTCGCCCGACCACCGGACATTGACCCTGCACATTCTCGAACTCGAGGACGAGTCGGCCTGGCAACGCACGATCAAGGAGCGCTACGAGCGACCGCTGATGGAGATCTTCGAATGACTGCCACGATCATCGATTTCGCCACCCTGTTCGCCTTCGTCTGCCTCGCCCTCGCGATGGCGCTGGCGACGGCCCGCCTCGTCATCGGCCCCGGTGCGCGGGACCGCGTCCTGGCCTTCGACACCATGTACATCATCGGCGTCATGATGGTGCTGGTGATGGCCCTGCGCTCGAGCACATCGGTGTATTTCGACGTTGCCCTGCTGATGACCCTGTTCGGCTTCGTGGGAACGAGCGCATTGGCCAAGTTCCTGCTGCGCGGGGAGGTGATCGAGCCGTGATGAGCGAACTTTCTCCCTGGATTGCGATCCCTGTGGCGCTGCTGCTGTGCGTCGGCAGCATGCTGACCCTCATTGGCGCCGTGGGACTGCTGCGGCTGAAGAATTTCTACTCGCGCGTCCATGCGCCCACCCTGGGCACCACGCTGGGACTGGGCTGCATCCTGCTCGCCTCGCTGGCTTCGTCGTCCGCGCTGGCAAACAAGCTCGTGCTGCATGAACTGCTCATCGCCGTGTTCATCGTCATCACCGCGCCGGTGACGACCATGGTGCTGCTGCGCGCAGCCCTCGCCGAGGACCGGCGCAAGGGCCATCTGCCGGCCCAGGCGTCAGGCCCTTCGCCAGCCGATGCGGAGCTTGCGCAAGACGTGCAGCCCGGCGACGACACCGCGCCCTCCAGCGAGCCCGGTAGACCGCGCGACGATGCATGAAAAAAGGGCGGGCACCCTGTTTCGGATGCCCGCCCCTTCGCGCGCCCTGTGTCCCGGGTGAGACTCAGTCGTCGTTCATCACGCCCAGAATCTGCAGCAGGCTGGTGAAGAGGTTGAAGATC
>JAFEFM010000539.1 GCA_018240585.1 Pseudomonadota bacterium
ACCCGCGCCGGACCGCGGATCGCCATGCCCACCTGCTCGCGCGTCAGCCGCGGGGTGAGGAACTGGTTGTCGTTGAGCGCTTCGGGCAGGCCGCGGAAGCGCGCACAGGCACCGATGAAGTCCGAACGCATGGTGAGGACGACATGGATCGCCAGCTCGCGCTGCGCCGCCGCGCGCAGCAGCAGCTCGACGAAGGCGTTGGCCTCGTCCTTGCGCTGCACGGTGCTGTAGCGGAACAGCTCCTCGAACTGGTCGACCACGACCAGCACGTTGGCGTGCGCCTCGAGCCGCGCATCGGCGACGAGTTGCACCAGGCCGAGCGGACCGCGGCGCAGCTCGGCGGCAGCGAATTCACGCGCCGGGATGCCGCCCGGCCCGCTCAACACGCCGGGCGCCACAAGTTCCGCGGCGAGCGCATCGATCGGCGCGCCGCCCGGCCGCATCAGCACCACGCGCCAGTCCGAGCCCGCCGCGGCGAGAAAGCCCGCCTCCAGCGCCGGCAGCAGGCCAGCACGCACCAACGAGGACTTGCCGGCACCGGACTCGCCCACCACGGCGACGAAGCGAGAGCGGCCGAGGCGCTCGAGCAGCGCGTCGATCTGCTGCTCGCGGCCGAAGAACAGGTGCGCCTCGCCGGCCTCGAAGGGCCTCAGACCGGGATAGGGCGATCCGGACAGCCAGGCGAGATCGGAGGCCGTCGCCACGTCAGTCCCCGAGGAACTCGCCGATCCGCGCCAGCTCGGCCGGATTCACCCCGCTGTCGCAACGGAAGTACTTCATCGGCGCGTAATGCAGGCTCAGCTCTTCGAGCTTGTCGTGGTCGGGCGCCGCCGGTGGCGGCGGACCGACGCAGATCGACAGCAGCTCGATCGGCACCTCGCGCTGCGCGATGATCTTGCTGCTCTGCAGGAACTGCTGCGTCACCCAGCACGGGCGCGTCTTGCCATACACCAGCATGAGGCCCTGGCACAGGCTCAGATTGGTCTCCCACTCCTCGCGCCACGCCGCCGGATCCGCGGCGGCCGGCGGTTCGAGCACGATGTAGCCTTGGCCGGTGAGCCAGTTGGCGATCTCGGTGGCGAAACCGCGATCGAGCAGGTCGGCATTGACGAACAGGCACTTGGGGGCTGGTGCGGCGCGCTCGCGCGGCTTGTGCTGCAGCAGCGCGGCAACGGCCTGCTTGAACTCCTGCAGGCCGCAACTGCGCACCGTCGGCAGCGCCAGCAGGTCGCGCGCATCGCTGTCGGCCACCTGCCCGACGTCGAGCTGCGGGTCGCGCCACTGCACGATGCGCGCGGTCGGCAGCACCGGCAGCGCGGTGGCGTAGCGCAACCAGGCCATGCCCTTCGGATAATCGGTCCTGTCGCCGGCGAGCGGGCCGAGGAGTTGCACGAACAGTTGCGACTTCTCCAGATCGTCGCGCAGTTGCCGGCAATGCAGGTCGAGGTCGTCACGCGAATAGCGCTTCTTCGGCAGCACGTCGAAGCCGAGCTGCTCGAGGTAGGCCTTCACCTCTTCGCGCCGCTGCACCAGATCGTCGGTGACTTCGGCGAGCACCAGGGTGGCGGCTTCTTCGCCACCCGGCCGGGCGCGCGCGCCGCTGCCGGGTGGCGGCGGACGTTCGCCGGCGGGCGGGGGCGGCACGACGCCCGGCACCGCGATGGGCGGCGAGGACGCCCGGGTGATCCGGTTCAGATGGTCGGCCACCTTCTGCACGAGCTGCGACAGGCGGTCGTAATAGAGCTCGCGGTCGGACGGAAAATCGACCCGCAGCGGTCGCGAGGTCCGGTCGTCGGAGAGCTTCTTCCAGAAGTTTTGCGGAATCAGGTCCTGGAATTCGGGTGGCAGCCGGCTGCGGTCGAGATCCTCGATGGCGACGATGAACACGCCGCCGCCGCCCCCGCGTGCGTTCAGCGCCGCAAGGAAGGTGGAGCGCTCGCGCCCGCACCATTCCGAGCGCAGGTAGGCGAGCGACACCACCATCAGGATCGCCGCTGCACCGGCGGCCGCCTGCACGATCTCGGGCGTCACCGGGCTGTCGCCGGCGAGCTTGTGATGGTCCCACCACACGTCCAGCGCGCTGCCGACCTTGCGCCCCGCCTCCTTCCTGAGGTCGGACACCAGTTGCGACACGAAGCCCTGCTCCGCTCCCGCCACCGGCTCGTCGTCGGCATGCGCGTAGCTCACGAACAGGTCGTGGGTGAATCCGCCCGCCACCCCCATGGTCGCATCCGTCCCCTTCGGCGATACTTCCGGCTTCACGCCAGCGGCGCGTGCCGCGCTGCGGTCCCATTTACATTGGCAGCATAGTCAATATTTCGCCCCGCGCGACGCCAGCCGCGGCGCGGCGGACGCGACCGCTGCCCTACCCGTGGAGAACGTTCGACATGACGACGCTGTTCGACCCCATCGACACCGGCGAGCTGCATCTCGCCAACCGCATCGCGATGGCCCCGCTGACGCGCAACCGCGCGCCCAACGCGGTGCCGCAGCCGATCACCGCCACCTACTACGCGCAGCGCGCCAGCGCCGGCCTGCTGATCACCGAGGCCACCGCCATCAGCCAGCAGGGCCAGGGCTATGCCGACGTGCCGGGACTGTACGCCCCGGAGCAGATCGCCGGCTGGAAGCGGGTGACCGACGCGGTGCATGCCGCCGGCGGCAGGATCGTGACGCAACTGTGGCATGTCGGCCGCGTGTCGCACACCTCGCTGCAGCCGGGCGGCGGCGCGCCGGTGGCGCCGTCGGCGATCACCGCGAAGACCAAGACCTACATCATCGATGCC
Source organism: Pseudomonadota bacterium (assembly GCA_018240585.1). Classification (GTDB taxonomy): domain Bacteria; phylum Pseudomonadota; class Gammaproteobacteria; order Burkholderiales; family Rhodocyclaceae; genus Thauera. Next base: position 2,787 of record JAFEFM010000539.1, read on the forward strand.
GACGGCAACGGCGGTTTCGTCCCGACCTCGCAGCCGCGCGCGCTGGAACTCGCCGAGATTCCGGGCATCGTCGCCGACTACCGGCGCGCCGCACGCGCGGCGATGGAAGCCGGCTTCGACGGCGTGGAAGTGCATGCCGCCAACGGCTACCTGATCGACCAGTTCCTGCGCTCGGGCAGCAACCACCGCAGCGACGCCTACGGCGGCAGCATCGAGAACCGCGCGCGCCTGCTGGTGGAAGTGATGCAGGCGGTGGTGGATGAGATCGGCGCCGGCCGCAGCGCGATCCGCATCTCGCCGGTGACGCCGGCCAACGATGCCTCGGATCCGAACCCGCAACCGCTGTTCAACTACGTGGTGGCACAGCTCGCGCGCTGGCCGCTGGCCTATGTGCACGTGATCGAAGGCCAGACCGGCGGCGCGCGCGATTACCAGCAGGGCGACACCCCGTTCGACTACACCGCGTTGCGCGTGGCCTATGCGAAGGCGGGCGGCAAGGCCGCCTGGATGCTGAACAACGCCTACGACGGCGAAATGGCCGAGACCGCCGTCGCCAGCGGCCGCGCCGACATGGTCGCGTTCGGCAAGGCCTTCATCTCCAACCCCGACCTGGTGCGCCGGCTGCGCGAGAAGGCGCCGCTGAATCCGTGGGACACCACCACCTTCTACGGCGGCGGCGAGAAGGGCTACATCGACTATCCGACGCTGGGCTGATCCACATCCGGGGAACGCGCGGCGCAATGCCGCGCACCACACCGCCACGCCGCTTCGCCCAGCCGTCCGGGCAACGCGGCGGGCGGGCCCGACCGGCGCTCGACCCGTCGCACCACCACCCGCGCCCATGCAGATGCGTTCGCATATCTGCAATCGCCAGTCGCAGTTTTGATCTGTATCAAAAAAAAGTCATCTCGTAGAGTCGGTCCGCGCCCAATCCAAAACAAAGCAACAGGCGCAGACAAACAAGCCTACCGATACGGAGGAGACACTATGAGCAAGAAGTTCATCGAGCAGCACGGCCTGTGGACGGACGAGCAACGGGAAGCCGCACAGCGCGTGCTCGAGCGCATCGAGAGCGAAGGCATCCAGATGGTGCGGCTGTCGTGGCCGGACCAGTACGGGCTGTTGCGCGGCAAGATGCTGTCGGTGGCGGCGCTCAAGTCGGCGTTCGCCAGCGGCTCTGAAATCACCATGGCGCCGTTCTTCTTCGACACCGCCAGCGCCATCGTCTTCAACCCCTTCGAGGCCGGCGGTGGCTTCGGCACCTCGGAGCTGTCGGGCAGCCCGAACGTGGTCATGGTGCCCGACCCGAGCACCTTCCGCGTGCTGCCCTGGGCCGACCGCACCGGCTGGATGCTGGCCGACCTCTACATGCGCAGCGGCCGGCCGTTCACGCTCAGCCCGCGCGCCATCCTCAAGAAGGCGATCAAGCAGCTCGCCGAAGCCGGCTACGAGCTCAAGGCCGGCCTGGAAGTGGAGTGGTACCTGACGCGCATCGTCGATCCCTGCCTCGAGCCCGCCACGCTCGGCGGCCCGGGCACGCCCGCCGCACCGCCCAAGGTCATGCCGGTCGCCAAGGGCTACTCCTACCTGCTGGAAAACCACCTCGACGAAGTCGAGCCGATCATGGCCGAGATCCGCCACCATCTGCTGACGCTAGGCATGCCGCTGCGCAGCATCGAGGACGAGTGGGCCCCGAGCCAGATGGAAACCACCTTCGACGTGATGTCGGGCATGGACGTCGCCGACACGATGGTGCTGTTCCGCAACGCGGTGAAGCAGATCTGCCGGCGCCGCGGCTACCTCGCCAGCTTCATGTGCAAGCCCGGCATTCCCGGCTTCTATGCCTCGGGATGGCACCTGCATCAGTCGCTGGCCGACCGCGAGACCGGCCACAACCTGTTCATTCCCGACGGCGACGAGCCGCTGTCGCCGCTGGGCCGGGCCTACGTCGGCGGGCTGCTGGAGCATGCCTGCGCCGCGTCCAGCTTCACCACCCCCACGATCAACGGCTATCGCCGTCGCCGGCCCTATTCGCTCGCCCCCGACCGCGTCACCTGGGCGGTCGATAACCGCGCCGCCATGGCGCGCGTGATCTCCGCCCCCGGAGACCCGGCCAGCCGCGTCGAGAACCGCGTCGGCGAGCCCGCCGCCAACCCCTACCTGTACCTCGCCTCGCAGATCTTCGCCGGCCTCGACGGCATCCGCCGCAACGTCGACCCTGGCGCGCTGCAGGAAACGCCGTACGCGGCCGACGTCACCATCCTGCCGACCAACCTGTCGGCCGCGCTGGACGCGCTCGAACCTTCGACCCTGTATCGCGAGAGCTTCGGCAACGCCTTCGTCGACTACTGGCTGCACCTGCGCCGCAGCGAGTGGAAGCGCTTCGTGACGGCCGAAGGGGAAGCCGGCATGGAGTCGGAGGCCGTCACCGAGTGGGAGCATCGCGAATACTTCGAGCTGATGTGATCCAGAGGGCGGCCCGCACCGGGTCCGCCCTGCCCTCTACCGGACAAGGACAATCACATGAAGAGATTCGCGCTCGTCTGGTGTTCGGAGCGTCTGGGAGCCCCTTTCCAGCAGATGTTCCTGGACACCTTTCGCCAGCCGGGGGAGCAGTGGGACGTCCTGTCGCCGGCCGACCCGGCGTTCGAGGCAGCGGCAGCCGGCTACGACGGCTACGTGCTCAGCGGCAGCGAGAAGTCGGTCGTCGATGACGTGCAGACGCCCTTCGTGGCGCGGCTGCTCGCATGGCTGCGCCGCACCGCGGAGACATCGGCCAGCCCGGTGCTCGGCATCTGTTTCGGCGCGCAGGCCTTGGCGACCGCCCTCGGCGGCAAGGTCGGCCGCAACCCGGGCGGTGGCTTCAGGCTGGGCGTGGAGCAGCTCGCATGGGACGCCGCCGTCGACCGGCAGCGCTGGCCGGAGCTCGATAGCGACGCGGTGCTGGTCGCGAGCCACGGCGAATGCGTGCAGACGCTGCCGGCCAACGCGACGCTGCTGGCCTCATCGAGGACCATTGCGCACGAAGTTTTCCTGGTCGGGGACCGCTTCCTCGGCATCCAGGGCCACCCCGAGATGAGCATCCGCGACCTGCAGGAAGGTTTCATGCCGCTGCATCGCGCCGAGTTCAGCCCGGAGCGGTGGCGGGGCGTGGAACAGGAATGTGAGCTGACGCTGAGCCGCGAAGGCCTTGTCGCCCTCTCGCAGCGCCTGCTGGCGCAAGGCCGGCTGTAGCCCAAGCCCAGCCGACTCACGCAACATGAATCGACGGTGACGAACATGAACGACCCTCTACCGCTTGCAGCAGGCAGCCCGTCATGGGACTGGCTGATCCAGGATGATCGCGTGCATCGCACGATCTACACCGACCCCAGCATCTTCGCGCGCGAGATGAACAACATCTTCGCGGCAACCTGGGTTTACCTCCTTCACGAAAGCGAGCTCCCGGAGCCGGGCGACTTTCGCCGCGCCTGGATGGGGACGCGCGAGCTGATCGTGACCCGCGACGAGGCGCGCGCCCTCCACGTCTTCGCCAACCGCTGCTCGCATCGCGGCGCCACGGTGTGCCGGGAACCCGGCGGCAAGGCCTCGAGCTTCACCTGCCCGTATCACGGCTGGAAATACGACAACCGCGGCCAGCTGTTCGGCATCCCGGGCAAGACGGCCTATGGCGCCGAATTCAAGGCGCGCGACATGCATCTCGCCCGCCCCGCCCAGGTGGCCTTGTACAAGGGCTTCGTGTTCGCGACGCTCAACCCCGACGCCCCGCCGCTCGAGACCCACCTCGGCGCTGCCGCGCGTTTCCTCGACGAATGGATCGAGCACCAGGGCGGCGCCGACAACATCGTGGTCGGCGGCGCGCAGCGCTTCCACCTCGAATGCAACTGGAAGATGGTGTTCGACAACGCCGGCGACGGCTATCACGTCCCGTTCTCGCACCAGTCGCTGCTGCAGATGACCAACGCGCGTTACGGCGGCGGCGACATGTCCTACTTCGCCGATGCCGACCGCTCGCGCATGAAGCTGTACGCGCTGGGCAATGGCCACACCGTCATCGACCAGCGCCCGGACATGTACGGCAACTCGGCGTGGGAGCAGCAGCGACCGCAGCCCGGACGCGAAGTGTTCGAGGCCCATGTGCGCGCCACGGTGGCCGAGGCGGACGCCAAGCGCGTGCTGGAGAGCGCGGTCGGCGCCGGGATGAACCTCAACATCTTCCCCAACCTGCTGCTGATCGGCAACCAGATCCAGGTCATCCAGCCGCTGAACGCCGGCGGCACGACGATGCACTGGCATGCGACGCGGCGCCGCGATGCCGACGATGCGCTCAACACGATGCGCATGCGCACACAGGAAGACTTCCCGATCATGGGCGAGATGGACGACGCGGGCAATTTCGAGGAGTGCCACCGCGGGCTGGTGAATTTCCCCGAAGACGAATGGATCGACATCAGCCGCCACCATGAAACCGGCCAGGATGTCGCCGACGAAGAGGGCCGCATCGTCGGGCCGGTCACGTCCGAGCTACATCTGCGCGCCTACTACGCGCAGTGGAAGCGCCTGATGGCCGCCGAACCCACGCTGCGGGCGAGCAAGTCGAGGATTGCGCGATGAAGAACGACACTGCCACCGCGGCAAGCGCCGCCCCCCGCTACCAGCCGGCCTCGAACTACGTCGACGACGCGTTCTATGGCTGGTTGAACGAGGTCTCGCTCGACCTCGATGCCGTGACCACCCAGCGGACCGGACGACCGGATGCCGCGCTCGCCGCCGAGATCGAGCGGCTGCTGACGGTGGAGTCGCGCCTGCTCGACCAGCACGCCTACGCCGAATGGCTCGACCTCTACACGCCCGAATGCGCGTACTGGATTCCCGCCACCCGGCCGGCGGGCGACCCGCGCGCGCAGATCACGCTCGAGTTCCACGACCGGCGGCGCCTGCTCGACCGCGTGGCGCGCCTGGGCACCGGGCTGGCGTATTCACAGTTGCCCGCGTCGCGCACCGCGCGCCAGCTCAGCGGCCTCGAAATCTGGGCCAGCCCGGGGCGCAGCGACGAATGGCGGGTACGCTGCAACTTCCTGATGGCCGAATCGCGTGCGGGCAAGCGCCGCGTGCTCGGCGGCTGGTACGGCTTCGTCGTGCGCCGCGTCGGCGACGCGCTGCGGCTGGCGTTCAAGCAGGTCAACCTGCTCGACCCCGACGAGCCCCAGGGCAACAACTCGTTCTTCCTCTGAGGGACCGGACCGATGAAAAAGGCCCATGAACTGCGCCTCGGCGACGTCATCCCGCAGGGGTCGGATGCCGTGCTGCTGCGCTTCCAGCCCGATGCCGGGCTGGCCGAGGATTTCCGCTTCGAGCCGGGGCAGTATCTGACGCTCGCGGCGGGCCCCGTCGACGCCCGGCAGTGGCGCTGCTATTCCCTCACCAGCGCGCCGGGCGCCCCACTCGACGTGCTCGTGCGGCGTGTGCGGGGCGGCCTGGTGTCGAACTGGCTGTGCGACAACGCGCGGCCCGGCGACAGCCTGACGGTGCTGCCACCCGCAGGCCACTTCACGCTGCGCCGCGAGGGCGAGCCGGTGCTGCTGTTCGCGGGCGGCAGCGGTATCGCGCCGATCTTCTCGCTCGCCCGGCAGGCGCTCGAGAAGGGGGCGCCCCGGGTGGCCATCTTCTACGCCAACCGCAGCCGCGCGTCGGCCATGCTGGTGCGCGAGCTGGAGGACCTGCAGACCCGGCACGACGAGCGCCTGGAAGTGCGGTACTGGCACGACGACGAGGACGGCCTGCCTTCGGCCGGGCAGCTCGCGGCCTTCGCAACCGCCCGCGCGGATCGCGACGTCTACCTGTGCGGCCCCGAGCCCTTCATGCGCGGCGTGGATGAAGGGCTCGCGCAGGCCGGCTTCGACGCATCCCGCATCCACCGCGAGGAGTTCGACACCGCGCCCGATGAGCCCGCTGGCGACGCCGGTGGCGAACGCCTGACGCAGCTCACCGTACAATTCGGCGGCAACACGACGACGCTGCCGGTGCATGGCAAGGAATCGCTGCTGACCGCAATGCTCAATGCCGGCCTCGCGGTGCCGCATGCCTGCAAGGCCGGCGAGTGCGCCTCGTGCATGTGCCGCCTGGTGAGCGGGGAGGTCGAACGCCTGAACAATGCAGTGCTGGACGAGGACGACGTCGCCGACGGCTGGCTCGTCGCCTGCCGCACACGCGCGCTCGGCGACACGCTGGAAGTGCGCTTCCCCTGAGCGGTAGAGGCGCCGCCACACGCAGACAGGAAGGCCGATGACGGATGAAGGCGTAAGCAAGCTCCCCTGGGATCTGATCCGTGCCTTCCTGGCACTGGATCGCCATGGCGATTACGGGGTCGCCGCGGAAATGGAACGCATCGACGATTCGACGCTGCGGCGGCGCATCCGCACGCTGGAGCAACGCATGGGCCGCGCGCTGTTCGTGCGCACCGAGCGCGGCTGGAAGGCGGCCCCCGACCAGATAGAGCTGGTCAGGGCCGCGCAGCGCATGGACGAAGCGGCGCGCTGTTTCTCGCGCCCCCATCAGGAAGAGACGGGCGTCATTTCGATCACCATGCTCGACGCCTTCGCACACCTGTTCAGCGACGTGTTCGGCAACTTCCAGCGAAAGTATCCGCGCATCATCCTCAACATCACCACCGAGTCCCACTTCGTCGATCTCGAGCAGGAGCAGGTCGACATCGCCATCCGGCTCGCGCGTCCGCTGCGCAGTGGCGCCACCTTGCGTATCTGCAAGATCGGCGACCTGCAGATCAACGCCTACGCCAGCCAGGCCTACCTGACACGGCTGGAGGAACACGGCCTGAACCCCGCAACGGCACGGCATCGCTTGCTGGCGATGAACCTGCGCTTTTCCCACAGCGACCACAATTTCGCCTACGGTGAACTGAGCTGGGACGATCTCGGCCTGAGCGGAGACGTGGCGGTGTGGTCCGACAGCATGCTGATGCTGGCGCGCATGTGCGAACAGGGCCAGGGGGCGGCCATAATGCCTGCCATCATCGCGAGCGACTATCGCGACCTGCGCCCGGTGTGCCCGGACCGCCCGGGCCCGGTCGGTGAGCTGTGGATGATCAGCCGCTTCGACCTGCGCGCACCCTGGCAGCGCGATCTCGCCGACATGCTGCGTGCGGCCCTGAGCGCGCGGCAAGGAGAACGCGAAATGTCGGTCTGAAGCCGCTCAGCCCTGCATGCTCGACGCGATCACGTGCGCGAGCGGGCTGCGGCGAACACCACGCAAAGAGGAAGAAGCCATGTTCGATCCGAGCTACGTCGTGAGGGACATTCCGCTGGGCGACACCCACCTGCATGTGCGCCTGCGGCTCGACGCCGCCAAGCCGCCGCTGGTGCTGCTGCACGGGTATCCGGAAACCCACGCGATGTGGCACAAGCTCGCGCCGCTGCTCGAGTCGCGCTTCTCGCTGGTGATCCCGGACCTGCGCGGCTACGGCGACTCCGGCAAGCCACCGTCGCAAGCGGATGCGGCCAACCAGTCCAAGCGGGCGATGGCGCGCGACATCGCCGAGCTGATGGCCGCCCTGGGCCTGCCCCGCTACCACGTCGCCGCCCACGACAGGGGCGCGCGGGTGCTGCACCGGCTCTGTCTCGACCATCCGGAGCAGGTGCAGAGCGCGTGCTTCATGGACATCGTTCCCACTGCGACGACCTTCGCGCTGACCGACCAGGCACTGGCGACGGCCTACTTCCACTGGTTCTTCCTGATCCAGCCGGCGCCCCTGCCCGAACGCATGATCGCGGCCGATCCTGAGACCTGGCTGCGCGGCTGCCTGCAGCGCTGGAGCATGGGCAACGACGCAGCCTTCGACCCGGCGGTGGTCGCCGAATACGTACGCTGCTTTTCCCGCCCGGACGCGATCCGCGCGTCCTGCGACGACTACCGCGCGGCAGCCGGCATCGACCTGCGCCACGACGCAGAGGACGCGGACAAGCGCATCCGCTGCCCGGTGCTGGCGCTGTGGGGCGCGAAGGGCTTCGTCGGACGCACCTACGACGTGCTCGCCCTGTGGCGCGAAAAGGCGATCGACGTCATCGGGCAAGGCCTGGACTGCGGACATTTCCTTCCCGAAGAGATGCCCGGCGAGGTCGCCGACGCCCTGCTCCGTTTCGTCGACGCAGAAGCCGCTTAGCACGCCTGGCAAGCGCCCCTCCTTGCTCCTCCGCATTGCCTGAAGCCGCACGCTAGGTAATTCCTTTAGTCCGCTCGGGAATCGCTCCCGATGCGGCTGCCGAGCGCGACTCCTAGACTTCGACCGTCTGCAGTACCCGGTGCCCACACCGGCTGAAAAATCGAAGTCGAAGCGAGGAGACAAGCATGCAAACTGGCGCAGCAACGGTGCCGCTCGGCGTATCGCCGGCGGTGTTCCCCAACCGGACGGAGCAGGATGCCGTCTGGTCCAAGATCAACTGGCGCGTCGTTCCGGTGATCCTGATCGCCTACATGACGGCGTTCCTGGACCGCATCAACGTCGGCTACGCCAAGCTGACGATGCAGCACGACCTGCAGTTCTCCGACGAGGTCTACGGGCTCGGCGCCGGCATCTTCTTCATCACCTACCTGCTGTTCGAGGTGCCGAGCAACCTGTGGTTCGAGAGGATCGGTGCGCGCCTGAGCTTCCTGCGCATCATGGTGCTGTGGGGCCTGACTTCGGCCGCCACCGCCTTCGTCGAGACGCCGACGCAGTTCTACATCCTGCGGCTGCTGCTGGGCATCTTCGAGGCCGGCTTCTTTCCCGGCATCATCCTGTACCTGACCTACTGGTATCCCAGCACCCGGCGCGGCCGCGTCACCGGCCTGTTCCTGTTCGGCATGCCGATCACCGGCGTGATCGGCGGGCCGCTGTCGGGCTGGCTGATGAAGACTTTCGACGGCGTCGGCGGCTGGCACGGCTGGCAGTGGATGTTCCTCATCGAAGGCATCCCCACCGTGCTGATCGGCGTGCTGGTGTATTTCCTGCTGGCGGACAAGCCGGAACAGGCGAAGTGGCTCAGCAGCCGCGACAAGGCAATCGTCGCCCGGGTGATGGCGGCCGACCACAAGGGCGACACCGCGCCGTCGCATCACGGCCGCCTGCGCGCCGCGCTCGCCGACGGCAAGGTGTGGCTGCTGGCCTTCATCTACTTCACCTGCGCCTGCGCGGTGTACACCATCACGTTCTGGCTGCCGACCATGGTCAAGGCCCTGGGCATCACCGACGTGGCGCAGGTGGGCTGGTATTCCGCGATCCCGTTCAGCTTCGGTGCCATCGGCATCCTGCTCATGAGCCGCAGCTCCGACCATTTCAAGGAGCGCCGCTGGCATGTGGCGAGCACGCTGATCATCGGCTCCGTCGCGCTGTATGCGACCACCTTCACCGCCGGCGCCTTCCTGCCGTCGATGATCCTGCTGTCGATCGCGTCGTTCTTCATCTTCTCCTGCGCGCTGTTCTGGTCGATTCCGCCGACCTACCTGAGCCGCGAAGCGTCCGCCACCGGCATCGCCGCGATCAGCTCGATCGGCATTCTCGGCGGCTTCATCAGCCCGACCTTCATCGGCTGGGTCAAGACCCTGACCGGCAGCATGTCGGCCGGCCTGCTGGCGATGACGGTGGTGATCTGCCTGGGCGGCCTCACGCTGCTGGTCGCCGTGCCGAAGAGCGCGCTGCGGGTCGGCGAGACCATGCCAGAAGGCGCGCACTGAAGCGCCCGCCCCTCGATCACACAGGAACGCCCCCATGAGCCCGAACAAGGTCATCGTGACCATCGCCCCCACCGGCGGCATGGCCAGCAAGGAACAGAACCCGCACCTGCCGACGCAGCCCGACGAGATCGCGCGCGACGTCTACGACTGCTACAACGCCGGCGCCAGCGTGGTCGCGGTGCATGCGCGCCGCCCCGACGGCGGCGCCACCTGCAACCCGGCGATCTACCGCGACATCAACCGGCGCATCCGCGACAAGTGCGACATCGTCATCAACAACTCCACCGGTGGCGGGGTGCATGGCGACATGGTGCGGCAGATGCCGAACGGCTACTGGGAGATCCTGTGGGAGGAGCGCATCAAGGGCATGGAAGCCGGCGCCGAGATGTGCACGCTGGACCCCACCACGATCAACGCCAGCTTCGGCGGCCGCGAGCTGCTGATGAACACGCCGCCGTCGCGCTGCCGCGAGCTGGCCGAAGGCATGCGAGCGCGCGGCATCAAGCCGGAGTGGGAAGTGTTCAGCCCCACCCACATCGTGCAGGACGTCGCCACGCTGATCGAGGCCGGGTTCGACGAACCGCCCTACTTCATCAACATCGTGCTCAACGTGCACCGCGGCTTCCAGAACGCCATGCCATATTCGCCGCGCGTGCTGCAGCAGATGGTCGACCTGCTGCCCCAGGGCAGCATCTTCTGCGTCAGCGGCATCGGCCCGGCGCAACTGCCCGCGGCGATGAACGCGCTGCTGCTGGGCGGCCATGTGCGCACCGGCCTCGAAGACAACCTGTACTACCGGCAGGGCGAACCCGCCAGCAACGTGCACCTGACCGAGCGCGTGGTGCGCCTGGTGCGCGAGATGGGGTTCGAGCCGGCGACGCCGGCCGAGGCCCGCGAGATCATGGGGCTGCCGCTGAAGAAGGCGCCGGTGCGGCCCGAGTTCGCGCTCGGCTGAAGGCCCGCGACACGATCAAGGAGGAATGGAAAGTGGTGAAATTCATCGAATCGAAGGACGTTCCCGGCCTCATCAAGGACGGCGACACGATCTACAGCACCGGCATGATGCTGGCCGGCCTGGCCGAGG
>JAFEFM010000053.1 GCA_018240585.1 Pseudomonadota bacterium
AACAATGCATCCTCGACGTGGGGCGTGTCCGGCACCATGGTGATGATGATGTCGGCGTTGCGTGCCACCTCGGCGCCGCTGGCGCAGGGTTTCGCGCCGGCTTCGAGCAGCGTGCGGGACGTGTCGCCGTGGGTGTAGGTGTAGACTGTGTGGCCGCCCTTGAGCAGGTGGCCCGCCATGGGGGCGCCCATGATGCCGAGTCCGATGAAGCCGATGTTTGCCATTTCGTGTCTCCTGGAATTCAGTGGTTTGGTCGTGGTTTTGTAGGAGCGGGCTCGACCGCGACATCGCAAGCCCCGGACGTTCGCGTCGCGGTCAAGCCCGCTCCTGCGAGCCGTTGAGATCAGCCTGCCAGCGTCCTCATCCAGCCCAGGCCGGCGGCGGTGCCGGCGGCCGGCTTGTACTCGCAGCCGATCCAGCCGTCGTAGCCGAGCTTGTCGATGAAGCGGAACAGCCAGGCGTAGTTGATCTCGCCGGTGCCCGGCTCGTTGCGGCCGGGGGTGTCGGCGATCTGCATGTGGGCGATCTTCGGCAGGTGCCTGGCGATGGTGTTCGCCAGCTCGCCCTCCATGCGCTGCATGTGATAGACGTCGTGCTGCACGAACAGGTTGTCGGAGCCGACTTCGTCGAGCAGCGCGATCGCCTGCGCGGTGCGGTTGAGGTAGAAGCCCGGGATGTCGAAGGTGTTGATCGGCTCGACCAGCAGGCGGATGCCCGCTTCCTTCAGTTGCGCAGCGGCGAAGCGCAGGTTGTCGACGAAGGTGGCGTGCACCTCGTCGGCATCCACGCCGGCCGGCGCGATGCCTGCCAGGCAGTTCACCTGCCTGCAACCCAGCGTGGTGGCGTAGTCGATCGCCCGGCCGACGCCGTCGCGGAACTCGCCGACACGGTCCGGATGGCAGGCGATGCCGCGCTCGCCGCCTTCCCAGTTGCCCGCGGGCAGGTTGTGCAGGACCTGGGTCAGGCCATGGCGCTGCAGGCGCTCGGCCAGTTCGTTCTTGTCGAAAGCATAGGGGAAGAGGTATTCCACGCCCTTGAAGCCCGCTTCGGCGGCCGCCTGGAAGCGGTCGAGGAAGGGAACTTCGTTGAACAGCATGGTCAGGTTGGCGGCAAATTTCGGCATCGTTCTACTCTCCGTGTTCAGTTCGATCGTTGCGGTCGCCGTGTAGGAGCGGGCAATCGTCTTGTGTGTGGTCGATGTCGCAGCCAGGCCCGCTCCGGCGCACGTGGAGGGAGGAGGGAGCGTGACCGCCGGGGCGGGCCTGGCTGCGAACACCTGCATCAATCGAGCATCGAGACCGCGGTGGGGGCGTCGGCGCCCTTCTCGGCGAGCGCCTCGAACTCGTTGATGGCGTTGATCTCGGTGCCCATCGAGATGTTGGTGACGCGCTCGAGAATGATCTCGACCACCACCGGCACGCGGAATTCCTCCATCCAGGCGCGGGCCTGGGCGAACGCGGGCTGGATGTCCTCCGGCTTGCGCACGCGGATCGCCTTGCAGCCCAGGCCTTCCACCACGCTCACGTGATCCACGCCGTAGCCTTCGGTTTCCGGTGCGTTGATGTTCTCGAACGCGAGCTGCACACAGTAATCCATGTCGAAGCCGCGCTGCGACTGGCGGATCAGGCCGAGGTAGGCGTTGTTCACCAGCACGTGGATGTAGGGCAGCTTGAACTGCGCGCCCACCGCCAGCTCCTCGATCATGAACTGGAAGTCGTAGTCGCCGGAGATCGCCACAACCTTGCGCTTCGGGTCGGCCGCGCACACGCCCAGCGCCGCCGGGATGGTCCAGCCCAGCGGGCCGGCCTGGCCGCAGTTGATCCAGTGGCGCGCCTTGTACACATGCAGGAACTGCGCGGCGGCGATCTGCGACAGGCCGATCGTGCTGACGTAGCAGGTGTCCTTGCCGAAGGCGCGGTTCATCTCTTCATAGACGCGCTGCGGCTTCATCGGCACGGCGTCGAAATGCGTCTTGCGCTGCATCGTGCGCTTGCGCTGCTGGCATTCGGCGACCCACGCGCTGCGGTCAGGAAGCTGGCCGGCGGCCTTCATCTCGCGCGCCACTTCGAGCAGCCGCTCGAGCGCCGCGCCAGCGTCGGACACGATGCCGTAGTCGGGGCCGAACACGCGGCCGATCTGGGTCGGCTCGATGTCGACATGGACGAACTTGCGGCCTTCGGTGTAGACCTCGACCGAACCGGTGTGGCGGTTCGCCCAGCGGTTGCCGATGCCGAACACGAAGTCCGAGGCGAGCATGGTCGCGTTGCCGTAGCGGTGCGAGGTCTGCAGGCCGACCATGCCGGCCATCAGCGGATGGTCGTCGGGGATCGTGCCCCAGCCCATCAGCGTCGGGATCACCGGCACGCCGGTGAGCTCGGCGAATTCCTGCAGCCTGGCTTCCGCGTTGGCGTTGATCACGCCGCCGCCGGCGACGATCAGCGGACGCTCGGCGGCGTTCAGCATGGCCATCGCCTTCTCGGCCTGCGCGCGGGTGGCGGCGGGCTTGTAGGCGCCGAGCGATTCATAGGTGTCGATGTCGAACTCGATTTCGGCCATCTGCACGTCGAACGGCAGGTCGATCAGCACCGGGCCGGGACGGCCGGAGCGCATCAGGTGGAAGGCCTGCTGGAACACGCGCGGCACCAGCGCCGGCTCGCGCACCGTCACCGCCCACTTGGTCACCGGCTTGGCGATCGACTCGATGTCCACCGCCTGGAAGTCTTCCTTGTAAAGGCGGGCACGCGGCGCCTGGCCGGTGATGCAAAGGATGGGGATGGAATCGGCGGAGGCCGAATACAGGCCGGTGATCATGTCGGTGCCGGCCGGGCCGGAGGTGCCGATGCACACGCCGATGTTGCCCGGATTGGCACGGGTGTAGCCCTCGGCCATGTGCGACGCGCCTTCGACGTGGCGGCCGAGGATGTGCTTGAAGCCGCCGTTCTTCTTCATCGCCGAATACAGCGGGTTGATTGCCGCGCCGGGCACGCCGAACACCGTGCTCACGCCTTCCTTGCGCATCACCGCCGCGGCGGCATCCACTGCTCTCATACGGGCCATCTTTGTCTCCATTGCCATTGTCGGTTGGGGGATGGCGCAAGATTAAAGACATGTCTCCGGCCCTTGAATCGCAGCGATTGTCGCTTCTGTCGATATCTGAAGTATCGATCGAATCGAGCTGCGTCTGAGGGTGCCGGAAGCCGCATATCCCCGGGCTTATATCGCACATCAGCTCGGGGAATAGTGCCGGTCGCTTCCAATCCTAGAATCTGCGGGCCCGACTTCCCATCAGTGGGCGATGCTGAATCAATGACGAACGTATTTTCAACGATTGAGTGGACTTGTGAGTGCCTGGATGAAAGCGCTGGATGAAGTCGATATTCGATATCTGAGGAGAGCCATTGGTCTGTCGCGCGTCGCGCGGGACAAGGGCAACGGCGCCTACGGGGCGGTGCTGGTCGGCGCTGACGGCCAAGTGCTTGCCGAGGCGGAGAACAGCCAGGTCACCGATCGCGATGCGACCGGCCATGCCGAGATCAACCTCGTGCGCATCGCCAGCAAGCGCGTCGATGCGCAGACACTGGCCGGCGCCACGTTGTACGCGAGCGCCGAGCCCTGCGCGATGTGTGCCGGCGCGGTGTTCTGGAGTGGGGTGAAGCGCGTGGTGTATGCCCTCGGCAGCGAGCGCAACTACGCCATGCTGCCGCCGTCGGGCGCTGAGCTTCGCATCGGCTGCCGCGAGATCCTCGGGCGCGGCGGGCACGCGGTCGAGGTGGCCGGACCGGCCCTCGAGGACGAGGCGGCGCGGGTCTTCACTGAATAGGGGGCATCATTCGCCGCCCGTTGCGTCCGCCGTCGGATGGCGGCGGTGGTCAGGCTTCCTCGCTCAACACCCGCCGCCCGACGTCGCACAACAGGTTGCGCAGCCAGCGATGGCTTTCCACCAGGTGCGTGCGTTCGTGCCACAACTGGTAGAAGCGCATGCGCGGGAATTCGAACGGTGGCGGCAGGATGGCGAGCGGCAGGAATTTCGCGAAGTGGCGCGCGAAATGGCGGCTGGTGGTGAACACGAGGTCGGTGCCCGGCAGCAGGTAGAGCGCCATGCTGAAATAGGGCAGCACTACCGTTGCATTGCGTGACAGGTTGAGGCTGGCGAGGTGGGTGTCGACCACCCCGCGGTGCACGACCGAATACGGCGTCGGCACGATGTGGGCGGCGCGCAGATACTGCTCGGCGCTCATGCCCTTGCGCGCGAGCGGATGGTTGCGGCCGACAACGCACACCACCTCGTCTTCGATCAGCGTGGTCAGGTGCAGGCTGTCGGGTGGGGTGGGCCAGTTGCCGATCACCACGTCGAGTTCACCGTCGGCGAGCGCACGCTGGTAGTCGAAGCCGGGCCCCAGCGGATGGATGATGAGCCGCGCGTGCGGGGTCTCGCGCCGCATGCGCTCGACGACGCCCGACAGGAACACCACCGACAGGAAGTCCGGCGTTCCGATCCTGAAGCTGACTTCACTCTGGGCCGGATCGAAGCTCTTGGGCTCGGCAAACAGCTTGTCGATGTCGCCGAGGATGGTGCGCGCCGTGCCGTGCAGTTCGAGCGCGCGCTCGGTCGGGATCAGCCGCCCCTTGTCGAGCGCGAACAGCGGGTCCTTGAAGATCTCCCGAAGCCGCTTGAGTGCATTGCTGATCGCCGGCTGCGACTGGTTCAGCTTGATCGCGGTGCGCGACACGCTGCGTTCGACGACCAGCGTGCACAGCACGCGCAGCAGATGCGTGTCCAGTGAATCGGCGGCTTTCGGCATATGCGGTCCGTGCGCGGGGCTATCGGGTCAGGTTATGCCGAGTATAGCCGTGCCGCCGTTTCGCCCCGTTTCCCGAAAATATACTGCCCATCACGCAAGAACGATGCTTGCCGAAAACAAGGACACGCCGGCATGGGCCGGCCAGGAGACAGGACTCATGCAGACCTCGATCGACCAGATCAATGCGATGGAGCGGGATGCCTTCGTGAAGGCCTTCGGTGGCATCTTCGAGCATTCGCCATGGGTGGCGGAACGTGCCTGGCAGGCGCGCCCGTTCGCCGACATGGGCGCGGTGCACGATGCGATGAAATCAGTGGTGCGCGCCCTGCCGCGCAAGGAGCAGGTTGCGCTGCTGCGCGTACACCCGGATCTCGCGGGCAGGGAGGCCGAGGAGGGCACGATGACCGACCACTCCGTCTCGGAGCAGGCCAGCGCCGGGCTCGATGCGCTGACACGGGAGGAGATGGCGCACATGCGCGATCTGAACCAGCGCTACCGGGTAACCCATGGATTCCCCTTCATCATCGCCGTGCGCCGCTACACCAAGGACCAGATCTTCAGCGAGTTCGAGCGACGACTCGCCAACGACAGCGACGCCGAACTCGAAGAGTGCCTTGCGCAGATCTTCGTGATCACCCGCCTGCGCCTGATGGCGCTGGCCGGCGAGATGGCGGTCGCCTGAGCGGTATCCGCAGCAGTCAAACACCAAAGGAGACAGACATGGACAAACAGGATCCGGGCCGGCGCCAGTTCCT
>JAFEFM010000540.1 GCA_018240585.1 Pseudomonadota bacterium
TCAGCGAAGTTCCTGCTGCAGCAAGCCGAGAATCCGCTTCGCGGTGTCGGAATTGTCCGCGCCGCCCTCGCGCGTCAGCACTGAAACCCTTGCTTGATCGCCCAGCCCCTGCACGCGCAGGCGATATTCGCTACCCGCCGCCGCCGGCTTGTCGCTGCTGCGCCAGAAGGCGAGACGGGACAGGAAACCACTGCTGCTCTTGGCCTTGGTGTCCGCATCCGGGTCAACATAGCGCACAAAGTACAGACCTTCGGTGCGGTTGCGGTCTTCCACGGTGAAGCCGATGCGATCGAGCGCCAGCCCGACGCGGCGCCATGCACGGTCAAACGGCTCATCCATCGTCAGGCTCACCTGACCATTCGACGCCGACGCGATCTTCGCACGCTCGGCAACCGGCGCCGTCGCAAGGGCCGCCTTTGCGCGCGCCTCGTCGGCACCCAGGCGCACCATTAGCCGGCGCAGCATCTCCGCCTCGAGCTCGGGATCGGCCGGACGCGGCTGCCAGATCGTCGTGTCCTTCGCTTCCGTCGGATAGATTTCCATCATGCCGCGGTGGCTGACGTAGATCTCCACGGTGCCGGGCTCCTTGCCGGGCTCCAGGCGGGTGCGGAACTTGTCCCGATTCGGCGTCGAATACAGCCCATCGAGCACCTTGCCGATCGTCGAGCGGATGACGTCCTGCGGGATCTTGGCGCGATCTTCGGCCCAGTCGGTTTCCATGACGCCGATGTTGGGACTATCGATGTTGAGGATGAAGCCGAGTTCTAGCCAGAAATCCTTGACCTGCGGCCACAGCGTATCCGGCGTTCCCGGAACCACCAGCCAGCGCTGCGTGCCGGCACGCTCGATGCGCATCTTGTCCGGCGTCGCAAGCACTTCACCCGAAGTCGATGCAGTGGTGGGCTGGCCGGCGCGATCTGCCGCGTAGGCCGAATAGGTCGCCACGCCGCGCGGCGCGACGTCCGGCACGGCGTAACGGTCGTCGCGCGTGGGCGCAGTCAGGTCCGGGGGAATCTCGAGCGGCGCAACCTGGCGCGCACTCTTGTAGTCGATACGTTTGGATTCGAGCAGACTTCCGCTGCAGCCGGCCAGGAGAATTGACGCCGCAGTGAAGGAAGCAGTGGTACGCAGGGAGCGATTCATGAGGTTCCTGGTGTGGTAGTGCGTGTCAGACGTCGATGCCCGCCGTGCGCATCGCCTTCAGGACGCGCTCATGCTGCGATTCGGAAAGCGGGGTCAGCGGCAGGCGCAGGCCATAGCCGATGAGGCCCATGCGTGCCACGCCCCACTTCACCGGAATGGGATTCGCCTCGCAGAAGAGGTCGCGATGCAGCGGCACGAGCTTGGCGTTGGTCTCACGCAGGCGTCGGGCATCGTCTGCCGCGGCAGCGGCGCACAGTTCGTGCATCGCACGCGGCGCAAGGTTGGCGGTCACCGAGATCACGCCATGGCCACCGTGCATCAGGAAGGCGGCAGACGTCATGTCGTCGCCGCTGTACAGGGCAAAATCCTTCGGCGCGCGCGCGATCAGGTCGCAGGCACGATCGATGCTGCCCGTCGCATCCTTGATGCCGACGATGTTCGGGACTTCCGCCAGGCGCAAGGTGGTATCGTTGGCCAGGTCGGCAACCGTGCGGCCCGGCACGTTGTAGAGGATCAGCGGGAGGTCGACCGCCTCGGCGATGGAGCGGAAGTGGCGGTACAGGCCTTCCTGCGTCGGGCGATTGTAGTAAGGCACCACCGACAGGTGTGCATCGGCTCCGGCCGACTTCGCAAAGCGCGTGAGTTCGATCGCTTCGGCCGTCGAGTTGGCGCCGGTGCCCGCGATCACCGGCACGCGGCCGGCAGCGTGCTCGACTGTCACGCGGATGAGTTCGCAGTGCTCCTCGACGCTGACGGTGGGGGATTCACCGGTGGTGCCGACGATCACGATGCCGTCGGTCCCTTCGGCGATGTGCCAGTCGATGAGGCTGCGCAGGCGGGGGAAATCCAGGCTGCCATCGTCAAGCATGGGAGTGACGATGGCGACAATCGATCCGGTAATCATGGTGATGGGCGGGGCGACAAAAACTGGATTCTAACCCATCGCCGCGACTCGGCTAGATGGCCGGACGTTTTCCTGCTCGGGGCATTGCAACACCCGGTAAGCGCTACAGATCGGCCAGCGCCTTGATGTGCGCAACCACCGAGCGAGCGAGCGAGGACAGCGCATATCCGCCCTCTAGCATCGACACGATACGCTTGTGGCCGCAATCCTCGGCGACGCCCTTGATCTGTTGCGTCGCCCAGACGTAGTCGGCTTCCAGCAGCCCGAGCGAGCCCATATCGTCCTCGTAGTGCGCGTCGAAGCCTGCCGACACCAAGATCATCTGCGGATTGTGGTTGCGCAGTGCCGGCACGATGATGTCGCTGAAGACCTGGCGGAAACCGTCGCCGCGCGTGCCTGCCGGCAGCGGCACGTTGCACATGTGCGCCGGCGCATTCTCGACCCCGCAGTATGGGTAAAAGGGATGCTGGAAGATGCCCGCCATCATCACCCGCGGGTCGTTGCGGAAGATGTCTTCCGTGCCGTTGCCGTGATGGACGTCGAAATCGACAATGGCGACGCGCTCAAGCCCATGCACGTCGATCGCGTGGCGCGCTGCCACGGCGACGTTGTTGATGAAGCAGAAGCCCATCGCTTTCGCTCGCTCGGCGTGATGGCCAGGCGGGCGGATGGCGCAGAAGGCGTTCTCGATTTCCCCCTTCATGACCAGGTCGGTCGCCAGCACCCCCGCACCGGCCGAGCGCAGCGCCGCCTTCATGGTGTTCGGGTTCATGGCCGTGTCCGGATCGAGGTGACGGATGCCATGCTCCGGCACGTTGGCGATCAGCTCATCGAAATAACTCGCCGGATGCACCCTGCAGACCTGTTCCGCAGTGGCGACGGGCGCGTCGTAGAAGGACAGGTACAGATCGAGCCCGGCGGCAATCAGGCGATCGTTGATCGCCGCCAGCCGGTCCGGGCATTCCGGATGAAACTTGCCCATGTCGTGCAGCCAGCACTCACGGTGCGTGATGAACGCCGTCGTCGTCATGCCTCCCCCATTCCTGATCGGATCCGAACTCCCTGGCGCCAGATGACGCCTGCGGCCCGGGAACACTGCGGCTCCGGGCCTGTCATTCGGGCGGCTGCGCCTTGTTTGTCGTCTATTATCACCGCTTCAACAGCAAAATCACAGTACGCCGCGTCATGCCCGATCGTCATGCAGACCGCCTCCTCGAAGCCGCCAGCCGCATCATCCTCGGCAAGGAACACGAACTGCGACTTGCGCTCGCCTGTCTCATCGCACGCGGCCATCTGCTGGTGGAGGACGTCCCCGGCGTGGGCAAGACCACGCTCGCGCACGTGTTCGCGCGGCTGCTCGGTCTGCAGTTCCAGCGCATCCAGTTCACCAGCGACCTGCTGCCGGCGGACATCGTCGGCGTTTCGATCTTCGATCGGGAAACAGGCAGCTTTCGCTTCCATCCCGGCCCCCTCTTCGCCCAGTTGATCCTTGCCGACGAGATCAACCGCGCGACACCGAAGACACAGAGTGCGCTGCTCGAGGCGATGGAGGAGCGCCAGGTCACCGCCGACGGCCGCACCCTCGCCCTGCCGAGTCCGTTCTTCGTCATCGCGACCCAGAATCCGGCGAACCAGATCGGCACCTTTCCGCTCCCCGAGAGCCAGCTCGATCGCTTCCTGATGCGTATCCACCTCGGCTACCCGGCGCGCGCCGCCGAGCGCGCGCTGCTCATGGGCGAAGATCGCCGCCGATTGCTGGAGCGCCAGCAGCCGGTGCTTTCGATCGACGAGTTGCGCGCACTTCAGCATGCTGCGCAAGACGTCACCGTGGCCGATGCGCTGATCGACTACGTGCAGGCCCTGCTCGCCGCCACCCGTACCGACGCCTCGCTCGCCGCCGGCCTGAGCCCGCGAGCCGGGCTGGCCTTGATTGCAGCAGCGCGCGCCTGGGCCCTGATCGACGGCCGCGACCATGTGCTGCCGGAGGACGTTCAGGCAGTCTTTGCGCACGTCGCCGGGCATCGGCTGCACCTCGCCGGCGACGGCCGCAACGTACCGCAGGCCGCGCTGCTGCGCCTGCTCCAATCCGTCGCACTGCATTGATGCCGTCGGCGACGCTGCCCCTCGCGAGCACGCTGCGCAGGACTGTCCGCCCGCTGCTGGACCGCTGGCTGTTCCGCCTGGCTCGCCCGGAGCCGTCTCCCATCCTGCTGCACCAGCGGCGCATCTACGTGCTGCCCACCAGTGCCGGGCTGGGTCTGGCCGCGGCGCTGCTGGCGATGCTGATCGCCTCGATCAACTACAGCCTCAGCCTCGGCTACGGACTCACCTTCCTGATCGCCGGCATCGGCGTCGCCAGCATCATCCACGCCTTCCGCAACCTGTTCTGCCTGAGCGTGAGCGCGGGCCGCTGCGAGCCGGCATTCTGTGGCGAATCCGCGCGGTTCGTCTTCCAGGTGGCCAATCTCCGCTCCTCGCGGCGCCCTGCCCTGCGCCTGCGCGCACGCGGCGGCGAGACGGCCTTCGATCTGGCCGCCGCCGACGTCACGAGCGTCGAACTTGCCTGCCTTGCGACCCGCCGCGGATGGCTACGTGCCGGCCGGACAACGCTCGAGACGACCTGGCCGCTGGGCCTCATCCGCGCCTGGAGCGTCTTCATTCCCGATCTCGCCTGCATCGTGTATCCGCAACCGGAGCCAACGCCTCCGCCGCTGCCGCTGGGTGCGGCCGAAGGCGGCAACGGCCGCCGGCTTGCGAACACGGGGGACGAGGATTTCCACGGCCTGCGTCCGTACCGCGACAGCGACTCGCCGCGCCATGTCGCCTGGAAGGCGCTGGCACGCGGCGCGCCCCTCCTCACCAAGCAGTACGCCGGACAGCGCGGCGAAGACGTGGTCCTCGACTGGCACACACTGCCCGCCACATTGGGTGACGAGGAGCGGCTTTCCCGCCTCGCTGCATGGCTGCTCGCGGCGGAGCGGGCGGGCCATCGCTACGGGCTGGAGCTACCTTCGGCGCGGATCGATGCCGGCCACGGTGAGCCCCACCTGCATCGATGCCTGCGGGCCCTGGCGCTGTACCGCACGACCGACACACCGCTGGCGGGATCCACACAGGATGCGCGCTGAACCTACACGACACGACGCGCACGCGGGCCGGGCGATCGGCAGCCTGCCGCCGCCTTCGCTGACGCTGCAGCAGGGACTGTGGCTGCTTGCCGCGGCCGGCGTCACACTTGCGCCTCACGCCGGCTATCTGCCGTGGTGGATCATCGCCGCCTGCGCGTCCCTGCTGGGCTGGCGCGCGTGGCTGCTGTGGCAGCGCCGCCAGCCGCCGCACCGCCTGCTGCTGTTGCTGCTCACGCTGGCCTGCGGTGTTGCGGTGCGACAGACATACGGGCACTTCTTCGGCAAGGATCCCGGCGTCGCGCTGCTCGCCCTGCTGCTGTGCCTCAAGTTGCTCGAGATCCGCCGCTCACGGGATGTCCGCGCCGCCGTGCTGCTGTGCTTCTTCCTGCAGATGGCGGTGTTCTTCGAGGATCAGTCGCCGCCGGTCGCTCTGGCGGCGCTGTCGGGCACGTGGCTTGCCGTCGTCGCGCTGCTTGCGCTGGCCGACCCGACCGCGGCGCACCGCGAACAGATGCGCACCGCCGCGCTGCTGCTGGCACAGGGCCTGCCCTTCATGTTGATGCTGTTCCTGCTCTTCCCCCGCGTGCAGGGGCCGCTCTGGGGGTTGCCCGCGGATGCGGCGAGCGCGCGCTCGGGCCTGTCCGACACGATGAGCCCGGGGTCCATCAGTGACCTGATTGCCTCACCCGACATCGCCTTTCGCGTCGAATTCAGCGGATCACCGCCCGAACCGTCGGCGCGCTACTGGCGCGGCCCGGTATTCACCCGCTTCGACGGACGCACCTGGCGAGCGGAACGACCCCTCGAGGCCAGCACGCCGTTCTATACCCCATCCGGGCGCCGCTTCGACTACCGCATCACGCTCGAGCCTCACGACCAGCGCTGGCTGCTGGCGCTCGATTTCCCGGGTGCCGGTGCGGACGCTGGCGTGGGCCCGGTTCGCTTCACCAGCTTCGCGCAGGCGCTGCTGGCGCGCCCCCTGCAGAACCGCAGCCGCTTCGACCTCAGTTCCTGGCCTGACACCACGACCGGCCTGCAGGACGCGCAAGCAACGCTGGCTGCTGCACTTGCCCTGCCAGACGGCGTCAACCCCCGCAGCCGCGACCTTGCCCGCCAGCTCGCGGCAGGCGCCGGTTCGGACGCAGTGATCTTGGAACGCGTCCTCGCCTACCTGCGCAGCAGCCGCCTCACCTACACGCTGAAGCCCCCTCTGCTCGGCCATGATTCGGTCGATGAATTCCTTTTCGACGTTCGCCGCGGCTTCTGCGAGCACTTCGCGTCGGCCTTCACCGTGCTGATGCGGGCCGCGGGCGTGCCGGCACGCGTGGTGGCCGGCTATCAGGGCGGCGAGATCAACCCGATCGACGGCCATCTCGTCGTGCGCCAATCCGACGCGCACGCCTGGGCGGAGGTGTGGCTTGCCGGGCGTGGCTGGGTCCGGGTGGATCCCACCGCGCTGGCTGCCCCTCAGCGCATCGAGGCCGGCCTGGCGGCCGCGCTGCCGGAAGGCGAGGCGCTGCCGCTGATGATGCGTCAGGATCTGGGCTGGCTTCGCAGCCTTCGTCACCGCTGGGAGGCGCTCGCCAATGCCTGGGATCAGCGCGTTCTTGGCTACAATCCGGAGAAGCAGCGAGAGCTGCTCGCGCGGCTGGGCTTCCGCGAGGTCGACTGGCCCCAGCTCGTCGCGATGATGTCGGGTGCTGGCCTGAGCCTGCTCGGCATCCTGATGGCCTGGGCGAGCTGGCAGCGCCGGACGCGTGACCCGCTCGAACGAAGCTGGCAGACCTTCTGCAACCGACTCGCCCGCGCCGGTCATCCTCGGGCCCCCTGGGAAGGCCCGCGCGATTACGGCCGCAGGCTGGCCGCTGCCCTGCCCCGGCAGGCGGACGAGCTGCTGCGCCTCACCGAACTCTATGGGCGCCTGCGCTACGGCGCAGCCGCCGACCGCGCGGAGATCCGCGCGCTGAACCGACAGATACGCAAATTCGAACTGCAATGAAAAACTCCGTTCGCACCTCAATCGTCGCGTTCGCGCTCGTCACCGGCTCCTTCGCGACGGCCCTGCCAAGCACCGCGGAGGCGTCGTTCCTCGAGCAGGACGACGCACAGGCCTTCGTGCGCGAGATGGTCGAGAAGCATGGCTTCGACGCCGCGGCCGTCACTGCCGCGCTTGGCCTCGCCCAGCACGAACCGCAGGTGATCCGCCTCATCTCGCCACCGAGTCGCCCTGGCGTCCGCTCGTGGCAGAAGTATCGCGCGCGCTTCCTCGACCGACTGCGCATCGACGGCGGGCTGGCCTTCTGGGCGGAGAACGAAGCCGACCTGCAGCGCGCCTCCGAACGCTACGGCGTGCCCATCGAGTTCATCGTCGCCATCATCGGCGTCGAGACCGTCTATGGCCGCAACACGGGCAATTTCGAGACCTTGTCCGCACTGGCGACGCTCGCCTTCGACTACCCGCCGCGCGCATCGCTCTTTCGCCGCGAACTCGAGGCACTGCTGCTGCTCGCACGCGACCAGGGCCGCGCACCACAGAGCTTTTACGGCTCCTACGCCGGCGCGCTTGGCTATCCGCAATTCCTGCCCAGCAGCGTGCGCAATTTTGGCGTGGATTTCGACGGCGACGGCCACATCGACTTCGACGCCAGCCCGGCCGATGCGATCGGCAGCGTCGCCAACTACCTGCATGTGCACGGCTGGCGCAGCGGCGAGCCGGTCGCCGAGCGCGCGCGTTTCAGCGCCGTGGTGGATCCCGGACCGCTGGTGGCTGCAGGCATCGAGCCGAGCCTCGAACCCAGCGCGCTGGCCGACGCCGGCGTGACGACGATCAGCGGTGCACCAGCGGCCGCCACCGCCACTCTCGTCGATCTCGTGACGCCGGGCGCGACCACCGAGTACTGGCTCGGCTACCGCAACTTCTACGTCATCACGCGCTACAACCGCAGCAGCTTCTACGCGATGTCGGTATTCGAGCTGGCCGAAGCGCTGCGTGCGCGCCGCACCACCCAGCTCGCGCAACAGCCTGACGCCACCCGGTAGTTCCCCGCGGGGCCGCCCGCCACGGCTGTGCCACCTGCAGGCGGGCCGACGAAGTGATGCGGGTCAAGGCGACGTGGCCGGGCAGCGCCGAGAATCATGGCGTCGGGAAGGAGGCGCCATGATCATCCAGCCGCTGTTCGATTCATTTTCGCCGCTCGCCGGCGCGGACATGCCATCCACGGCGCTTGGCCTGGTGCTCGCACTCGGGCTGGACCCCACCGCCAGCCTGCGACCGGCGCGCGTGGGCATGCGCGACATCGCAGCCGCGCTGCGCGAGGGGCACGCGACATTTCGCGCAACCATTTCCCTGAGCATGGCCTGTGCGGCCCTCTTCGCCGTGGTCGGCGCCGTGCTTTTCCTGACGCTGGAGTGGCTGTCCATCGCACCGCTGAGCGTGTCCGCCGCCGGCGGTTTCGTGCTGATCGGGCCGGCCATCCTCGCCGGCTTCTTTGCCATCGCCGATCGGCACGATGCAGGCGGCAAGCCCGCGCTCGCGGACGTGTCGCGCGGCTTTCGCAGCCTGCCACGCGGCGGCTGGGTCGTGTCCTTCGTGTGCGCCCTGCTGCTGCTGATCTGGCTCACCGACGCGGGAACGCTATACGGCTTCATGGTCGCCCACTCGCCCCGCGGCTTCCGCGAATTCCTGCGCGGCGAAGCGGATGTCATGAGCTTTCTCGGCTTCAGCGCGCTGATGGGGGCCGGTCTTGCCTTCATCCTGTTCTGCGTCACGGCGTTCTCGATCCCGCTGATCCACGAACGGCGAGCCAACCTGGTGTCGGGGGTGGTCGCCAGCGTGCGAGCGGTATTCGGTCGCTTCCAGGTGATGATCTGCTGGGGCCTGCTGATCGCGGGCGTGATGCTGCTCAGTGCATGGCTGCTGCCGCTGCTGCTGTACTCGCTGCCGACGATGGCCTACGCGAGCCGCGCATTCTATCGCCGCGTGTTTCCGCCCGACTGAACGCCGCGGCTGCGGGAGCTTCCGAACGAGGACGCGCTCAGAGCAGCGCGTCGCGGCCAATGCCACGACGCTTCAGGATGCGCCGCAACTGGCTGAGGGCCTCGAGCTGGATCTGGCGCACACGTTCGCGGGTGAGTTCGAGGCGCAGCGCGAGTTCCTCCAGCGTCAGCAGCTCGCATTCGTCGATGCCATAACGGTGCCGGATCACGAGCCGCTGTTTGTCGCTGAGCATCTTGATCCAGTCGCGCACGAGATGCTCGACCTCGGACGAGTGAATCTGAAGGTCGGGCGTCTCGACATGGTCGTCTGCCAGCGACTCGCCGATCGACAGCGTCGGGTCGATGTCCAGTGGCGCATCGAGCGAGGCGGTGTGCTCGCTCAGCGCCAGCACCGCACGCACCTCCTCCACCGGCTTGTTCAGGCGCTGCGCGATGCCTTCCGGCGTCGACTCGCCATTTGAAGCAGCCTCCAGCGAACGCTGCGCACGCAGCACCTGGTTGAGCTCCTTCACGACATGGACCGGGAGCCGGATGGTGCGCGACTGGTTCATGATCGCGCGCTCGATGTTCTGCCGGATCCACCAGGTGGCATAGGTGGAAAAACGGAAACCGCGCTCGGGGTCGAACTTTTCGAGCGCATGCATGAGCCCGAGGTTGCCCTCCTCCACGAGATCGAGCAACGGAATGCCGCGGTTAAGGTAATGCTTGGCGATATTGACGACCAGCCGCAGGTTGCGCTCGATCATCGTCTGCCGCGCAGCGAAATCGCCGCCGCGCACCTGCCTGGCCAGCCGCAGTTCTTCGTCGGGCGTGAGCAGCGGATTGGCGCCGATCTCGTTCAGATAGAGCTGCGTGACATCGCTGAGGAAGTCGTTCTCGACCGCCGGGCCCTGCTGCGGGCTGGCGAAGACTTCCACTTCCAGAGGAAGATCCGGCTCCTGACTTTCGAGATCGTCCAGATCGACCGGTTCTTCCATCCGTCACTCCTTCAGCGCGCCGGGAGATATTTCATCGGATCGACCGCCTTGCCCTGTTTGCGGATCTCGAAATGCAGTTTGGGGCGATCGGCTTCGGTGTTTCCAAGTTCGGCAATTTGCTGCCCCTTGGCGACGACATCGTCCTCCTTCACGAGCAGCTTCTGGTTGTGAGCATAAACGGAGTTGTACTCTTGGTTATGCTTGATCACAACCAGCTTGCCGTAGCCGCGAAGGCCACTGCCGGCATAGACGACCTTGCCCGCCGCGGAGGCGTAAACCGGGTCGCCAGGGTTACCGGAGATGTCCACACCCTTGTTCGTGCTTTCGTTGAAACCGGCGATCGGCTTGCCCTTCGCCGGCCAGAGCCAGTCGCCATTGCCCTGCGCCGGCCCCACCGCCGGGGCAGCGGGCTGCGCCGGCTGGGGTGCAGCGCCGGCATTGAGCTTCGCCCATGCGTCATCCGAATACGGCTGGCGCCCGCCGAGCGGCGCCTGCTTGATCGGCACCGAGGCACCTTCACCGCCAGTGGGCGCAACCGGCGTGACCGCGACACCGGAGGGGGCGACCGGAATCGCGGTGGCGACTTCGCCACCCGCCTCACCCGTACCCGGCGGCAGGACGCGCAGGCTCTGCCCCACATGGATCTGGTTCGGATCGGTGAGGCCATTCCATGCAACCAGGTTCGGAATCGTCTGCCCATACTGGCGCGCGATGCCGATCAGCGTTTCGCCCGGACGGACGACGTGCATTCCGGCCGCCTGCGGCGCGGCAGCAGAAGGCGGCGCCCCGCCATCGCGTACCGGCGCGGTGACGCGCGACGCGCAACCGGACAACATGAGGACGGCAATAAGCAGCGCGGCCGTCGTGTGCTTTCGTTTCATGAATCGATCGAAGTGTTTCATTCCGTACCAGCAAGGAGCGGCACGAATCGAACCGCCTCGTGCCAGCTTTCCCTGAATATGTTTCCCTGTCGCTCGACGAGCAGCAGGCGCTGCTCCGCCGAACCTACCGGGACGATGAGACGACCGCCCGGCGCGAGTTGTTCCTTCAGTGCCTGCGGCAGGCCGATTGCGGCTGCAGCGACGATGATGCTGTCGAACGGTGCCGCTTCGGGCAAGCCCAGGCTACCGTCGGCAAGTTTCAGCCGTACGTTGGGCAGTCTCAGCGGGCGCAGGTTGGCACGCGCCCGATCGAGCAAGGGCCGGATGCGCTCCACCGCATAGACCTCGTTGGCCAGTTGCGACAGGACTGCTGCCTGATAGCCGCAACCCGCTCCGACCTCCAGCGTCTTGCCCAACTCGCGGCCCACGCGCAGCAACTCGATCATCCGCGCGACGACGAATGGCTGCGAGATCGTCTGCTGGAATCCGATCGGCAACGGCGTGTCGTCGTAGGCACTGTAAGCGAGCCCTTCCTCGACGAACTGATGACGCGGCACGCCCTGCATCGCAGCCAGCACCCGCTCGTCACGAATCCCCTGGACACGCAGGCGCTCGACCATGCGCGCACGCGCACGCGTTGCCTGTCCCGCGTCCGCACTGCGTATCGTCACAGCTTCAACCAGTCGTTGACTGGCCCGATGAGGCCAGTATGGGTCAGATCCAATTGCAGGGGCGTGACCGACACGAAGCCGTTGGCCACCGCGTGGAAGTCCGTCCCTTCACCCGCATCGGCTGCCCCACCCGCTGCACCGACCCAATACACCGTTTCGTTGCGTGGGGTCACGCTGCGCACCACCGGTTCGGCCTTGTGACGCCTGCCCAGTCGGGTGACCCTGATCTCCCCCAGGTTTTCGTAGGGAAGATCGGGCACATTGACGTTGAGCAACACCGGCTGGCGGAACGGAGCGCGCATGAAGCGCTCGGCAAGATCGCGCGCGACTCTGGCCGCCGCCGAGAAATCGGACGCCGACTTGCTCACCAGCGACACGGCAATCGACGGCACGCCGAGCAGAAACCCTTCGGTGGCCGCCGCCACAGTGCCCGAATACACGGTGTCGTCCCCCATGTTGGCGCCATGGTTGACGCCGGACACGACCATGTCCGGAAGGTGGTCGAGCATGCCGGTGACGGCCAGATGGACGCAATCGGTCGGCGTGCCGTTCACAAAATGAAATCCGTTCGCGGCGCGCCGCAGCGACAGCGGGCGATCCAGCGTGAGCGAGTTGCTCGCACCGCTGCGATCGCGCTCCGGGGCAACGACCGTGACCTCGCCGAGCGTGCCGAGCGCTTCCGCAAGCGCGGCGATCCCCGGGGCGAAATAACCGTCGTCGTTACTGACCAGAATGCGCATTTCGAGTCCATGCAGAGCATTGACGAACACGGCGGATATGCAGATCCGCTCACTGAGAGGCGAAAATTCTAGCACAGGGAAACGAACTGTCCGGCGCGCCACCGCAGACAAGGGCCTGCGGGTCCTGCATTCGCCGTCTGCGTTGCTGCGCTTCCGCCCGTCGGCAGCGAGGCAGGCGGGCGCCGTCAGCGACACGCCCGTGCGCGAGGAAGGCGCCGCCTGTGAGGGGTCCCCTGCTCTGGCCGTTGCCAGCGGTGATTTGAATCAATTATATTGTTCCAAATATTCCGAGCTCGACGCAGCTCGTATTTCCCAGCCGTCCCGCGCAAGGCGGGCGCGTGACGATCCTTCGACCGTCACCCCTAACTGGAACGCTTCCGATGGATTTTCCTATCTGGCCCGACTGGCCACCCCGCTTCGGCGCACTCCTGCCGGTCGGCCTTGCGCTGATCCTGACCGCCCTGGCTGGCGAGGCCAGCCGGCGCGCCAGGCTCCCGACGGTCAGCGGCTATGCAGCCGCCGGACTGCTGCTCGGTCCCGTGCTGCTCGGTTCCTTCGATGCGTCGGAACTGGCTGGCTATCGCAGCGCACTCGAGCTGTGCCTGGCGCTGCTGCTGTTCGAGCTGGGCATGCGCCTCGACGTGCGCTGGTTCAGCGCCAACCCGTGGCTGTTCGCGACCAGCCTGGCGGAGATCGCCCTCAGCTTCCTGCTGACGTTCTCCGCCCTGCAGGCAATCAGCGGCGACACGATGCTCGCCCTGGCCATCGCGGCGATATCGGTCGGCACTTCGCCGGTGGTCGTGATGCGGGTCGTGGCCGAACAGCGGGCCAGCGGACAGGTGACCGATCGCCTGCTGGCGCTGTGCGCCCTCAACGCAGCGGCATCGGTCGTGCTTCTCAAGCTCGTGATGGGCGGGTTGCATGGCGTCCATGGCGGCGGAGGCATCGCGCTGCTGCATCCGCTCTATCTGCTCGTCGGCTCCATCGTGGGCGGCATGCTGATCGCCGCCGCATATGCCGGATTGCGCAAGATCGTCGGCGCCGAATCCGAGCAGGGCCCTGCAGCGACCATCGCCCTTCTGGTCGTGGCCGTTGCGGTGCTGCACGCACTCAGGCTGCCGCTCGCACTCGCGCCATTGATCGGCGGCGCACTGGTGAGATGGCTCGACCCCCGGCCCCATCTGTGGGCTTCACAGTTCGGCAGCGTGACCAGCACGCTGGTGATCGTCGCCTTCATCCTGGCTGGCGCGACTGCGAACCTGAGCCACCTGGCTCTGGGCGCAGGCCTTGCCCTCGTGGCGATCGCCGCACGGGCCCTCGGCAAACTCGGCGGCACGCTCGCCTTCGGCGACCGCAGCGGTCTGGATCGGTCCAGGAGTTTCGCGCTCGGCATGGCGCTGATGCCGCTTTCCGTGCTGGCCCTGCTCCAGGTCGAGGACGTCCGCCAGGTTTTTCCGGAATTCGGCGAGCGCATTCAGGCAGTCGTGCTCGCAATGACGGCGGTACTGGGCGCGCTCGGCGCCATCGCCACGCGCTGGGCGCTGTTGCACAGCCGTGAAAGTCGTATCGGAGACAGGTGATGAGACTCGAATCGTTCGCGCCATCACGCGCATTGTCCATCGGCGTGGAACTGGAGCTGCAACTGGTCGGCACCCATGATTACGATCTCGCGCCGGTGGCGGAGGACTTGCTGCGCGCGTTGTCACGCACCGAACTGCAGGGTGACATCAAACCCGAGATGACCTGCTCCATGATCGAGCTGTCGACCGGGGTCTGCGACCAGTACGAGACGATCTGCGCGCAGCTCGAATCCCTGCGCGACGCGCTCGGGTCCGCAGCGCGCCGGCTCAATGTGGGCATCTGCGGTGGCGGCACCCACGCCTTCCAGAACTGGGGCGAGAGGCGCATCTTCGACGGCCCCCGTTTCCAGTATCTGTCCGACCTCTATGGCTACCTCGCCAAGCAGTTCACCGTGTTCGGGCAGCACGTGCATGTCGGCTGCCCCAGCCCCGACATCGCGCTCTACCTGCTGCATGGGCTTTCACGCTATATCCCGCATCTGATCGCGCTGTCCGCCTCCTCGCCATTCGTCCAGGGACAGGACACCGGGTTCGAATCCGCGCGGCTCAACTCCGTACTCGCCTTCCCGCTTTCCGGCCGCGCACCCTTCGTCGACAACTGGCGTGATTTCGAGCGCTACTTCGAGAAGATGGCCAGCACCGGCGTGGTCAGCAGCATGAAGGATTTCTACTGGGACATCCGCCCCAAGCCCGAGTACGGGACGATCGAGATCCGCGTCATGGATACCCCGCTGACGGTGCAGCGGGCAGCCGCCGTGGCCGCCTACATCCAGACCCTGGCACGCTATCTGATGATCGAGCGGCCGCTGCGGCTCGCCGAGGACGATTACCTCGTCTACACCTTCAATCGTTTTCAGGCCTGCCGCTTCGGCTACCAAGGCGTCTATGTGCACCCGGAAACGCACGAGCACACGCCGATCGCCGAAGCGATCGCATCGAGCATCGAATGCATCGAACAGCACGCCATCGAGCTCGGCACCGACGCAGTGCTCGCCGGTCTGAGGGCCGACGCGCTCGCCGGCCGCAACGACGCCCGCTGGCTGCGCGCGCAGCATGAGGACGGGGCGCCGCTGGCCGAAGTGGTGATGGCCCAATGCACGCGCTGGGCGCAGGGAGGCGCGATGTGAGCCGCCAGCCGCTGCGCATCGGCCTGTCGGCCCGCCTGATGCACAGCCCGCCGGCCGAACTCGGCTTTCCGGGCAAGACGCTGCAGTACCTCGAGCAATCGATGGCGCACTGGATCATGTCCCACGGTGCGCTGGCGCTCATGGTCCCGACCATCGGCGAGCACCTGGGATTGCGGCGCGCGCAGATCTCGGTGCGCGACTATGTCAGCAGCCTCGACGGGCTGGTGCTGCAGGGCGGCGCGGACGTGAGCCCGTCGACTTACCACGAGGAGGCCCTGCGGCCGGACTGGACCGGCGATCGCGTGCGCGACCTCTACGAGATCGAACTGCTTTGGGAGTTTGTCATCCAGGGCAAGCCCGTTCTGGGCGTCTGCCGCGGGGCGCAACTCATCAATGTGGCCTGTGGCGGCACGCTGTGGCAGGACATCACGGAATATGTGCCAGGAGCGATCGCACACCGCAGCGAGGACCTCTACGATCGACACTACCACTGCGTCGACTTCGCGCCCGGCAGCCGGCTTGCGAATCTGTACCCGGAGCGCACGGGCGGCCGCGTCAACAGCATCCACCATCAGGCTGTGCGCGAACTTGGCGCCGACCTGCAGGTCGAGGCCCGCTCGGCGGGTGACGGCGTGATCGAGGCGATCCGCTGGCGGGGCTCCAGCTACCTCTTCGGCTGCCAGTGGCATCCCGAGTTCCAGCGCGGAGACGGCGATCTGCTGGACGGCAGCCCCATCATGCAGGACTTCCTCGAGGCTGCGGAACACGCACGCGCGTGATCGCAGTCACACCCCAGAACGCGACCGATTCCGTACCGGAGCGCTATGAGGATCGAACCGCTGGGGCACGCCCGTCATCCCCGCGGCGCCCTGCAAGGCTCATCCCACCTGCGGCCTCAAATGCGGGCGCCCCCAATCTGGCCCCCAAACCAAAATCGGCGGAGGAAAAGCAAAAAGGCCAGTCTTTCGACTGGCCTAAGTGCTTGATTCTATTGGTCGGGGCGGCGGGATTCGAACTCGCGACCCCTTGCACCCCATGCAAGTGCGCTACCAGGCTGCGCTACGCCCCGACACAGAAGCCGCATTATAGCAGGCTATTCACGAATATCCAGTGCTTTAGGCCTAAACGTTCAACCCTTCAGCTCGGCCAACGCGTCCGCCACATCGATCCGAAGTTCGGCCAGCAGTGCCTTGTAGCGTTCCACCTCGGTAAGTTCCTCCTGACGCTGGATCGCCGCCTCGCCCAGCCTGTTGCGCGCACCGGAGATCGTGAAACCCTCCTCGTACAGCAACTGCCGGATGCGCCGGATCAGGAGCACCTCATGGTGCTGGTAATAGCGGCGATTGCCCCGCCGCTTCACCGGCTTGAGCTGGGTGAATTCCTGCTCCCAGTAGCGCAGCACATGCGGTTTGACGCCGCACAACTCCGACACTTCGCCGATCGTGAAGTAACGCTTGGCAGGAATCGGCGGCAACTGTGCCGAACTGACTTCAGGGCTGCTTGCTTGCATCGCTGAGTTGCTCCACTGCGGCCTTCAGCTTCTGACTGGCATGGAAGGTTACGACACGACGGGCAGTGATGGGAATCTCCTCGCCCGTCTTGGGATTCCGCCCCGGGCGCTGCGGCTTGTCGCGCAACTGGAAATTGCCGAAACCGGAAAGCTTGACGCTGTCTCCGCGCTCGAGGGCGGTGCGGATTTCCTCGAAGAAACCCTCCACCATGTCCTTGGCTTCACGCTTGTTCAATCCGACCTGCTCGAACAACAGATCGGCCAGTTCTGCCTTCGTCAGGGTCACGTCATTCTCCCGACCCACGCAGGCGTGCACCGAGCACGGATTCGGCCTGACGGACGAGCGCCGACACCGCAGCATCGACCTCGGCGTCTTCGAGAGTGCGCTGAGTATCTTGCATCAACACCCTGAAAGCAAGGCTCTTCTTGTCCGGA
This sequence comes from Pseudomonadota bacterium, assembly GCA_018240585.1. Classification (GTDB taxonomy): domain Bacteria; phylum Pseudomonadota; class Gammaproteobacteria; order Burkholderiales; family Rhodocyclaceae; genus Thauera. The sequence goes on from JAFEFM010000540.1 coordinate 17,093, forward strand.
TCAATGCCCTTGCCATGATAGACGTCGAACAGCGCGATCTCGCGCACGACGGCCGGCGCAGCCTCGCGCAGCACCTCGAGGGCACGCGCCACGCCGACGTCGAGCGCGACGACCAGCGCGAGGTCGCGAGTCACCGCGGGCATGCGGGAAATCTCGGCGTAGGCCGGCACCGTCGCGCCGAGCACAGCTTCCAGTTCGAGTTCGAACACCACCGGCGCGCTGCCCATGTCGTAGCGCTGCACCCACACCGGATGCAGTTCGCCGACCATGCCGATGCTGCGGCCATCGAGCCGCACGGTGGCGGCCCGTCCCGGATGAAGCGCGGGATGCGACAGACGCTCGAAGCTCAGGGTTCGCGGCGCGAACAAGGCCTCGAGGTCGCCCTTCACGTCGTAGAAATCCACCTGGCGTGAGCGCTCACCCCACTGCTCGGGCAGCGCCGAGCCGGCGGCGAGGCCCGCCACCATCAGCGACTGATGAAACCCCGCCACCGGCACGCCGTCGGCCTTGCGCTCGAAGCACCGGCCGATCTCGAACACGCGCACGCGGTCGATCTGGCGCTTGCGGTTGGTCACCAGGTTCGCGGCGAGGCCGGGGATCAGGCTCGAGCGCATCACGCTCAATTGACTGGCGATCGGGTTGGCGAGGCGGATGGCGTTGTCGTTGGCGCAGAAGTCGCGTTCCCAAGCCTCCTCGACGAAGGCGAAGTTCACCACCTCCTGGTAGCCACGTGCGGCCAGCCGATGACGCACATCCCACACCGGTCGGCGATCCTCGGCGCTCGGCAGCATCATCAGCGATCCCTGCGGCGCCACCGCCGGGATGTTGTCGTAGCCATGCAGACGCGCGAGTTCTTCGATCAGGTCCTCCTCGATCTCGATGTCGAAGCGGAACGAAGGCGGCGTGACGAGGAAATCATCGCCCTCGCGCACAACCTGCAGATGCACTCGCTCGAGCAGCGCCTGGATGCCGCCGTCGTCGAGATGGATGCCCAGCAGGCGCCGTGCCCGTGCCGGACGCAGTCGCACGGCGGGCCGCAGCGGCAGATGGTCCCGGGCGACGGCCTCCTCAACCGGGCCGGCCTCGCCGCCACAGATGTCGAGGATGAGCTGCGTGGCGCGCTCCAGCGCGGTGCGCGCGAGTTCGAAATCCACGCCACGTTCGAAGCGATGCGAGGCATCCGACGTGAAACCATAGGCGCGCGCGCGCCCGGCAATCGCCGCCGGAGCAAAGAAGGCGCTCTCGAGGAAGACTTCGGTCGTCTCGAGCGTGATGCCACTGTCCTCGCCACCCATGATGCCGGCCAACGCCAGCGCGCGGCGCTCGTCGGCGATGAGCAGGGTGTCGGCAGCCGGCGTGACCGTCTGCTCGTTGAGCAGCAGCACTTGCTCACCTGAAGCCGGATAGCGCACGTGAATCGCACCGGCAAGTTTCGTATTGTCGAAGGCGTGCAGCGGCTGGCCGAGTTCCAGCATCACGTAGTTGGTGATGTCCACCAGCGCGCTGATGCTGCGGATTCCGCTGCGCACCAGGCGGCGCGCCATCCACTCGGGCGTCGCCGCCTTGGCGTCGACGCCACGCAGGATGCGGCCACAGTAGCGCGGGCAGGCATCCTGCGCGTCAAGGATGATCGCGCGGCGCGCATCGATGCTCGGCGCGACGGGAGCAACTTCAGGGAGATTCAGCGGCCGGCCGGTGATCGCCGCAAGCTCGCGCGCAACGCCGCTCAGGCTCAGGCAGTCGGCCCGGTTGGGCGTGAGCTTGATCGTGAACAGCGTGTCGTCCAGCCCGAGATAGTCGCGAATGTCGGTGCCGACCGGCGCATCGGCGGGCAACGCATACAAGCCACCATGGTCGTCCGACAGGCCCAGCTCGCGTGCCGAGCACAGCATGCCGAAAGATTCGACGCCGCGCAGCTTGGCCGCCTTGATCTCGAAGTCACCCGGCAGGCGCGCGCCCACCCGGGCACACGGCACCTTCATCCCGGCCGCGGCATTCGGCGCACCGCAGACGATCTGCAGCAGCGCGCCGGTACCGGCGTCGACCTTGCACAGCTTGAGCTTGTCGGCGTTCGGGTGTTTGTCGGCCTCGACGATCTGCGCCACCACCACGCCCGTGAACGCGGGCGCAGCGGGGTCGGCTTCTTCCACCTCGAGACCGGCCATCGTCAGCAGATGGCCGAGTTCGGCGCTGTCGAGTTGCGGATCGACGAAAGTCCGCAGCCACTGTTCGGAGAATTGCATGATTCGTTTACCTGGATGGGCTTGCCTTGATGCGGATGCCGGGGCGGGCGCGGTCAGCGGAACTGGCTGAGGAAGCGCAGATCGCCCTCGAAGAACAGGCGCAGGTCATTGACGCCGTAGCGCAGCATGGTGAGGCGGTCCGGCCCCATGCCGAAGGCGAAGCCGGTATAGCGCTCGGGATCGAAGCCACCGAAGCGCAGCACGTTCGGATGCACCATGCCGCAGCCCGCAATCTCCAGCCAGCGGCCTTCGAGCGCGCCGCTCATGAAGGCGACGTCGATTTCGGCGCTGGGCTCGGTGAAGGGGAAGAAGGACGGACGGAAGCGGACCTGCAGGTCTTCCGTTTCGAAGAATTTGCGCAGGAAATCGGCGATGACGCCTTTCAGGTCGGCGAAACTGACGTTCTCACCCACCCACAGGCCTTCGACCTGATGGAACATCGGCGAGTGCGTGGCGTCCGAATCGACGCGATACACGCGGCCGGGCGCGATCAGGCGCAGTTCGGGCATGTGCTCGCGGCCGGCGTGGCGCGCGACGTGCTCCTGCATCGCGCGGATCTGCACCGGGCTCGTGTGCGTGCGCAGCAGCACGTCGTCGTGACCTTCGAGATAGAAGGTGTCGTGCATCGAGCGCGCCGGATGGTTCTCCGGCGTGTTGAGCGCGGTGAAGTTGTGCCAGTCGGTCTCGATTTCCGGGCCGTCGGCGACGATGAAACCGATCGAACCGAACAGCGCCTCGACACGCTCCAGCGTGCGGCTCACCGGATGGAGGCCGCCCGGAGCGCCGCCGCGCCCGGGAAGGGTCACGTCAAGCGCCTCGGCTGCCAGTTGCGCGAGCAGTGCAGCTTCACGCAGGGCCTGCCGGCGGGCGTCGAGGGCGTGCTCGATGGCATCCTTGGCGCGGTTTATCGCCGCTCCCGCTTCACGCCGCTCATCCGCCGCGAGCTTGCCGAGCGCCTTCAGCCGTTCGGTGAGCGAGCCGCTCTTACCGAGGTAGCGCGCCTTGGCCTGCTCGAGGGCAGCGCCGTCCACCGCCGCGGCGAAATCCGCCACAGCCTGTTGAACCAGTTGATCCAGGGTTTCCATTTCCTGCCGTCCGGAATTGCTCTGATGCGGAGACACTAAAAAAAAAGGAGGCAAGGCCTCCTTTTTTCGGGCTGCTCATGCCGAGTAGAGTCGGCTTACGCAGCGAGTTTGGCCTTGGCTTGTTCGGCAATCGCCGCAAAAGCGGACTTGTCGAACACGGCCAGGTCGGCCAGGACCTTGCGGTCGATTTCGATCGCAGCCTTCTTCAGGCCATTCATGAAGGTGCTGTAGGTCAGGCCCAGTTCGCGGGCAGCAGCGTTGATACGCGCGATCCACAGGGCGCGGAACTGACGCTTGCGCTGACGGCGGTCGCGGTAGGCATACTGACCCGCCTTCATCACCGCCTGTTTGGCGATGCGATAGACGTTCTTGCGACGGCCGCGGTAGCCCTTGGCCTGGGAGAGGACTTTCTTGTGACGGGCGCGGGCGGTTACACCACGTTTAACGCGAGGCATTGCGGTCTCCTATCAAGCGTAAGGCAGCATGGCGCGGATCAGCTTCTCGTCGGCGACGTGCACTTCCGTCATGCCGCGAAGCTGGCGCTTGCTCTTGGTGGTCTTCTTGGTAAGGATGTGGCGCTTGAACGCCTGGGACCGCTTGATCCCACCGCTGGAGCGGACCTTGAAGCGCTTCTTCGCTCCGCTCTTGGTCTTCATCTTGGGCATTGCTAAGACTCCGTGTTTTTGGATGCCGCCAGGTAGCGCCGAAACCAGCCGGCACGTTTTCAGACCTTGCAGCACTTGTTTTCCGTCGCACCGGTTTCCCGAAGCGCCGGTCTTGCCCCGTTACCGGGGCAGATCCTGCGAGCCGCTCAGCGGCTCTTCTTGGGCGCGATGACCATGATCATCTGGCGCCCTTCCATCTTGGGCATCTGCTCGACCTGACCCAGTTCTTCCAGGTCGGCCTTGATGCGCTCGAGCTGTCGCAGACCGAACTCCTGGTGCGCCATCTCGCGCCCGCGGAAACGCAAGGTCACCTTGCACTTGTCGCCTTCTTCCAGGAAGCGCTTCAGGTTGCGAAGCTTGATCTGATAGTCGTTCTCGTCGGTGCCGGGCCGGAGCTTGACCTCCTTCACCTGCACCTGCTTCTGCTTGAGTCGGGCTTCGTGGGCCTTCTTCTGTTCCTGATACTTGAACTTGCCGAAATCCATCAGCTTGCACACCGGCGGCTTGGCCAGGGGCGCGATTTCGACAAGGTCCAGCCCGGCCTCTTCAGCCATGCTTAGGGCCGCATGCACGGAAACGATACCGAGCTGTTCGCCTTCCTCGCCAACCAGCCGGATCTCAGGCGCGTTGATCTCCCCGTTTACGCGCTGCTTTTTTTCTTGAGCGATGGTTCAACTCTCCACGAAAACCAAAAATCAGACCGTGCCGGCTTTCGCTTGAAGTTCGCGACGCCAACGTTCGATCAGCGAATCGAGGGACATTTGGCCAAGATCCTGGCCGCCTCGGGCGCGCACGGCAACGAGGCCCGCCGCCTTTTCCTTGTCGCCGATGACGATCTGGTACGGCAGCTTCTGCACGCTATGTTCTCGAATTTTATAGTTAATCTTCTCGTTGCGCAAATCGGCCTCGACGCGAAAGCCCGCCTTTTTCAGGGCTGCGACCACGCCGAGGGTGTAATCGGCCTGCGCTTCGGTGATGTTCATCACGGCAGCCTGCACCGGCGCCAGCCACAAGGGCATCGCGCCGGCGTGATGCTCGATCAGGATGCCGATGAAGCGCTCCATCGAGCCGACGATGGCGCGATGCAGCATGACGGGGAATTTCTTGGTGTTGTCCTCGGCGACGTATTCCGCCCCCAGGCGCACCGGCAGGTTGAAATCGAGCTGCAACGTGCCGCACTGCCACACGCGCTCGAGGCAGTCCTTCAGCGAAAACTCGATCTTGGGGCCGTAGAACGCGCCCTCGCCCGGCTGAAGCTCGTAGGCCAGCCCCTGGGCGTCGAGCGCCGCAGCCAGCGCAGCCTCGGCAGCGTCCCACTGCTCGTCCGAGCCGACACGCTTCTCCGGCCGCGTCGACAGCTTCACCAGAATGTCCTTGAAACCGAAATCCGCGTAGACCTTCTGCAGCAGCTCGATGAAGGCGGCGGATTCGGACTGCACCTGGCTTTCAGCGCAGAAGATGTGCGCATCGTCCTGTACGAAGTTGCGCACGCGCATGATGCCGTGCAGCGAGCCCGAGGGCTCGTTGCGATGGCAGGAGCCGAACTCGGCCATGCGCAGCGGCAGGTCGCGATAGCTCTTGAGCCCCTGATTGAAGATCTGGATGTGACACGGGCAGTTCATCGGCTTGACCGCGTAGTCGCGCTTTTCCGACTGCGTGGTGAACATGAGGTCGGAATACATGCCCCAGTGGCCCGACTTCTCCCACAGCGAGCGATCGACGATCTGCGGCGTCTTCACTTCCTGATAGCCGTGCTCGGCGATCGTGCGACGCAAATACTGCTCGACCTGCTGCCACAGCGTCCAACCCTTGGCATGCCAGAACACCATGCCCGGCGCCTCTTCCTGGATGTGAAAGAGATCGAGCGCACGACCGAGCTTGCGGTGGTCACGCTTCTCGGCCTCCTCGAGCATGTGCAGGTAGCTGTCGAGTTCGTCCTTTTTTGCCCACGCCGTGCCGTAGACGCGCTGCAGCATCTCGTTTTTCGAATCGCCGCGCCAGTACGCACCCGCGAGCTTGGTGAGTTTGAACACCTTCAGCTTGCCGGTCGAGGGCACGTGGGGGCCACGGCACAGGTCGATGAAATCGCCCTGACGGTACAGGGACACGTCTTCGGCGGCCGGAATCGAGGCGATGATCTCCGCCTTGTAGTGCTCGCCGATGCCCTTGAAGAACGCCACCGCCTTGTCTCGAGGCCACACTTCACGGTGCACCTGGATCTCGCGCCTGGCGATTTCCGTCATGCGCTTTTCGATCGCCTCGAGATCCTCCGGAGTGAATGGGCGCTTGTACGAGAAATCGTAGTAGAAGCCGTTGTCGATGACTGGACCGATCGTCACCTGGGCATCCGGGAACAACTCCTTGACCGCATGCGCCAGCAGGTGGGCCGTCGAGTGGCGAATGATCTCGAGGCCCTCGGCATTCTTGTCGGTGATGATGGCCAGCTCGGCATCGACATCGATGCGATGCGACAGGTCCACCAGCTTGCCGCCGAGGCGACCGGCAAGCGCTGCCTTGGCCAGGCCCGCCCCGATCGAGGAGGCCACCTCGAACACCGTCACCGGATGATCGAAGCTGCGGACGGAGCCATCGGGGAGTGTGATGTTGGGCATGATTACGTGGCCTCGGAGCGTGATAGTGCTTTGGTGCTTTGTCTTCCAGACATCCGGCTCGATCACCGGATCGCCGTGGACGAAAAAAAAGCGCGGTCGAGGCGCGCTTTTTTCTCTAGCAGACAAGCGGAGCCGACCTGTTCAGTTTCCGGCCGTGAAACGAGTTCGGAACATGAAGATCAACCCCAGATGTTTGGTAGGCGCGATTGGATTCGAACCAACGACCCCCACCATGTCAAGGTGGTGCTCTAACCAACTGAGCTACGCGCCTGCTGAAGTCCCGCATTATAGACATCGAAGAAGTCTTGTCAAAGACTTTTTGCAATGTTGCAAGGCGCCCCAGCAACGCCCCGCTCACCTCTTCAGACGCGTCACCACGACGAGGATGATGATCGCACCGACCACCGCGCCGACGAAGCCTGCCGGCTGCCCCGCCTGATAGATGCCGATCGCCTGGCCACCGAAGGTGGCGAGCATGGCGCCGGCGATGCCGAGAAGTGCAGTCATGATCAGGCCGACGCCGTCCTTGCCCGGGTGCAGCAGGCGAGCGACGAGGCCGACGATGAGGCCGATGATGATGGTACCGATGATGGACATGGACGTTCTCCAGTGAGGGGGTTTTGTTGCGTCATGCCGCCGGCCATGCGGCCAGGAACTGCTTCCAGTGCGGCGCATCGATGCGCGCCAGCGTGTCGCGCACCACCTGCACCTCCTGCGCCCAGGCCGTCGCGTCGAGGTGGCCGCGCATGCGCTGGAAGCGCAGATAGACGAGGTAGGTATTCACCACGTCGGTTTCGCAATAATCGCGGATCTCGGCGATGCGGCCCTCCTGCCATGCCTGCCACACCGCCGACCCATCCATGCCGAGCTTGCCCGGATATCCCATCAGTTTGGCGAGCTCGTCGAGCGGCGCGTTGGCGCGCGGCTGATACATCGCCAGCAGGTCCATCAGGTCCAGATGCCGGGCGTGATATCGGCTGATGTAGTTGTTCCACTTGAAATCGCGCGAATCGTTGTAGTCGCCTTCGCCCTGATCCCAGTAGCGCGACGCCGCCACCCCGTGCAGCATGCCGCGATAGTGCAGCACCGGGAGGTCGAATCCCCCGCCGTTCCACGACACGATCTGTGGCGTATAGCGCTCGATGCCGTCGAAGAAGCGCTGGATGATCTGCCCCTCGCCACAATCCGGTTCGGACAGCGAGAACACGCGAAAATGGCTCGCATCGCGCAGGACGCAGGAAATCGTCACCACGCGCTGCAGGTGATGCGGCAGGAAGTCGCTGCCGTGGCTGACACGCCGCTGCTGAAAGGCGAACTCCGCCACCTCGGTCTCGGGAAGGTCCGCGGCAAGGTCGTTCAGCGCACGGATGCCGGAAATGTCCGGAATCGTCTCGATGTCGAAGACCAGCACCGGCATCACTTCCTCACCCAGTTGCCGCCCGCCTGCACCCACCAGCCTGCCTGGGCGCGCTCGATCCATCGCTGTGCGAATGTCCGGCGCACGTCCGCCTCCCACTCGGGATGGCCGTTGGCACGCGCGATCTCCCGATAAAGCGCAGCGCGATCCGCGTTCTCCGCCGCCACCAGATTGCTCACCTGCCCGCGCTGGGCCAGCGGCACGCCTGACGCATCCCGCAGCGCGACCGTACCGTCCCCCGCAAGGCCGACGGCGCCCGAGGCGTAAAGCGGCGCAAGCTGGAGGTGCCTTTGCTGCATCGAGGTCCGCAACGCGGCGATGGCGGGAGTATCGATGTCGAGATTGCCCTGCGCACCTGCGGCACCGGGGAGCAGGCCTGCGAAAGCCAGCCACAGGATGCCGATCCATACCCTCACGCTCATGGCTTCGCTCCTTCCGCATTCGAGCCCTGACCAGCCGGTTGTGCTTCGGACGGGCGCGGCGTCCTTCGGCCGTCCTGCAACTGCCAGACTTCGTCGATGATTTTGTCCGCAGCCTTCTCGGCGGCCGCCGCCGGGAAGTAGATGTTGATCGTGACGCAACCGGCCAGCAGAAGCAGCACGACCACGCCGGCGAGACGAGACAGCCGACGAGGCTTCATGTATGACATCGAGTTCCCCCTTCCAGCCGCAAGGCATCGATCCGGTCGCCATCAGCGCAACTCGGGTGCGACCTTGCCGCTGATGACGCGCTGCAGCCGTTCGATGAGCTCGTTCCAGTCGATGCGTCGATTGTAGCCGATGACATCCAGCGCCGGGACGCCGCCGCCGCGCACGATCACGAAGCCATCATCGGCGCGCCGGGCACCGGCAATGCCATCCGCCAGGCATACGTCCGCGCGCAGCACGCAGTGAAAGCCAAGCTCGCTATAGCCGAAGGTGTCGAACAGGCCGATCACGCCGCGCTGGATCGCTGCCGATGCGCCAGCACCGCCCAGCGCGCTGATGTTCTGCACCGCCCGCTGGCTGATGCGGCGCGGATAGGAACCCGCGCTGCTGGCGATGCGCGCATCGAAGCGCACCGGCCGCCAGTGCATCAGCTCCAGCCCTCGGACATCCGCGTCGACGAAGCCGGTGATGCTGCCGAAACGGAAGGTATCGGTGAGTTGGGCAAGGTCGATATGCCGCGCCTCGATGTCGGCCGACAGATGGGACGCAACGCCGAAAGGCTCGCGCACGCGCAGACCCGTCGCCTGCACGTAGCCGTCGAAAACCGACACCAGCAGCGCCCCCTCGAGCGCAATCTCGCCCGGGTGCAGTTTGAGCGCCGGAATGGAGGCGGCCAGCACGCCACCCATCGACGGCAGGCCGAGCGCCTCGGTGAGCAGGCGCATCGACACCGGCTCGACCACGACCTGGCCGCTACCGCGCCAGCCGTCGGTGCCACGCTGCATCGCCAGTCCGTCGAGGACCACTGCGCCGTCCAGCAACGGAATCGAACTGCGTGCGAACGCCAAGCGGTCTCCCTGAAGTTCGGCAGCAAGGGAGAACGGCCCGAGCGTCAGCCTCTCCCAACGCCCGCCGGCGACACTCACTTCAGCGCGCGACCCGGCCTTCGCCCGCCAGGGCACATGGCCGCTGACCGGCCCCAGTGCCAGCCCGCCACCGGCTGCACCCGGCAGGCTGAAGCCGGCTTGATCGAATGCCGCATCGACCTCGTCCAGCACGCCGTCGCGAACGTGCACGCCGGCACTGACATGCCCGGCGAAGCGCAGGCGCTCGGCCGCCTGCGGCGCGACCAGCGGTGCGATCCAGCGCGGCCCGACGATGGCGAGATCCGCACGTGATACCGTCAAGGCGCCATTGACCAGGTGCCGCCGCCGCAGGTCGATCACCGCCGTCGCGGCAAGCGCATCGACGCCCTCGAGCCGCAGTGAAGCGCGCTGCAGCTCGAGTCGATCGCCCTGCATCGTCCCTGCCACATCCAGCCTTGCACCGGCTTCGAGGAAGAACGGATGCCAGTAGGCCGCGCCCGAGCGCCAGTCGATGGAGCCCGCACCGCGCCAGCGCCCGCGCTGACGCGAGGCGTCGAAGCGGAAATCGACACCCAGCTTCTCGCCCGCGTGCAAACCGTCCGCACTGCCGAAGCTTCCACCGTCGATCGTGCCATGCACGATCAGGCGGCCGTCCGGCGCGGCGGCATCCTTCACCGCTCCGGGCGTCAGCCACTCGATCTCGCCATCCACGACCCCGCCCGCCTTCCATGCTGCAGGAGCGGCGACCAAGGGCTGCAGTAGCACCGCGGCGTCGGCGAGGGGTAGTCGTGCGATGCGTCCGTGGAGACGTCCATTGGCGTCGGCGTGAAAATCCGCGCGCGCCGCGCCCTCACCGCGGGCGATTGCGCTCGCCTTGCCCGTCTCGAGGTCGAGGTCGACGTCGATCCGCCAGGGCAGGTCTTCGCTGCCGATGCGCAGGCGCCCACCGCGACAGGAGATGAAGGGATAACCGAGTTCTCCCTGCGCGCACCGCAGGGTCAGGCGGCGGAACTCGCTGGCGCCGATGCGCAATTGTGCGATCTCGAGTGTGAGGCTTGCAGCACCGCCAGCGGCATGCAGCGACAGATCGCGGATGGCAAACGCTGGATGGTCGACGCGGCTCACCGCCAGCGCCAGCCGGCCTGCACCAATCGTCATGGGTTCGGCGCGCGCCACCACCCAGAGCAAGCACGCGGCAAGGGCGATCGCGAACGCTCGCCACGCGCCGCGCAGGCGCCAGCCGTCAGGCGGGGAAGACACCCGTGGACAGATAACGATCGCCACGGTCGCAAACGATGGTGACGATCACCGCGTTCTCGACCTCGGCTGCGATGCGCGTCGCCACATGCAGCGCACCGCCCGACGAGATGCCCGCGAAGATGCCTTCCTCGCGCGCCAGGCGGCGCGTCATCTCCTCGGCCGCGGCCTGGCTGACATTTTCGATCCGGTCCAGACGCGGGCGCTCGAAGATGCGGGGCATGTAGGCTTCCGGCCATTTGCGGATGCCCGGAATCTGCGACCCTTCCTCAGGCTGGCAGCCGACGATCTGGATCGCCGGATTCCTTTCCTTCAGGAAACGCGAGGTGCCCATGATGGTGCCCGTCGTTCCCATGGAGCTGACGAAATGCGTGATGCGCCCGCCCGTCTGCTCCCACAGCTCCGGCCCCGTCCCCTCGTAATGCGCGAGCGGATTGTCGGGATTGCCGAACTGGTCGAGGATGATCCCCTTGCCTTCGTCACGCATGCGGTCGGCGATGTCGCGCGCCAGCTCCATGCCGCCCGATGTGGGCGTCAGCACGAGCTCGGCGCCGAAGGCGCGCATCGTCTGCCGGCGCTCCACGCTCTGGTTCTCGGGCATCACCAGGATCATGCGGTAGCCGCGCATCGCCGCCGCCATCGCCAGAGCGATGCCGGTGTTGCCGCTGGTCGCTTCGATCAGCGTGTCGCCCGGCTTGATGTCGCCGCGCGCCTCGGCGCGCTGGATCATCGACAGCGCCGGCCTGTCCTTCACCGAACCGGCTGGGTTGTTGCCCTCGAGCTTGGCGAGGATGACGTTGTTGCGGCCGGCATTGATGCGCTTGAGCCGCACCAGCGGCGTACCGCCTACGTAGTCTTCGAGCGTCCTGAATTCCATTCCGGTTCCGATGTTCGCGTCCTTTGCAGCTTCGACCACGGATCAGCCGCGTCCGATCCCGTGATATTCGACTCCCGCCTCTCGCATCACCGCCGGGTCGTACATGTTGCGCCCGTCGAAGATCACCGGATGCTTCAGCGCACGGAGGATGCGCTCGAAATCCGGACTGCGGAACTCTTTCCACTCGGTCACGATCACCAGGGCGTCGGCACCGTCGACCGCCGCCATCGGACGCTCCACGTAGTCCAGGCGCGGCTCGTCGCCGAAGATGCGACGCGCCTCGTCCATCGCCACCGGGTCGTAGGCCACCGCCGTCGCACCGCGCCGGAAAAGCTCGGCCAGGATCACGCGACTGGGCGCATCGCGCATGTCGTCGGTGTTGGGTTTGAACGCCAGCCCCCACAGCGCGAAGCGCATGCCGCTCAGGTCCTCGCCGAAGCGGGCGACGATCTTGTCCACCAGGCGCAGCTTCTGCGCATCGTTGGCCGCCTCGACGGCATTGAGGAGCAGCAGGTCGTGGCCGTTCTCGTGGCCGGTACGCACCAGCGCCTTGACGTCCTTCGGGAAGCACGATCCGCCATAGCCGCAGCCGGCGTAGAGGAAGTGCCAGCCGATGCGCGGATCGGAGCCGATGCCCTGGCGCACCAGCTCGATGTCCGCGCCCAGCGTCTCGGCCAGGTTGGCGAGTTCGTTCATGAAGCTGATGCGGGTTGCCAGCATCGCGTTGGCGGCGTACTTGGTCAGCTCCGCGCTGCGCACGTCCATCACCAGCAGCTTCTCGTGGCTGCGCTGGAAGGGGCCGTAGAGCTGGCGCATCAGCTCGATCGCGCGCTTGTCGTCGGCCCCCACGATGATGCGGTCGGGGCGCATGAAGTCCTCGACCGCGGCGCCCTCCTTGAGAAACTCGGGATTCGAGACGACCGCGAACGCCATGTCGGCACCGCGCCTGGCGAGTTCCTCGGCGATCACTGCCCTGACCTTGTCACCCGTTCCCACCGGCACGGTGGATTTGTCCACCACGACACGGTAGCCATCCATGAAGCGGCCGATATTGCGCGCTGCCGCGAGGACGTATTGCAGATCCGCCGAGCCATCTTCGTCGGGCGGCGTGCCGACGGCAATGAACTGGATGGCGCCGTACTTCGCAGCGTGTTCGATGTCGGTGGTGAAGGACAGGCGGCCCGCGGCCACGTTGCGCCGCACGATCTCGAGCAGACCCGGCTCGTGGATGGGGATTCCGCCTTCTTCGAGGATGCGGATCTTGTTCGGATCGACGTCGAGGCACAGCACGTCGTTGCCGACGTCCGCCAGGCAGGCGCCACTGACGAGGCCCACATAGCCGGTACCAACCACGGTGATTTTCATGCTGGACAGATCCTGAAGAAATTGAATGTCGGTGACCGCCGCCGCTCAGGGCATCAGATCGAATTCTTCGGTCCGGCGCGGCGGATAGGTTTCCCAGCCACCGCAGGCCGGACAGCGCCAGTGGAACTGGCGCGCCTTGAAGCCGCACGCATCGCAACGATAGCGCGCAACCTTGCGCGTGTGACCATGGATGAGCTGCTTGACGAGCTCGATGTCGGAGCGCTGGTCCGCCGGCGCGGTCAGCAACGCGGCTTCCAGCAGCTTGTCGAGGCCGAGCAGCGTCGGGTTGCGCTTGAGTTCCTCGCGCACCAGTTCATAAGCGGTCTTGGCGCCATGCTTTTCCAGCTCCCAGCGGAACAGCTCGTCGAGCAGGTCCAGCGAGGCATGGTTCTCGAGCCAGGCGCGCAGCAACTGGTGGCCCTGCTCGAGGCGGCCGAGGCGCCCGTATGCGTCCATCACCCGCTCGGCCACCAGCGCGAGGTAAACCGGGTCTTGCGTTTCGATCCGCTTCCACGCCTCAAGCGCATCTTCGTCGCGCCCTTCGGCCACCAGCAGGTCGCCCAGCAGCAGGCTGGCACGCACGCTGCGCCGGTTGACCGCCAGCGCCTCATCGAGATGAGGACGCACTTCGTCGAAGCGCGAGTTGGCGAGCGCACTCGCGGCGAGCTCACAGTGGAAGTTGGCCACTTCACGCCGCCACATCACGCTTTCGTGATTGGGCAGGGCACGCGCGATGTCGATTGCCTTGGCCCAGTCCTTCTCCTGCTGGTAAATCTCGAGCAGGTACTGAAGCGCCACCGCGTCGGCACGCGTGTCGCGCAACTTGAGGAACACCGCCTCGGCACGATCGAGCAGCCCCGCCTTGAGGAAGTCCTGCCCCAGTTCGCTCAGCGCTTGCAGCCGCTGCTCCTCGTCGAGGTCCTCGCGATCGACCAGCAGTTGATGGATGCGGATCGCACGATCGGTTTCACCCCGGCGCCGGAACAGGCTGCCGAGCGCAAAATGCAGCTCGACCGTCTGTGGATCGATGCGCACCGCCTCGACGAACGCATCGATCGCCTTGTCGGGCTGCTCGTTGAGCAGGAAGTTCAGTCCGTTGAGGTAGGAACGCGGCAAGGCGCGCGATTCCTGCACCACCTGCCGGATGTCGATGCGTGCGGCCAGCCAGCCCAGGGCGAAGAAAAGGGGCAGCGCGAGCAGCCACCAGAATTCGATGTCCATGCTTGCTCAGAGCGGTTCGGCAGTAACCGCGTCGGCAGCCGGCGCGACGGGTTCGGTCTGGCTGCGTTCCATGCGCTCGACCTGGCGGCGCAGCCGGCGGATCTCGCGGTGCTTGCGCAGCAACGAAGCGAACGTGGCCGTTACGCCGAGCAGGGCACCCGCAGCGAAACTCAGCAGGATCACGAACACCAGCGGCAACTGCCATTGCCAGCCGAAAAAGAAGAACAGGTTCGCCAGGTGGTCGTTCTTGACCGCGAACCCGAACAGCAGGAAGAACAGCAGCAGGCGGAGAATCCAGATCAATGCGCGCATGGGTCCGCATTATCCCCGAGCAAATGACAAAAAAGAAGGCGGCCGTAGCCGCCTTCCAGAACATCAACAAAAACAACCCGTCGCCGCGCGGTCACTCGCAGAGGTCCACCCGCTCGCGCAACTCCTTGCCGGCCTTGAAATGCGGCACGTACTTTTCCGGCACATGCACCTTCTCGCCCGATTTCGGATTGCGCCCCACGCGGGGTGGACGGTAATTCAGTGCGAAACTTCCGAACCCGCGGATCTCGATGCGATCACCGCGCGCAAGCGCGTCGGACATCGCATCGAGGATCATCTTGACCGCGTAATCGGCATCCTTAGCAACCAGTTGCGGAAAACGAGCCGCAAGCTGGGCGATCAGCTCCGATTTGGTCATGACGGGGTGAATCAGTTCTTCTGTTCGTTCAGCTTTGCCTTCAGCAGCGCGCCCAGGTTGGTCGTGCCGGAAGCCGCCGAGCTCTCGGAAGCCAGCTTCTGCATCGCTTCGGACTGCTCGGCCTGATCCTTGGCACGGATCGACAGGTTGATCGAACGGGTCTTGCGATCGACGTTGATCACCATCGCCTCGATCTCGTCGCCTTCCTTCAGCATCGTGGTGAGGTCATCGACGCGATGCGGGGCGGCTTCGGATGCGCGCAGATAGGCTTCGACGTCGTCACCCAGCGAGATCACGGCACCACGCGCCTCGACCGACTTCACCGTGCCGCGCACGAGGGTGTTCTTCTCGTGGGTGGCGATGAAGTTGGTGTACGGGTCGCCTTCGAGCTGCTTGATGCCGAGCGAGATGCGCTCGCGCTCGACGTCGATCGCCAGCACCACGGCCTCGACCTCGTCGCCCTTCTTGAAGCGGCGCACGGCGTCCTCGCCGGTTTCGCTCCACGACAGGTCGGAGAGGTGCACCAGACCATCGATGCCACCTTCCAGGCCGATGAACACGCCGAAGTCGGTGATCGACTTGATCTGGCCGCGGACCTTGTCGCCCTTCTTGTGGTTGATGGCGAAATCGTCCCACGGGTTGGACATGCACTGCTTCATGCCCAGCGAGATGCGGCGACGGTCTTCGTCGATCTCGAGGATCATCACTTCGACTTCGTCGCCCAACTGGACGACCTTGGTCGGGTGGATGTTCTTGTTGGTCCAGTCCATCTCGGACACGTGGACCAGACCCTCGATGCCCTGCTCGACTTCCACGAACGCGCCGTAGTCGGTGATGTTGGTCACCTTGCCGAACAGACGCGTGCCCTGCGGATAGCGGCGCGAGATGCCGACCCACGGGTCTTCGCCCAGTTGCTTGAGGCCCAGCGAGACGCGGTTCTTTTCCTGGTCGAACTTGAGGACCTTGGCTTCGATCTCGTCACCGACGTTGAGCACTTCGCTCGGGTGACGGACGCGGCGCCAGGCCAGGTCGGTGATGTGCAGCAGGCCGTCGATGCCGCCCAGGTCGACGAACGCACCGTAGTCGGTGATGTTCTTGACGATACCCTTGATGACGGTGCCTTCCTTGAGGTTCTCGAGCAGCTTCTGGCGCTCTTCACCCATGGACTCTTCGAGCACGGCGCGACGCGACACGACGACGTTGTTGCGCTTGCGATCGAGCTTGATGACCTTGAATTCGTATTCCTTGCCTTCGTACGGCGTGGTGTCCTTGACCGGACGCATGTCGACCAGCGAGCCCGGCAGGAAGGCGCGGATGCTGTTGGTCATGACGGTCAGACCACCCTTGACGCGGCCGGTGATGACGCCCTTGACCAGCGTGCCGTCGTTGAGGGCCTTCTCGAGGTCGTTCCAGGCCGAGATGCGCTTGGCCTTCTCGCGCGACAGGCGGGTTTCGCCGAAACCGTCCTCGAGCGCGTCGATGGCGACGTGCACGAAATCGCCCGGAGCCACTTCGAGCTCGCCGCGGTCGTTGCGGAACTCGTCGATGGGCACGTAGCTTTCGGACTTCAGGCCGGCGTTGACGACGACGAAGTTCTGATCGATGCGCACGACTTCGGCGGTGATGACTTCACCGGTGCGCATTTCCTGCAGGGCAAGGCTTTCCTCGAAGAGGGCGGCAAAGCTTTCTTCGAAGGCGGGGGTGGTGTTGGACATAAAGGAAAAGATCCGGAACCGCCGTGCGACGGCAAACTAGGTTGGTTTAGGGACAGTGCCGGGCAACCGTCCGTCTCCCGGCAAGCTAACCGGCGGCCCGCCCCCGACCCCGCACGAGATCGAGAACGAAAGCCACGGCCGCGTCGACATCCATGCTGGTCGTGTCGAGCAGCGCCGCATCCGGCAACTTCTGCAGCGGCGCCACGGTGCGGGCGGCATCGCGCGCATCCCGTTCCCGCAGGTCCTGCAGAAGACTTTCCATGTTAGCAGGCAAACCCTTTTCCATCAACTGCTTATGGCGCCGTTCGGCGCGGGCTTCGACCGAGGCGGTAAGAAAGATCTTGACCGGCGCATCGGGGAAGATCACCGAGCCCATGTCCCGCCCTTCGGCCACCAGCCCGGGCCCGGCCCGGTAGTCGCGCTGGCGGTCGAAAAGCGCTTCGCGCACGGCCGGCAGCACGGCGACGCGGGAGGCGCCTGCCGAACAGGCCTCGCTGCGGATCGCGTCGGTGACGTCGTCGCCCGCCAGCCACACACGCCCGTCGGCGAAACGTGCCTGCAGCGACGCCGCGACCGGCCCCAGTGCAGCCTCGTCGTCGAGCGAGACACCCGCGCGGCTCGCTGCGAGCGCCACGAGGCGGTACAGAGAGCCGCTGTCCAGGTAGTGCCAGCCCAGCGCCGCAGCGACTGCTGCCGCCACGGTGCCCTTGCCCGATGCGGACGGCCCGTCGATGGCGACCACCGGCACCGGATGCGCCACCGAGCCGAAGGCGACGAAATAATCGGGAAAAGTCTTATTGACGCACTTCGGGTCGTTGATGCGCACCCGGCAGGCGCCCAGGCTGACGAGCGAGAAGCACATCGCCATGCGATGGTCGTCGTAGGTGTCGATCGCTGCGGGCACGAGCTTCGCCGGCGGCGACACGCGCAGAAAATCGGCTCCCTCCTCCACCTCGGCACCCACCTTGCGCAGTTCGTTCGCCATCGCGGCGATGCGGTCGGTCTCCTTGACGCGCCAGCTCGCGATGTTGCGCAGCGTGCACGGCCCGTCCGCGAACAGCGCGGCCACGGCGAGCGTCATCGCCGCATCCGGAATGTGGTTGAGGTCGAGGTCGAAAGCACGCAGCCGGCCATCGGCCGGTGCGGCGGCCTCGATCCAGTTGTCTCCCATCGCGATGCGAGCGCCGAGCTGCTGCAGCGCCTCTGCAAACAGCACGTCGCCCTGGATGCTGCCGCGCCCGACCCCCTCCACGCGCACCGGCCCACCGCCGATCGCACCGGCGGCAAGGAAGTAGGACGCCGAGGACGCATCGCCTTCCACGTACACCGTGCCCGGGCTGCGGTAGCGCACCCCGCCCGGCACCACGAAGCGGGACCAGCCCTCGCGCTTCACGTCGACGCCGAAGCGCGTCATCAGCTCCAGCGTGATCGCGATGTAGGGCCTGGAAATCAGCTCGCCCACGACCTCGATCGTCGTCTCCACGCCGGTCAGCGGCAGCGCCATCAACAGCGCGGTGAGGAACTGGCTCGACACGTCGCCGCGCACCCGCACGACGCCACCCGGACGGATCGCAGCCGGCTTCAGGTGCAGCGGCGGATAGCCTTCATTCGCGGTGCAGGTGATGTCGGCGCCGAGTTGGCGCAGCGCATGGACCAGATCACCGATCGGCCGCTCGTGCATGCGTGGCACGCCGGACAGGCGATATTCGCCGCCCGACAGCGCGAGCGCCGCCGTCAGCGGCCGGAAGGCGGTGCCGGCGTTGCCCAGGAACAGGTCGGCCGACTTCACCGGAAAAGGCCCGCCGACACCCGCCACACGGTAGTTCAGGCTGTCGCCCTCGCGCCGCCAGGCCACTCCCAGGGTCCGCAGCGCGTCGAGCATGCGATCGACGTCGTCCGACGACAGCAGGTCGCGGATGTCGGTTTCGCCTTCGGCCAGCGCAGCCAGCAGCAGCACGCGATTGGAGATGCTCTTGGAGCCGGGCAGACGCACCGTGCCCGCGGCGCCCAGCATCGGGGGCAGATCGAGAAATTCCATCATCACCTCGGAAGGAAACACGCGGCGGGACGGCGCTGATGCGCCGCACCCCGTCATTCGGCCGTCTGGACGGGCAACCCCTCGGCCCAGGCGTTACGCGCACGCCGCGCGTTGTCGAAAACCGCCTCGAGCCCTGCCCCATCGCGCGCTGCAAGCAGGCGCCTGAGCTGGGCCAGCTCGGCGACGTACTGGTCGAGCTCGACGAGCAGCGCCTCGCCATTGGCCAAGCAGATGTCGCGCCACATCTCGGGATGGCTGCCGGCGATGCGGGTGAAATCGCGAAAGCCTCCCGCGGCGTGCGAGAACAGCAGCTCCGCATTGGGCCGCCGCGCCAGGTCGTCGACCAGGCCGAACGCCAGCAGATGCGGCAGATGGCTCACGGCGGCAAAGACGCGGTCATGCTCCTGCGGCGAGGCCGCGCTGACGCCAGCCCCGCACGCGATCCACGCTGCGCGCACCATGTCCACTGCCTGCGGCACGTTTTCGGGCAAGGGCGTCACCACCACGCGGCGCTTGTCGTAGAGCCCGGCAAAGGCCGCATCCACCCCGCTCTTCTCGGCACCGGCGATGGGATGGGCCGGCACCACCGTGGGGAGCTGCGCGCCGAGGTGGCGATACACCGCGTCGACCACGTCGCGCTTGGTGCTGCCGGCATCGGTGACGATGGTCCCCGGCCGCAGGTGCGGCGCCATCGCCGCCATGATGGCGTCCATCTGGCCGACGGGCGTCGCGAGCAGCACCATGTCGGCACCGTCGAGCGCATCCGCCCAGCCCACGGCGATTTCGTCGATCACGCCGAGCGCCAGGGCACGTTCGAGCGGCGCACGGCTGCGGCCGATGCCGACCACGCGGCCGACCTCGCCGGCGCGTTTCAGGGCCAGCGCGAACGAGCCGCCAATCAGGCCGACGCCGCACACCACCAGCTTGCCGATCAGGGGCATGACCATCGACCTCCGCGAAAGTCAGGCGAGCGCCTGCTCGAGCGCCTCGATGAAGCGCGCGTTTTCCTCGGGCAGGCCGATCGACACGCGCAACCACTGCGGCATGCCGTAGCCGGCGATCGGGCGCACGATGACGCCCTGGCGCAGCAGCGACTGGTTGACCGCTGCGGCATCACCCACCTTGACGGTGACGAAGTTGCCGGCCGACGGGATCCACTCCAGACCCAGCGCCGCAAAGGCTGCGGTGAGCTGCGCCATGCCACGGCGATTGATGTCGGCGCTGCGGGCGAGAAACTCCTCATCCGCCAGCACTGCCTCGGCCGCTGCCAGAGCGATATTGGACACGTTGAACGGCTGACGCACACGGTTCATCAGGTCGGCGACGTCAGGATGGGCGATGGCGTAGCCGACGCGCAGCCCCGCCAGGCCATAGGCCTTGGACAGCGTGCGCGACACCAGCAGGTTGGGGTAGCGGTCGACCCAGGCGATGGCGTCGTAGCGTTGATCGTCGGCCAGGTATTCGGTGTAGGCCTCGTCCAGCACCACCAGCACGTCCTGCGGCACCTTGCGCAGGAAAGCCTCGATCTGCGGCCCGGGGATGAAGGTACCGGTGGGGTTGTTCGGGTTGGCGATGAACACGATGCGCGTGTCGGGCGCGATGGCCGCCGCCATGGCGTCGAGATCGTGGCCGAAGTTCCTTGCCGGCACTTCGATGCCGCGCGCGCCCCGGGCGTTGGTCGCCAACGGATACACGGCGAAGGCGTGCTGCGCATACACCGCAGACAGACCCGGCGCGAGGAAGGCCTGGGTGGCGATCTCCAGCACGTCGTTCGAGCCGTTACCGACCACGAGCTGTTCTTGGCGCACGCCGAACTTGCGGCACAGCGCGGCCTTGAACGCGAACGCGCTGCCATCCGGATAGCGCGCCCCCTCGCACAGCGCGCGCTTCGCGGCTTCGCGGGCTGCAGCGCTCATGCCCAACGGATTCTCGTTGGAGGCGAGCTTGACGATGCCGGCCTCGGGAATGCCCATCTCGCGCGCCAGCTCGGAAATCGGCTTGCCCGGCTGGTAGGGCATGATGGAACGGATGTAGGAAGGGGCCTGACTGGCAACGCTCATGAGCTGCTCCCGGAAATCAGTTCAGATCGCGGCGATCGGGTAGGACCCGAGCACCTTGAGGAAAGCCGCACGCTCGCCCAGCTCGTTCAGCGCTGCGGCGACCGGGGCGTCCTGCTGATGGCCGTTGATGTCGGCGTAGAAGACGTATTCCCACAAGCCGGACTGGGCCGGACGCGACTGCAGCTTGGTCATGTCCACGCCGTGGCGGGCAAGCGGCTCGAGCAGGCTGTGGATCGCGCCCGGACGGTTGGCCGCGGAGAACACCAGCGAGGTGCGGTCCTTGCCCGACGGGCCGGCGTCGTGGTCGGCGATGACCAGAAAGCGCGTCGTATTGTTGGGGTCGTCCTCGATGTTGGGCGCGAGGATGTTGAGCCCGTAGAGTTGCGCCGCCGATTCGCCGGCAATGGCGCAGGATTCGGCATCCTCGGCTGCCATGCGCGCAGCCTCGGCGTTGCTCGCCACCGGGATGCGCGGCAGGTGCGGCAGGTTGCGGTTGAGCCATTCGTGGCACTGCGCCAGCGACTGCGAGTGCGAGTAGATGCGCTTTGCCGCCCCAATGCCATCGGCGCGCGACATGAGTTGCTGATGGATGCGCAGGCGCACCTCGCCGCACACTTTCAGCGGATTCGCGAGCAGCAGATCGAGCGTACCGCCCACGGCACCCTCGGTGGAGTTCTCCACCGGTACCACGCCATAGTTGGCATTGCCGGCCTCGACCGCACGGAACACGTCGTCGATAGCGGCCATCGGCATGAAATTGGGCGCGGAGCCGAAGTGCTTGCGGCTGGCACTCTCGGAGAAGGTGCCAGCGGGGCCGAGATAGGCAACCCGCAACGGCTGCTCCAGCCCCAGGCAGGCCGACATGATCTCGCGGAAGATCGTTTTCACCGCGTCGGACGACAGCGGCCCGGGATTGAGTTCGGCCAGCCGGCGCAGCACCTGCGCCTCGCGCTCCGGGCGGTAGTACATCACGCCGCGCTTGATCTCGCCCACGCGCTGCGCGCAGCGCGCGCGCTCGGCCAGACGGGCGAGGATCTCCTCGTCGATGCGGTCGATCTCGTTGCGCAGTTTCAGCAGTTCGTCACTCATGCTCGGCCCGTGGCCCCTCCAGCTTCAGCGTTGGTGTTGTCCCTGTTCCCGCCCCGAGGGCGGCGCCTGCCCGGCCTCAGCCGCGGCGCGCGGCGAAGTCACGCATGAAGTCGATCAGCGCCTGCACCCCGGCAAGCGGCATCGCGTTGTAGATCGACGCACGCATGCCGCCCACCGACTTGTGGCCCTTCAACTGCAGCAGACCAGCCGCCCTCGACTCGGTGAGGAAGGCGTCGTTGAGCGCCTCGTCCTTGAGGAAGAAAGGCACATTCATGCGCGAGCGGCACTCGGGATCGACACGATTCTCGTAGAAATCGCTGCCGTCGAGGAAGTCGTACAGCAGCTTTGCCTTGGCGACGTTCCGCGCCTCGATCGCCGCCACGCCGCCCTCGCGCTTGAGCCACTGGAACACCAGCCCGGCGATATAGATCGCGTAGGTCGGTGGCGTGTTGTACATCGAGTGGTTGTCGGCGACGATGCGGAAATCGAAGGCGGTCGGGCAATGCGCCATGGCGTGACCGATCAGGTCGTCGCGCACGATGACCAGGGTGAGCCCCGCCGGGCCGATGTTCTTCTGCGCGCCGCCGAAGATCAGCCCGTACTTCGACACATCGATGGCGCGCGACAGGATGTGTGACGACATGTCGGCCACCACCGGCACTTCGCCACGGCCGACTTGCGCGAGGTCGGGCTCGAACGGGTACTCGACGCCGCCGATGGTCTCGTTGGTGCATGTGAAGACGTATGCCGGATCGGCCGACAGCGCCCATTCACCGATCGGCGGCACGGTGGTGAAACCGCTCGCCTCGGACGTCGCGGCGATGTTCACTTCGCCGTACTTGCGCGCTTCCTTCTGCGACTTCACCGACCACGAACCGGTGACGACGTAGTCGGCAACACCCTTGGAGCCCAGCAGGTTCATCGGAATGATCGCGTTCTCGGCGATCGCGCCACCCTGCATGAACAGCACGCGGTAGTTCGGCGGAACGACGAGCAGTTCGCGAAGGTCGGCCTCGGCCTGCTCGGCGATCGAGATGAATTCCTTTCCGCGATGGCTCATCTCCATCACGCTCATGCCCGAGCCATGCCAGTCGAGCATCTCGTCGGCAGCCTCGCGCAGCACGTCCTCCGGCAGCACCGCCGGACCGGCGCTGAAATTCCAAACGCGACTCATCACACTTCTCCGTCGTCGCCGGACACCCGGGCGTCGTCGCCGTCATCCGGTCGGGCGCGAGCGTCTTCCGACGCCCCTTCGCCCAGTTCGCCTTCCCGCATGGTTTCGTCCGAATCGGATTCGGCCACCTTCTCGATGCTGGCGAGGAAGGTGCCCTCGTCGAGGTTGATCAGCGTCACCCCCTGGGTGGAACGACCCATCTCGCGAATGCTATTTACGCTGGTGCGGATCAGCACGCCACCGGTCGAGATGAGCATGACCTCGTCGGTGGGTTCGACCAGCACCGCGCCGACCAGCTTGCCGTTGCGGTCGCTGGTCTGGATCGCGATCATGCCCTTGGTGCCGCGCCCGTGGCGGGTGTATTCCGCCATCGGCGTGCGCTTGCCGTAGCCGTTCTCGGTCGCGGTCAGCACCGACTGCGACTCGTCCTTGGCCACCAGCATCGCGATCACCGCCTGGCCGTCTTCCAGCGTCATGCCGCGCACGCCGCGCGCGTCGCGACCCATCGGGCGCACGTCGGTCTCGGCGAAGCGCACCGCCTTGCCGGCATCGGAGAACAGCATCACGTCGCACTGGCCATCGGTGATCGCCACCCCGATCAGGTGGTCGCCGTCATCGAGGTTCACCGCGATGATGCCGGCCTTGCGCGGGTTGGAGAACGCGGTGAGCGCGGTCTTCTTGACCGTGCCCTCGGAGGTCGCCATGAACACGAAGTGCTCCTCGTCGAACTCCTTGATCGGCAGCACCGCGGTGATCTTCTCGCCCTCGACGAGCGGGAAGAGGTTCACGATCGGCTTGCCGCGCGAGTTGCGCGTGCCTTCGGGCACCTCGTACACCTTGAGCCAGTAGCAGCGCCCGCGACTGGAAAAGCACAGCACGGTGTCGTGGGTGTTGGCGACGAAGAGGTGGTCGATGAAGTCCTCGTCCTTCATCGAGGTAGCCTGCTTGCCGCGGCCGCCGCGGCGCTGGGCGCGGTAGTCGGCGAGCGGCTGGCGCTTGAAGTAGCCGGTATGGGACAGCGTCACCACCATGTCTTCCGGCGTGATGAGATCCTCGATGTTGATCTCGGCGGTATTCATCACCAGCTCCGAGCGGCGCGGGTCGCCGAACTGGTTGCGCACCGCGGTAAGCTCCTCGACGATGATCGCGGTGATGCGCTCGGGGCGCGCCAAGATGTCGAGCAGGTCGGTGATGATGTCCATCACCTCGCGGTATTCGCCGACGATCTTGTCCTGCTCCAGCCCGGTCAGGCGCTGCAGGCGCAGTTCCAGGATGGCCTGGGCCTGGGCTTCGGACAGGCGGTAGCCCTGTGCGGACAGTCCGTACTGCGGATCCAGCCCTTCCGGCCGGTAGCTGTCGGCCATCGCCCGCGCGAGCATCTCCTCGACCAGGGCCGAGCGCCACTCGCGCGCCATCAGTTCGCGCTTGGCGTCGGCCGGCGTGGGCGCGGCCTTGATCAGCGCGATGATCTCGTCGACGTTGGACAGCGCGACGGCCAGGCCTTCGAGGATGTGGCCGCGGTCGCGCGCCTTGCGCAACTCGAAGATGGTGCGCCGAGTGACGACCTCGCGGCGGTGCTCGAGGAAGCACACCAGCATCTGCTTGAGGTTGAGCAGCCGCGGCTTGCCGTCGACCAGCGCCACCATGTTCATGCCGAAGCTGTCCTGCAGCTGCGTGTGCTTGAACAGCTTGTTGAGCACCACCTCGGGCATCTCGCCGCGCTTGAGCTCGATGACGAGGCGCATGCCGGATTTGTCCGACTCGTCGCGGATCTCGCTGATGCCCTCGATCTTCTTCTCGTTCACCAGCTCGGCCATGCGCTCCTGCAAGGTGCGCTTGTTCACCTGGTAGGGCAGCTCGTCGACGACGATGGCCTGGCGGTCGGTCTTGCCGATGGGCTCGAAGTGGGTGCGCGCACGCATGATCACGCGGCCACGGCCGGTGCGGTAACCCTCGTGCACGCCAGCGAGGCCGTAGATCAGCCCGGCGGTGGGGAAGTCCGGCGCCTTGACGATGGCGATCAGCGCCTCGATGTCGGTATCGGGCTCCGCCAGCAGCTTCAGGCAGGCGTCGACGATCTCGCCCAGGTTGTGCGGCGGGATGTTGGTCGCCATGCCCACCGCGATGCCGGCCGAACCGTTGATCAGCAGGTTGGGGATGCGGGTCGGCAGGACCAGCGGCTCCTTCTCCGAGCCGTCGTAGTTGGGGCCGAAGTCGACCGTTTCCTTGTCGATGTCGGCCAGCAGCTCGTGGCCGATACGGGCCATGCGGATTTCGGTGTAGCGCATCGCCGCGGCGTTGTCGCCGTCGACCGAGCCGAAGTTGCCCTGGCCGTCCACCAGCATGTAGCGCAGCGAGAAATCCTGCGCCATGCGCACGATCGTGTCATAAACCGCGGTGTCGCCGTGCGGGTGGTACTTACCGATGACGTCGCCGACGATGCGCGCGGACTTCTTGTAGGCGCGGTTCCAGTCGTTGGACAGCTCGTGCATCGCATACAGCACCCGGCGATGCACAGGCTTGAGGCCGTCGCGCGCATCGGGCAGCGCCCGCCCCACGATCACGCTCATCGCGTAATCGAGGTAGGAGTGGCGCATCTCCTCCTCGAGGCTGATCGGCAGGGTTTCTTTCGCGAACTGGGTCATGCTCGAAGGCGGCAAATCCGCGTCAATCAAAAACGTGCAATGTTACCACGCCCCACCCCACCCCCGCCGCACGTCGGCACCGCGAAACCGCACGTCGTGGAGGCGGGCGGGATTTGCCCGCGTATGGCATGTTGCAGGACGTGACCGCAAGCGGTTGCTGACGCAGAATGTGGCGTGCCCAGCGGCTTTCCCCGTCATCGCCCTTCCAGAATGGCGGAATGTTCGGAGCGACGGCCTGGCAACCCGCGGCCACTCGCTGCGCAACAGCAAAGCGCGTGCGGCTCAACAACGACGTGCCACGAACTGCCGGCCACCACCATGCCGCTGCCTCACGCCACCGCGCCGCGAGACCCGCCCCGTCTTCTGGAACGGGACGCCGTCGCATGGCTGATCTTCGTCCTGAGCACGACACTCACCCTCGTGTTGTGGGACTACTCGCTCAGCCATCGCGCGGCACGCGCTCAGGAGCGATTCGAATACCGCTCCGAGAAGGAACTCAGCATCCTGCGCAGCCGCCTGCAAGCCTACGAACAGGTCCTTCTTGGCGGAGCGGCATTCTTCAATGCGAGCGACGACGTGTCGCGCAAGGAGTGGCACGACTACATCGAGCAGCTCAACCTGGATGCCACCCTGCCCGGCATCCAGGGCACCGGCTTCACCCTCATCGTGCGCGCGCGCGACAAATCCGCACACGAACAGGCAATGCGTGCGGCGGGATTCGCCGACTACAGGATCCATCCGGACGGCAATCGCGACCCCTACTCCAGCGTCACTTACCTCGAGCCGTTCACCGGCCGCAACCTGCGCGCCTTCGGCTACGACATGTACTCCGAAGCCGTGCGACGCGAGGCCATGGATCGCGCGCGCGACACCGGCACCCTCGCGCTGTCCGGGAAAGTCACGCTCGTGCAGGAGACCGAATCCGACATCCAGCCCGGATTCCTGATGTACGTGCCGGTGTATGCCAAGTCCGTGCAGATCGACGACCCCACCAGCCGCCGCGAGCACATCCTCGGCTTCGTATACAGTCCCTTTCGCGCCCGCGACCTGATGCGTACCATCTTCGGCGACAGCAACAAGGACATCGAGATCGAGATCTTCGACCAGAGCCCGACTCCGGAAAACCTGCTGTTTGCCTCGAGGTACGCGCGCAGGGCGGCGGCACACCAACGCGACCTTGCGCTCGTCTTCGGCGGGCGAGACTGGATCGCGCGCCTGCGCAGCAGCGCTGAATTCGAGGAAGCGACGAACAGCGACGAGCCGCTGCTGATCCTGGTCGGCGGGCTGGCACTCGACACGCTGCTGTTCGCGGTGATCCTTGGCAGCGCCCGCTATCGCCGCCGCATGCAGGCCGCCGCCGCATTGATTGCCGAAAGCCGCGACCGCTTCCAGGCGCTGGTGGAAAACGTCCCGGGCACCGTCTTCCGCACCGAACCGACGCCGCCATGGCACGCGCTGCACGTCAGCCGCGGCATCGAAGCCCTGACCGGGGAGCCGCCCGAGCGATTCCTGTCGGGCGCAACCACTTGCCGCGCGCACCTGCATCCGGACGATGCCGCGGACGTCCTGAAAGCCATCACCCAGGCAGTGGCGGAGCACGGCACCTACAACGTCGAATACCGTGTCCGCAGCACCGACGGCGCAGTGCGCTGGGCCAGCGAACGCGGGCGCGCGAGCTACGATGCGGGCGGAACGCCGCTGTGGATCGACGGCGTCATCCTGGACGTCACCGACCGCAAGATCGCCGAACTCGCGATCCGCGATCTCGCCTTCTACGATCCGCTGACCGGATTGCCGAACCGACGCCTGCTCATTGATCGCCTGCATCAGCAGCTCGCCGTCAGCGCGCGCTCCGGCCTATACGGCGCCCTGTTGTTCGTCGATCTGGACAAGTTCAAGACGATCAACGACACGCTCGGACACCAGATCGGCGACCGGCTCCTCGTCGAGGTCGCGCATCGCCTGCGCACCACGGTGCGCGAGGGCGATACCGTGGCACGCCTGGGCGGGGACGAGTTCGTCGTCATGCTGGACGATCTCGGCCGCGAGCGCGACGAGGCCACGGCGGTGGCAGAAAGCATCGGCACCAAGCTCCTGAACAACCTTGCCCGCCCCTATGCACTGACGAAGCAGGCCGTGCAATGTACGCCCAGCATCGGCCTGACCACCTTCCGCGGGCAGGATCTGTCGGTCGACGAGCTGATCCGGCGTGCCGACGAGGCGATGTACCGAGCCAAGGCAGAAGGTCGAAACTGCCTCCACGTCTTCGGGGCGAACGACCACTGATCCGCCCGCGTTCATGCCACGGATATTTTTCCGCAGCAGCGCTTGAAAAAATCCGGCGTCGCCCCTACATGGCCTGCGAAGCGCATTCACCATGGAGCAACGACCGATGCAGGATCCCAATCTGACCCCGGAAATCCCGCCCGCCGCCGAACAGCAGCCCGTCCAGGAGGCGGCCCCTGCTGCCACGGACACCGCGCCCGAACCCACGGTGGAAGTGATGCCCGGGCTGGCGGAAGCGCTGCGCCTGGCGGAACTGAAGGCGGCCGAGCATCACGACGCCTGGCTGCGCGCCAAGGCCGAGGGCGAGAACATCCGCCGCCGGGCGCAGGAAGACATCGCCAAGGCATCCAAATTCGCGGCGGAGAAGTTCGCCACCGCGATGCTGCCGGTGAAGGACAGCCTGGAAGCCGCGCTGTCAGTCGAAAACCAGACCGTAGAGAAACTGCGCGAAGGCGTCGAACTGACCCTGAGACAGCTCGTCTCGGCCTTCGAAGGCGCCAACCTGGCCGAGGAACATCCGCTCGGCCGGAAGTTCGACCCCAACAAGCACCAGGCGATCAGCACCGTCGAAGCGGACGCGGAGCCCAACACCGTCGTCACCGTGCTGCAGAAGGGCTATCTGCTCAACGAGCGCGTCATCCGCCCTGCCCTGGTGATGGTTGCCAAGGCCAGGAGCCAGTAAGGAATCCGAGTGCGGCCGCTTGAAAGCGGGCGGCCGCGCCCCATATTCGAACCAGAACGGCGCACTGCGGCTCGCGCCCCCACGAATACAGACTGAAGAGGAACTCTCATGGGCAAGATCATCGGCATCGACCTCGGCACCACCAATAGCTGCGTTTCCGTGATGGAAGGCGGCAAGCCGAAGGTGATCGAAAACTCGGAAGGGGCACGCACCACCCCGTCCATCGTCGCCTACGCGGAAGACGGCGAGATCCTGGTCGGCGCGCCGGCCAAGCGCCAGGCCGTCACCAACGCCCGGAACACGCTGTTCGCGATCAAGCGCCTGATCGGCCGCCGCTTCGAAGAGAAGGAAGTGCAGAAGGACATCGACCTGATGCCCTTCACCATCACCAAGGCCGACAACGGCGACGCGTGGGTCGAAGTGCGCGGCAAGAAGATCGCGCCGCCGCAGGTTTCCGCCGAAGTGCTGCGCAAGATGAAGAAGACCGCCGAGGACTACCTCGGCGAGGAAGTCACCGAAGCGGTCATCACCGTGCCGGCCTACTTCAACGACAGCCAGCGCCAGGCCACCAAGGACGCGGGCCGCATCGCCGGCCTGGAAGTCAAGCGCATCATCAACGAGCCGACCGCGGCCGCGCTCGCCTTCGGCATGGACAAGAAGCCGGGCGACTCCAAGATCGCGGTGTATGACCTGGGCGGCGGCACCTTCGACATCTCGATCATCGAGATCGCCGACCTCGACGGCGAGCACCAGTTCGAAGTGCTGGCCACCAATGGCGACACCTTCCTCGGCGGCGAGGACTTCGACCAGCGCATCATCGACTACATCGTCACCGAGTTCAAAAAGGACCAGGGCGTCGATCTCAAGAACGACGTGCTTGCGCTGCAGCGCCTGAAGGAAGCTGCCGAGAAGGCCAAGATCGAGTTGTCCTCCGGCCAGCAGACCGAGATCAACCTGCCCTACATCACCGCCGATGCCTCGGGGCCGAAGCACCTGGCGATCAAGATCACCCGCGCCAAGTTCGAATCGCTGGTGGAAGACCTCATCGAGCGCTCCATCGAGCCCTGCCGCGTCGCGCTCAAGGACGCCGGCCTCAAGGTGTCCGACATCGACGACGTGATCCTGGTCGGCGGCCAGACCCGCATGCCCAAGGTCATCGACAAGGTGAAGGAGTTCTTCGGCAAGGAGCCGCGCCGTGACGTCAACCCGGACGAGGCCGTCGCGGTGGGCGCCTCCATCCAGGGCGGCGTGCTGCAGGGCGAAGTCAAGGACGTGCTGCTGCTCGACGTCACCCCGCTGTCGCTGGGCATCGAAACCCTGGGCGGCGTCATGACCAAGCTGATCCAGAAGAACACCACGATTCCGACCAAGGCCTCGCAGGTGTTCTCGACCGCCGACGACAACCAGAGCGCGGTGACCATCCACGTGCTGCAGGGCGAGCGCGAAATGGCCTCGGGCAACAAGAGCCTGGGCCAGTTCAACCTCTCCGACATCCCGCCGGCGCCGCGCGGCATGCCGCAGATCGAGGTCACCTTCGACATCGACGCCAACGGCATCCTGCACGTGTCCGCCAGGGACAAGGCCACCGGCAAGGAAAACAAGATCAAGATCCAGGCCAACTCCGGCCTGTCGGACGACGAAGTCCAGCGCATGGTGCGTGACGCCGAGGCGCACGCCGAGGAAGACAAGAAGGCGCACGAACTGGTCGACGCACGCAATCAGTGTGACGCCCTGGTGCACTCCACCCGCAAGGCGCTGGGCGAGTACGGCGACAAGCTGTCGGGCGACGAGAAGTCCAAGATCGAAGCCGCGCTGAAGGACGCCGAAGAGGCGATCAAGGGCAACGACAAGGACGCGATCGAAGCCAAGAGCCAGGCCCTGGCGATGGCAGCGCAGAAGCTCGGCGAGCACATGTATGCCCAGACCCAGGCCGAAGGCGGCGCACAGGGTGCCGCGGGTGGCCAGCAGGCCGGCGGCAAGGCCGACGAAGCCGACGTGGTGGATGCCGAATTCACCGAAGTGAAGGACAAGAAGTAATCGTCACTCTGGCGAATCCTTCGCGGCCGAGCCCCGCCGGAGCCTCGCTCCGGCGCCGGCTCGGCCTTTGCATGAGACCAGACTGAGCGCAGCACATGTCCAAACGGGATTACTACGAAGTCCTCGGCGTCAATCGCGACGCCGGCGACGACGAGATCAAGAAGGCCTACCGCAAGCTGGCCATGAAGCATCACCCGGACCGCAATCCGGACAACAAGGACGCGGAAGAGAAATTCAAGGAGGCGAAGGAAGCCTACGAGATGCTCTCCGACCCGCAGAAGAAGGCGGCCTACGACCGCTACGGCCACGCGGGCGTCGATCCGTCCATGGGTGGCGGCGGCCAGGGCTTCGAGGGCGGCTTTGCCGATGCTTTCGGCGACATCTTCGGCGATCTCTTCGGCGGCGGCCGCGGCGGGCGCTCCAACGTCTATCGCGGTGCCGACCTGCGCTACAACCTCGAGATCACCCTCGAGGAGGCCGCGCGCGGCGCCGAGAAGACGATCCGCATCCCCACCGTCGAGGAATGCGGCACCTGCCATGGCAGCGGCGCCAAGCCGGGCACCCAGCCCAAGACCTGCCCCACCTGCAACGGCCACGGCCAGGTGCGCGTGCAGCAAGGCTTCTTCTCGATCCAGCAGACCTGCCCGAAGTGCCACGGCACCGGCAAGATCATCCCCGACCCCTGCCGCGACTGCGGCGGCGCCGGCCGGGTGAAGAAGCACAAGACGCTCGAAGTGAAGATTCCCGCCGGCATCGACGAAGGCATGCGCCTGCGCCACGGCGGCCACGGCGAGCCTGGGGTCAATGGCGGCCCGCCGGGAGACCTCTATGTCGAGATCCACATCCGCCAGCACGCGGTGTTCCAGCGCGACCACGACGACCTGCACTGCGAGATGCCGATCAGCTTCAGCACCGCGGCGCTGGGTGGCGAGATCGAGATTCCGACGCTGGAAGGCATGGCGCGCCTCAAGATCCCTGCGGAAACGCAAAGCGGCAAGGTCTTCCGCCTGCGCGGCAAAGGCATCAAGAACGTGCGCAGCCACACGCACGGTGACCTGATGTGCCACGTCGTGGTGGAGACGCCGGTCAACCTGACGGAACGTCAGAGGGAACTGCTGCGTGAATTCGAGGAGATCTCCAGCGGCAACGCCGACCGCCACAACCCGAAAGCCAAGTCCTGGATGGACAAGGTGAAGGATTTCTTCGGCACCTGAGCCTTACCGGCCACTCGCGCACTATCAACGACAACGCCCGCCATCATGACGATGGCGGGCGTTGTCGCTTTGACTCTGCGAACGCCTCAGGCGCGGCGCCAGGTCGTGCCGCCCGGGCCATCCTCGAGGATGATGCCCGCGGCGGTCAGCTCGGCGCGGATGCGGTCCGCCTCGGCGTAGTTCTTCGCCTTCTTCGCTGCGCCACGGGCGGCGATCCGAGCCTCGATGGCATCGGCATCCAGCCCGCCGGCATCGGGCGCACCCGCCTGCAGGAAAGCCTGCGGCTCACGAGCGAGCAGGCCCAGCACGCCGCCCAGCGCCTTCAACTGCGCAGCCAGCGGCGGCGAAGCGCCGCGATTGACCTCATTGGCCAGTTCGAACAGCACCGCCACGGCTTCGGCGGTGTTGAAGTCGTCGTCCATCGCTGCACGGAAACGCTGCGCAAAGGGCTCGTCCCAATCGAGCGCCGCTTCGCTCCGCGGCGGCGCGTTCTTCAGCGCGGTGTACAGGCGGGTCAGCGCGTTGCGGGCGTCCTCGAGATGCGCGTCGGAGTAGTTCAGCGCGCTGCGGTAGTGGGCACGCAGGATGAAGAAGCGCACCACCTCCGGGTCGTACTTCTGCAGCACCTCGCGGATGGTGAAGAAGTTGCCGAGCGACTTCGACATCTTCTCGTCATCGACACGGACGAAGCCGTTGTGCATCCAGTAATTGACGAAGGCGTGGCCGTGCGCGCCTTCCGACTGGGCGATCTCGTTCTCGTGGTGCGGGAACTGCAGGTCCATGCCGCCGCCGTGGATGTCGAAATGATCGCCGAGCAGGTCCGAGCTCATCGCCGAGCACTCGATGTGCCAGCCCGGCCGGCCCTCGCCCCAGGGCGAGGCCCACTTGACCTCGCCCGGCTCTTCGACCTTGGCGTGCTTCCACAGCACGAAGTCGAGCGGATCGTTCTTGTCCTGCGCCACGTCGACGCGCTCGCCGGCACGCAGCTCGTCGAGCGACTTGCCCGACAGCTTGCCGTAGCCGTCGAACTTGCGCACCGCGTAGCACACGTCGCGGTTGGCGGCGACGTAGGCCAGGCCCTTCTGCTCCAGACGCGAGATCAGCGACTGCATCTGCGCGACGTATTCGGTGGCGCGCGGCTCGTGGTCGGGACGCAGCACGCCCAGGGCGTCGGCGTCCTCGTGCATGGCGGCGATGAAGCGGTCGGTCAGCGCACGGATCGTCTCGCCATTCTCCTGCGCGCGACGGATGATCTTGTCGTCGATGTCGGTGATGTTGCGCACATAGGTCACGTGCAAGCCGCTCGCCCGCAGCCAGCGTGCCACCATGTCGAACACCACCATCACGCGCGCGTGACCGAGGTGGCAGAAGTCGTACACCGTCATGCCGCATACGTACATGCGCACCTTGCCAGGCTCGATGGGACGAAATGCTTCCTTGCTGCGCGAGAGCGTGTTGTAGATCGTCAGCATGTCGATGGAGGGTGAGAAGTTTCGGGAATCGCGCTTCGGCAATCAAGCCGGGCACGTGACACGCCAGATGTGCGGCGATCGCGCTGCCCACGCTGCCGGTTTGTGACGCGCCAAGGGATACGGGTAAAATGCGGGGCGGCCCTGGCCATGCGCCGAGCGCCCGAAAATCGGGCCGGAGTATACCACGGGGCCAGCACCGCCCAGCCCACGCCGGATTCCGCAGATCCCGGAGAAACCATGAAAAAACAGTGGCTCGCCTTCGCCGCACTCGCCTCGGTCGCGCTATCCGCTATCGCCGCCAATCCGACGGTTGAACTGCACACGACCCAGGGCGACGTGGTCGTCGAGGTCTTCGCCGACAAGGCGCCAAAATCGGCCGAGAATTTCATCCGGTACGTGAAGGATGGCCATTACGACGGCACGATCTTCCACCGCGTAATCGACGGCTTCATGGTCCAGGGCGGCGGCTTCGACGCGGCGATGAACCAGAAGCCGACCCGCGCGCCGATCGAGAACGAGGCAAAGAACGGCCTGAAGAACGTGCCCGGCACGCTGGCGATGGCGCGCACGCAGGATCCGCACTCGGCCACCGCGCAGTTCTTCATCAACCTGGTGCCGAACACCTTCCTCGACTACCCTTCGCGCGACGGCTGGGGCTATGCGGTGTTCGGCAAGGTCGTGAAGGGCATGGACGTGGTGGAGAAGATCGGCAAGGTGCCGGTCAGGAATACCGGGCTCCATCAGAACGTCCCCGTCGAGCCCGTCGTGATCCAGTCCGCCCGCGTGATCGAGGACAAGTGATCGCGCCCCATCCATCCACATACCCATAACCCCCGCCCGCCAACAGGAGCCCACGAATGGCCGTCAAACTGCACACCAACCATGGCGTCATCACCCTCGAACTCGACGCCGAAAAGGCGCCCGTCACCGTCGAGAACTTCCTCGGCTACGTAAAGGCCGGCCACTACGACAACACCGTCTTCCACCGCGTGATCGACGGCTTCATGATCCAGGGCGGCGGCTTCGAGCCCGGCATGACGCAGAAGCCCACCGGCGAACAGATCAAGAACGAGGCCGACAACGGCCTCAAGAACGATCGCGGCACCATCGCCATGGCGCGCACCCAGGCGCCGCACTCGGCCACCGCGCAGTTCTTCATCAACGTCGCCGACAACGACTTCCTGAACTTCCGCTCGCCCGACCTGCAAGGCTGGGGCTACTGCGTGTTCGGCCGCGTGACCGAAGGCATGGACGTCGTTGACAGCATCCGCAAGGTCAAGACCGGCTCCAGCGGCTTCCACCAGGATGTGCCGAAGGAAGACGTGATCATCGAGCGCGCCGAAGTTGTCTGACCGCAGCATCCCGGCCGCCGACGGCGGCCGCGCCACGCTGATGCCGGAAGCCGCCCGCGCGGCGCTTCCGGCATTGTTCATTTCCGACCTTCACCTGAGCGAGGACGAGCCCGCCAACGTCGCCGCCTTCCTCGCCTTCCTGCAGGGGCCGGCGCGGCAGGCGGCGAGTGTCTTCATCCTCGGTGACCTGTTCGAATACTGGGCGGGCGATGACGATCTCGCGACGCCATTCAACGCCAGCATCGCCGAGGCCATCCGCGCGCTTGCCGACAGCGGCACCGCGGTCTTCTTCATGACCGGCAACCGCGACCTGCTCGCCGGACCGGCGTTCGCCGCGGCGATCGGCGCGACTCTGCTCGAGGATCCGGCGCGGGTGCGCTTCGCCGGCGACGACAATGAGCATGCACCGGTGCTGCTGCTCGCCCACGGCGACGCACTATGCACCGACGACGTGGCTTACCAGGCCTATCGACGCCAGGTGCGCGACCCCGCGTGGCAGGCCGGTTTCCTCGCCCAGCCGCTGGCCGCACGCAAGGCCTTCATCGCCGGCCTGCGGCAGAAGAGCGAAGCGGCGAAGGCCGGCAAGTCGATGGAGATCATGGACGTCAATGCGGAGGCGGTCGCCGCGTTGCTGCGCGACAACGCGTACCCGACGCTGGTGCACGGCCACACGCATCGGCCTGCCCGCCACCACCTGCAGGTCGACGGTCGCGACTGCGCACGCTGGGTCCTTCCCGACTGGCGCGGCGCTGCCTGCTGGCTTCGCTACGACGGCCACGACATCACGCCCGAGTCGGGCGCTGCCTGAACGAGCGGACCGTCGCACGCCTTGCCTGGGCTCAGGTGGGCCCGCAGGCGAGATCAAGCGCGACGGGGCCGTCTCGGCTATGGAGTCTTAGCGCGCCAGTCCGCGCGCAAGGTCCTGCTTGAGGTCGTCGACGCTTTCGAGGCCCACCGCGATGCGCAGCAGGCCTTCGCCGATGCCGGACGCCGCCCGCGCCTCCGCGGAGATGCGGCCGTGGGTGGTCGATGCCGGGTGCGTGATCGTGCTCTTCGTGTCGCCGAGATTGGCGGTGATCGAGATCAGGCGTGTCGAGTCGATCACCTTCCAAGCCGCCTCGCGCCCGCCTTCGACGTCGAAACTCACGATCGCGCCGCCTGATTTCTGCTGCTGCATCGCCAGCGCATGCTGCGGATGCGACGGCAGCCCCGGGTAATAGACGCGCGACACACCGGGTTGAGCCTCGAGCCAGCGTGCGAGTTCCAGCGCGTTGGCCGACTGCGCTTCCATGCGGATGCGCAAGGTCTCGAGCCCCTTGAGGATGATCCAGGCATTGAATGGCGACAACGTCGGCCCGGCGGTGCGCAGGAACTTCAACACTTCATCGGTGATCGCCTTGCGGCCCGCCACCGCGCCGCCCAGCACACGCCCCTGGCCGTCGAGGTATTTGGTCGCCGAATGCACGACGACATCGGCGCCGAGTTGCAGCGGCCGCTGCAGGACCGGAGTGCAGAAGCAGTTGTCCACCGCGAGGATCGCGCCCGCCTCATGCGCGATCGCCGCAACGCCGGCGATATCGACGACCTCGGTGAGCGGATTGGACGGTGTCTCGATGAAGAACAGCCGGGTGCGTGGTCGTACCGCGCCACGATAGGCCTCCAGATCGGTCGCCGGCACGAAGCTCGTCTCGACGCCGAACTTGCTCAGGATGTTGCCGAACAGCTGCTGGGTGGCGCCGAACAGGCCGTTCGAGGCCACGACATGGTCGCCCGCCTGCAGCAACGCCATCGCCAGGGACAGGATGGCGGACATACCCGATGCGGTGGCGACACAGGCCTCCGCGCCTTCCAGCGCGGCAAGCCGGGTCTGCATCGCGGTGACGGTCGGGTTGGTGAAGCGGGCGTAGACGTTGCCCTCCTCCGCACCCGAGAAGCGGGCCGCCGCCTTGGCCGCGCTTTCGAAGACGAAGCTCGAGGTCAGGTACAGCGCTTCACTGTGCTCGTTGAACTGGCTGCGTTCGATCCCGGCGCGAATCGCCAGGGTGTCGGGGTCGAGATGCTCATTCATTTGTGGTATTCGGCGCCTCGCGCCGGATCAGTTTTCGCCGCCGGAAGCAAGGTTGAGATCGAGCTGACCGCCGTCGGCGTCGTCACTGCTGTCATTGTTGTCGCTGGTGGCAGGCTTGACCTCGCCACGCTGGTTCTCGACCCCGTTCAGGTATTCGACGGTGATGTCGCCGGTGATGTAGGAACCGTCGAAGCAGGACGTTTCGAAGAAGTTGATTGCCGGATTGACTGCGCGCACCGCGGCCTTCAGGTCATCCAGGTCCTGGTAGATCAGCCCGTCGGCACCGATCGCCTGGCAGATTTCCGCCTCGGTACGATCCGACGCGATCAGCTCCGAGCGCGTCGGCATGTCGATGCCATAGACGTTGGCGTGGCGCACCGGCGGCGCGGCCGACGCCAGGTACACCTTGGTCGCGCCCGCCTCGCGCGCCATCGTGACGATCTCCTTGCTCGTGGTCCCGCGCACGATGGAATCGTCGACCAGCAGCACGCGCTTGCCGCGGAACTCCTGCGGAATGGTGTTCAGCTTCTGGCGCACCGACTTCCGCCGCGTGGCCTGGCCCGGCATGATGAAGGTGCGACCGATGTAGCGGTTCTTCACGAACCCCTCGCGGTACGGCAACCCGAGCCTGTGCGCCAGCTCCATGGCCGAAGGCCGGCTGGAGTCGGGGATCGGGATGACCACGTCGATGTCGAGATGCGGCTGGGTACGCTTCACCTTCTCCGCCAGGAACTCGCCCATCTTCACCCGCGATTCGTACACCGAGACGCCGTCGATGATCGAATCGGGCCGCGCGAGGTAGACGAACTCGAACATGCACGGCGCCTCGACCGTCTTGGTGGCGCACTGACGGCTGTGGAAGTTGCCCTGGGTATCCACCAGCACCGCCTCGCCGGGTGCGACGTCGCGCAGCAACTTGAAACCTAGCACATCGACCGCCACCGATTCCGATGCGACCAGCCACTCGGTGCCCGCGCCGGTATCGTTGCGGCCGATGACCAGCGGACGGATGCCGTACGGATCACGGAAGGCCAGCAGGCCGTAGCCGGCAATCATCACCACCACCGCGTACGCGCCACGACAGCGCCGATGGACGCCCGCCACCGCGCGGAAAACCGCCTCCTCGTCGAGTTTGAGGCCGTTGCAGGCTGCCTGAAGCTCGTGCGCCAGCACGTTGAGCAGCACTTCCGAGTCGGAATTGGTGTTGATGTGGCGCAGGTCGGACAGGAACATCTCGCGCTTGAGCGCGACGGAGTTCGTCAGGTTGCCGTTGTGCGCCAGCAGCAGGCCGAAGGGCGAATTCACGTAGAAAGGCTGCGCCTCCGCCGCGTTGTACGCCGAACCCGCGGTCGGATAGCGTACATGGGCAATGCCCCAGTTGCCGGCGAGGTTGCGCATGTTGCGGGTACGGAACACGTCCCGCACCAGGCCAGAACCCTTGTGCATGTGAAAGCGCCCGCCCTCGGACGTTGCGATCCCCGCAGCATCCTGGCCGCGATGCTGCAACACCTGCAGGCCGTCATACAGCAGTTGATTGACCGGAGAGGTGGCGACGACCCCAAGAATTCCGCACATGAAAACCTGCCTATCTGAAACGAACTTTGTCAGCTACCGCTTGCGGCAACCAGGGTTTGGCGGCGACCACCGCCGCTTCCATCGGCGGTGAGAACATCGCCTGAGTCCACCACGGCTGCGTCGACAGGCCGGCTAGCCCGCCGATCAGCACCGCGATGAAGGCAACGGCAAGGCCGCGCAGGATCCCGAACAACGCACCGAAGAATCGATCCGCAGCACCCAGGCCGGCGGCCTGCAGCAGCTTGCGCAGCAGGAAACGAAGCAATGCCGCGACGAACAGCACACCGATGACGATCAGGGCGACCCCTGCGACCTGACGCCACACCGGCTCAGTGATGAAGCCGCTGAAAAGCTGCGCGGCGCTCTCGTTGTAACGCCACGCGGCGACCAGCGCAAGCACCCAGGCAAGCAAGGCCATCACTTCGCTGACGATACCCCGCCACAAACCGACCGCTGCCGAAACGCCGAGCACTCCCAGGAAGACGTAGTCGAAGGCCGTCATGACTCAGCTCAGCGCGGGCTCACTGCCGGCGAATATCCCTGTGCCTTGAGCCTTGCCGCCATCTTCTCGGCAGCATCGCGGCCATCCGGCGCGCCGATGCGCACGCGCGTTACGCTGCCGGCCCTTTCGGTGTAGGCGGCGAACCCCTGCTTCTTGAGTTCGGCGGCGATGCGGGCAGCCTTTTCGGCATCGCCGAAGGCACCGACCTGTACGACGTAGGCATCGCGGCGCGGTGCGGGTTCCTCGCCGCCAAGCGCTGCACGCGCCCTTGCCGCCTCCGCAGCGGCCGCCTCGGGAGGCACTGGCTTCGCAGGCTTGGGCTCGACCTTCGGCTCGGGCTTGGGATCACTGCGCACGTCGGACTTTACGGGCGGCTTGACCTCGGGCCTGGACTCGACCCGGGCAGCGGACCGTGGCACTTCGGCAGGCACAGGGCCCGGCGGCGCCTTGGCCGCGGGTTCGTCCGGCACCGCACTCGTGGCCGGCACCTCCTCCGGAGGCGAGGCGACGGCGTCGGTCGCCGCCTGCTCGGTGCTGCCGATGGGTCGCGACAGCGCGCTGTCCGCGTCCCGGTCGGGGATGGAGACCTGAATGTCCTGGCTCACCGGACGGGGCTCCTGGTCCATCATCATCGGCAGCACGACGGCGGCCAGCAGCGCGAGCGCCGCTGCGCCGACAAGGCGCCTGCGCGCGCGCTTCTTGATCTCTAGATTGTCTGCGTCGCTCACCGGAGCACTCTGTCAGTGACGTTCGGCCCGGATCGCCGCGAGCACGTCCGCGACAGTCAGGAAAGAGCCGAAAACCACAATTCTATCACCCTCGGCAGCACTCTTTTGCGCTGCGGCATAAGCTTCCGCAGGCGCGCCGAAACAGCGAATGTCGGCGTCGATCCCAGCGGCGCGCAGGCGCAGCGCCAGCTCCTCGGCCTTGAGCCCGCGCGGCCCGGGCAGATCAGCGAGCAGCCAGTGGTCGACACGTCCGCGCATCAGCGCGATGACGCCGTCCACATCCTTGTCGCGCAGCATCCCGAGGACGGCATGGGTCTCCGGATAGAAGCCCATGCTGCCGAGGTTCTCGACCAGCACCCCTGCCGCCTGCGGGTTGTGCGCGACGTCGAGCACCACGGCGGGGCGGCCGGGCAACACCTGAAAGCGACCAGGGACGTCGACCAGCATCAAGCCCTGCCGGATCGCCTGCATGGAAACCGGGGCGCGGTCACGCAGCGTATCCAGGGCGGTGATCACTGCCGCCGCATTGAGCAACTGGTTGGCGCCGCGCAGGGACGGATAGGCCAGCCCGGCGCGCTTGACCAGCGCGCCTTGCGCGGGCGGCTCACCGTAGCGCCAGTAGCCCCATTGCTGCCGGTCGCCACCGAAACCGAAGTCGCGCCCGCTGACCCACAATCGCGCCCCGATCGCCTCCGCATGTGCCATCAGCGAGGCCGGTGGCTGCGGATCGCCGCATACGGCCGGGCGCCCGGCGCGGAAGATGCCTGCCTTCTCGTACCCGATCGCCTCGCGCGTGTCGCCGAGATAATCCATATGGTCCATCGCCACACTGGTGACGATGGCGCAGTCGGCGTCGAAGACATTGACGGCGTCGAGCCGCCCGCCCAGGCCGACCTCGAGGATGATCACGTCCGGCGCCGACTGCTGGAAGACCGACCACGCCGCCAGCGTGCCGTGTTCGAAATAGGTCAGCGGCGTGTCGCCACGTGCCGCCTCGACGCGGGCAAAGGCCGCGACGAGCTGCTCGTCGCCCACCTCCTTGCCATCGATGCGGACCCGCTCGTTGTAGCGCAGCAGGTGCGGCGAGGTGTAGCAGCCAACGCGGTAGCCTTCGGCGAGCAGGATCGACTCGAGCATGGCACAGGTCGAGCCCTTGCCATTGGTGCCACCGACCGTGATGATCACCGACTCCCGGTCGGCACCGAGCGCCGCCCTGACTGCACGGACGCGTTCCAGCCCGAGCTTGATGGTTTGTACGTGCCGCCCTTCGAGGAGGGCGAGCCATTGGTCCAGCGTTTGCGGCAACGACATCTGCGGCATCACCCTCGCGCGTCAGGAGCCGACGGGCGCCTGCCGCATGAGCAGGGCCAGCAGCTTGGCCAGTTGGTCGCGCATCTGGCGGCGATCGACGATCATGTCGATCGCGCCCTTCTCGAGCAGGAACTCCGAGCGCTGGAAGCCCTCCGGCAATTTCTCGCGCACCGTCTGCTCGATCACGCGCGGACCGGCGAAGCCGATCAGCGCACCCGGTTCGGCAATGACCACGTCGCCCATGAAGGCAAAGCTCGCCGACACGCCGCCCATCGTCGGATCGGTCAGCACAGTCACGAAGGGCAGCTTGCGCTCCGCGAGCTGGGTGATGGAGGCAGTGGTCTTGGCCATCTGCATCAGCGAAAAGAGCCCTTCCTGCATGCGCGCGCCGCCCGAGGCGGTGACGCAGATGAAGGGCACGCGCTGCTCGAGGGCCGCACGCACGCCGCGCACGAAACGCTCGCCGACGACGGACCCCATGGAGCCGCCGAGAAATTCGAACTCGAAGCAGGCAACGACCACCGGCACCGTCAGGATCGCGCCCTGCATCACGACCATCGCGTCCGCCTCTCCCGTGTCGGACACTGCAGCCGAGAGGCGCTCGGGGTATTTGCGCGAATCCTTGAACTTCAGCGGGTCGACCGGAATGACCTCCGCGCCGATCTCGAAGCGCCCCTCGGCATCGAGCAGCAGATCCAGACGCTGGCGCGCCCGCAGCCTCTGATGGTGGCCGCACTTGGGGCAGACGTTCAGGTTGCTCTCGAGATCGGAACGGTACAGCACCGCTTCGCAGGCGGAGCACTTGCTCCACAGCCCTTCCGGAATGGATTTGTTGCGGTTCGCCGATTCGCTGCGCTTGATCTTGGGCGGCAGCAGCTTTTGCAGCCAGCTCATGATTTGGCTCCTGGCGCGGGCGCAAGCGTGTCGAGCGCCTCGCGAATGCCGCGCATGAACGCGGTGACGTTGGCCACCGCCGCATCCCGCGGGCTCTGTTCGATTTCCTCGATGATGCGGCTGCCGATCACCACCGCATCGGCCACCGCACCGATGCTCTTCGCGCTCGCCGCATCACGGATGCCGAACCCGACCCCCACCGGCATGCCGACCGCCGAGCGGATCGCCGGGATGCGACGCGCAACCTCGTCGAGGTCGAGCTTGCCGCTGCCGGTCACGCCCTTCAGCGACACATAGTAGATGTAGCCGCTGCCGGCGCGCGCCACGTCGGCAAAGCGCTGCTCGGTGGACGTCGGCGCCAGCAGGAAGATCGGATCGAGACCGGCCGCCCTCGCCGAGGCGGCGAACTGCACGCACTCCTCGGGCGGATAGTCGACCACCAACACGCCATCGACACCCGCCGCCCTCGCGTCGGCGACGAAGCGATCGACGCCCATGGCTTCGATCGGGTTGGCGTAGCCCATCAGCACCACCGGGGTGTCGGCGTCCTCGGTGCGAAACGTGCGCACGATGTCGAACACCTTGCGCAGGCTCATGCCCTGCGCCAGCGCGCGCTCGGAAGCGCGCTGTATGGTCGGGCCGTCGGCCATCGGATCGGAAAACGGCACGCCGAGCTCGATGATGTCGGCACCGCCCGCCACCAGGGCGCGCATCAGCGGTACCGTGAGCGCGGGATCGGGATCGCCTGCGGTGATGAAGGGGATCAGCGCCTTGCGGCCCGCGCCCTGCAGCCGCTGGAATGTGGATTGAATTTTCGACATGTCGGAGTCAGGACGGGCCGCATCGCGGCCCGAGAGAATGATCAGAACTGGATGCCCGAACGATCGGCGACCGTGTGCATGTCCTTGTCGCCGCGCCCGGACAGGTTCACCAGCAGGACACGGTCCCGCGGCAGCGTCGGCGCGAGCTTGGCGGCGTAGGCGAGCGCATGCGAGGACTCCAGCGCCGGAATGATGCCTTCTAGCCGGCACAGGTCGTGAAAGGCCTGCAGCGCCTCGGCGTCGGTCACCGCAACGTACTCCGCTCGATGGGAATCCTTGAGCCAGGCATGCTCCGGGCCGACGCCGGGGTAGTCGAGGCCGGCCGAAATCG
Source organism: Pseudomonadota bacterium (assembly GCA_018240585.1). Lineage (GTDB taxonomy): Bacteria > Pseudomonadota > Gammaproteobacteria > Burkholderiales > Rhodocyclaceae > Thauera. Next base: position 60,030 of record JAFEFM010000540.1, read on the forward strand.
AATGCGTCTCGATGATCTGGCCGTCGTCGTTCTGCATCAGGTAGGTACGGTTGCCGTGCAGCACGCCAGGCTTGGCATTGGCGGTGAGCGGCGCGGCGTGGCGCCCGGTGGCGATGCCTTCGCCCGCAGCTTCCACGCCGACGAGCTTGACGCCCGGCACGTCCAGATACGGATGGAAGATCCCGATGGCGTTGGAACCGCCTCCCACGCAGGCAAGCACATAATCAGGCTGGCGGCCGATCAATTCGGGCATCTGCACCAGGCATTCCTTGCCGATCACCGTCTGGAAGTCGCGCACCATCATCGGATAGGGATGTGGTCCGGCGACGGTACCGATGATGTAGAAGGTGTCTGCGATGTTGGTGACCCAGTCGCGCATCGCCTCGTTCAGGGCATCCTTCAGCGTCTTCGAGCCGGATTCGACGGGCACCACGGTCGCGCCCAGCAGCTTCATCCGGTAGACGTTTGCGGCTTGCCGCTTGACGTCCTCCGAGCCCATATAGACCACGCACTGCATGCCGTAGCGCGCGGCGACCGTCGCCGTGGCCACACCGTGCTGCCCCGCACCGGTCTCGGCGATCACTCGCGGCTTGCCCATGCGGCGCGCGACCAGCGCCTGGCCGATGCAGTTGTTCACCTTGTGCGCGCCGGTGTGATTCAGGTCTTCGCGCTTCAGATAGATCTGCGCGCCACCGAGTTTTTCCGACAGGCGCCGGGCGTGATAGATCGGGCTCGGACGGCCGACGAAATGCTTCAGCTCATATTCGAACTCGGCGGTGAAGGCCGGGTCCTTCTGGCAGGCCTCGTAGGCCCCGCGCAGTTCGACCAGCGCCGGAATCAGGGTTTCGGCAACGAAAATACCGCCATAAGGCCCAAAGTGGCCGCTGGCGTCGGGAAACTGGTAAGGCGTATCAGCCATCTGCATGTCGAACTCCGGCGATGAATGCGGCGATCTTCGCCGCATCCTTGATTCCCTTTGCACTCTCCACTCCGCTGGACACATCGACTGCCCACGGACGCACGCGACGCACTGCCTCGCCAACGTTGTCGGCATCGAGGCCGCCGGACAGGATCAGCGGTCGCCCGAAGGCCGCGGGGATCAGTGACCAGTCGAAGGTCCTGCCGCCTCCGCCATAGCCGTCGACGAAGGCATCCAGGAGAATGCCCCGCGCACCGGGATGCAAAGTCGAGAATTCTAGCAGATCGACCCCCGCCCGCATCCGTGCCGCCTTGATCCAGGGCCGCCCGTGACGCGCGCAATCGCCCTCCGATTCTTCCCCGTGGAACTGCAGCAGTTGCAGCGGCACGCGTGACAACGCCTCGGACACGAAAGCCGCCTCGGGGTTCACGAAGAGACCCACCGCAGTCACGAACGGCGGCAAGAGCGCAGCGAGTTCCGCCGCGCGGTCGAAGCTCACCGCCCGCGGACTGGGAGGATAGAACACGAAGCCGATGGCGTCGGCCCCCTGCTCGACGGCCGCGCGCACGTCCTCGGCCCGCGTGAGGCCGCAAATCTTGATTCGGGTTCGGGACATTCAGATCAGGGGGAGCTGGGGCAGCGCGATGATACGCCCATCGCCGGGCAGCGGCCATCGCGCGGGATAGCTCACACCGCACAGGTACAGGCCGTCGGGGGCGAAAGTCGGTGCCGCAAGGCTGCGATCGCGGGCCGCCAGCACTTCGGCCATCCACTCTGGGGCGTACCGGCCCTTGCCCACATAAACCAGTGCGCCAACGAGGTTGCGGATCATGTGATGCAGAAAGCCATCGGCGCGGAAGTCGAACACCAGGAAGTCGCCCACACGGCGCACGCTCGCCTCGTGCATCAGCCGGACCGGGCTTCGTGCCTGGCAGCCGGCGGCGCGGAAGGTCGTGAAATCGTGCGAGCCAAGCAGATGGCGCACCGCTCTGGCCATCGCGGACTCGTCGAGCGGCACATGGAACCACCCCACCCTCCCCGCCAGCAATGCCGGCCGCGTGGGGGCATTGAACAGCACGTAGCGGTAGCGCCGCTCGTAGGCGAGGAAACGGGCGTGAAAGTCCTCACCCACCGTCACGGCCCAACGAATCACGACCGCCGGCGGCAAATGTGCGTTGACGCCGCGCACCCACGCCGAGTGCGGCCGGGCGGCGGAGGTATCGAAATGCACGACCTGGGCGGTTGCATGCACCCCGGTGTCGGTACGGCCGGCACAGTGCAGCCGCACCGGCTCCCCCGCGATCCTCATCAGTGCGGTTTCGAGCGCGTCCTGCACCGTGCGCCCGTGCGCCTGGCTCTGCCAGCCTTCGAAGGCATCACCAGCGTATTCCACGCCCAGCGCGATGCGCGTCATGCGAGCCCCCACCACAGCAACCCGCCCAGCACGCATGCGCCAAGCACCACGTCGCGCATGCCGATCTGCTCGATTGCGAGATGCAAACGCTCCGCATCGGGGGCGGGCCCTTCGCCGAGCAACCAGGCACGCCAGTCGCCAAGACCATCTTCAGTCGAGAACTCGACGTAGCGCAGGACGAGAAGCAGACGCACCGACGCACGGTCCGCGGGCAAGCCGACCCAGCCCAATGGACGACACAAGGCGCGCAACCCGCCCACCAGCCGCTCTGGCGGGAGCCGCTCGAGGAGCATCGCAACGCTGCTCAGCACCGTGAATAGACGCGCAAGGTGCTCGGCCGCCAGGCGCAGGCCCTCATGTGTGGGGCTGATGCGCGGCCAGGCGGCAAGGATCGCCTCGCCCGGCGTGAACCACGCAAACAGCACGAAAATCGCAAGCAGCAGGAAGCGCGTGCGGCGCAACAAGCGCAGCAGACGCGAACGAGCGAGGACACAAGAGAACAGAGCACAGCCGAGCGCGACACCGGCGAGCACACTCACCGGCAGGAACTGCACGAGCGCCACACCGACCAGCCAAAGCAGAATAAGGAAGCCGGAATGCATCGTCCTGGAGCGGCCGGCGGCGTTCACCCGAATGAGGTGTCACACCTTCACGAAGAGGCTCAGCCCAGCCTCGCAATCATCTCGCGTGCCACGACCTGCTGTTGCGCGCCACCCTCGCGCAGCACCTCGTCGAGCAGTTCGAGCGCGCCTTCCTTGTCACCCATCTCCTCGTAAGCGCGCGCCAGTTCGAGCTTCGTCTCGATTTCCTCGAAGTTCCCGGCATCCGCGTCGCTCATCGCCGGCGCCATCTGGGGGAGATCACGCCCCTCACCCGCGTTGGCCGCTTCGGCATCGTCGAACGCGTTCAGATCAAGATCGAGCGATGTCAGATCGAGACTGGGCGCAACCGAAGCCGACGCCGCCGTGGCTGCCGGCTCGATGTCGAAGTCGAATTCCAGCAGACCAGGATCGAAACTCGATGCCTCGAGATCCGTCTCCGGCTGCGCCGCCGGCGACACCTGACCCGCTGCAGCAGACAGTTGCTGCAAGGGCTCAGCGATGCGGTCGGCGGCCAGATCGGGCACGTCGAAATCCAGGTCGAGCGCAGTGGCGTCGGGATCGAAAGACGGAGCGTCGGGAGCGACGATGGTCGCCTTGAGGTCGGGCACCGTGCCCTCGATGAGCTCGGGTGCCTCGGCGGCGGATTCGAAATCCATTCCGAGCGCGGTCGTTTCGGGCTCGAAGCGCAAGGGCGCCATGTCGATCATGGTCGCATCGAGATCCGGGACCGCTGCCTGCTCCGGCTCTAGTTCGAGGTCAGGCAATTCGAAGTCGAAGCCGCTCGCCACCTGATCGGCCCCGACTTCCGCCGGTGCTGCCGCCCCGGCGCCCTGCGCCTGCACCACCGGGACAGAGGCGCCGACTTCGCCGATGTCGAAGTCAAAGGTCAGGCCCTCGTCCTGCGGTTCAGCCGCCTTCTCAGCCTTGCCGGCCGCATCCGCGAGTGCGGCCTTCGGCTCGTCCAGACCAAGATCGAAATCGATCACGTCGATCTCTACCGGCAACTCCGCCCCGGCGGCGCTGGGCGAGCCCTCGTCGGCCGCGGGCACCGCGACGGCATTGGACTCACTCGCGCGCTCGCTGGCGAACTGCGCGAGATCACCGGGACGTGTCCAGGTATCCTTGAGCTGTGACTGGGTCGACTCAAGCGGCAGGGAAGCGGTGAAGTCCAGTGCCGACAGCTCTTCGATGGCGTGCCCCGCCTCGGGTTCGGCATGATCAGCTTGCGGGACGTTGGCAGAGGACGCCGCGACCTGTGCCGATGCCGATGCGACTGCGGCAGCCATCGCAACGCCGGCCACTCCGGCTGCGGTCGCCGCGGGGACGGCTGCAGGTGCCAGGGTATCGGGCCCCTGCAGGCCTTCCGTACGCGTCGCGGCCTGGTCGCCATACAGCGGATTGTCCGAATCCAGCTTGCGCCCCATCAACGCGGCGCGCTCCCAATCGGCACCTCTCCCGCCCGTCCGGGCATAAAGCTCGGCGGCCACCATTTCGAACTGCTTCGGGCTCTTGCGTTGGGCGTAGATCTCCAGCAGCTTGAGATAGATGGCGGCACGGCCGGGATCGGCCTTCATCGCATCCTGCAGGATCTCCTCCGCCTGGGCGTCGCGACCATAGGCCATGTACACGTCGGCCTCCGCCACGGGATCGACCCCTTCGTCGGCGTCGATCGCCGAAAGCCCGGACTGGCTGAAATCGGTCATCAGCATGCTGTTGCCGGTGTCGACACTCTGTCCGCCGGTCTCGCCGAACACGGTGCCGGTCTCGGCCGGCTGCGTCGCGCCTGAAAGACCGCTTTCGTCGGCCGCCGAGGAGCCTCCGCTGCGCCGTTGCCGCAGCCTCAACGCCGCGAGCGCAAGCAGCAAGGCTGCCACGCCGCCCCCGGCCGCGAGCATGGAGGGATCCCCCAGCAGCGAGTCGACGAGACCGGGCTCCTCGGGTGGCGCAGGCGGAGGCGCAACACGGGCCTTCTTCGGCTCAGGCCTGGGCTCTGCTGCCGGGGCGGGCGCCGGGGCCGGGGCCGCCGCGGGTTCGGCGGGCTGGGCCGCTGGCGCGCCCTCCGCTGCCTGACTCCTGGCGGCGGCGTCGGCCGGCGCCGATGGTGCGGCCATCGGCTCTGCGGGTGCCGGCGGAACAGGCCCGCCTGCGGGCGCCGGCGGTGCAACTGGAGTGCCCGTCTCCGCGCGCGGCGCTCCGCCGGCCTGCTGCTGCGCAAGGGCCAGCGCCCCGCTGCGAACCTCCAGCAGTTTCTGCATGTCGCGGATGCTCTGCTCGAGCTGGGCGAGCCGCGCGTTCGCGTCCTGCAGCGCCTTTTCGCGCGAGGCAAGCTCCTCCTCGAGCGCGTGCAGGCGTGTGGTGGTGTCGCCCTCGCCGAGTTTCTCGGAGCGGGAGACGCGCACCTTGTCCTTCGATTCGGCTGCTGGCCGGGCTTCTTCCACCTTCGGCACGATGCGACCAGCACTTGCCTGCTCGGCCGCAGCCTCGGCAGGCTCCGCACGCGCGGTGACCGCGCCCGCGAGACGCCGGCGGTAGGCATCGAAATCGGCCGCCTGGGCGAGGATTTCTCGCCTCGCCTCCCCTGCCGTGATCGATTGCACCCGCTCTGCAGAGGGGATGGAAAGGACTGCACCAGCTTTGAGGCGATTGATGTTGCCGCCTTCGAACGCGGCCGGATTGGCACGAAACAGCGCGATCAGAGTCTGGTCGAGGTTCGCCCCGGCTGGCGCCATGTTGCTGGCAATGCTGTGGAGCGTGTCGCCACGCCTGACGGTGTAGCGATCCGGAGGCGCCACGCTGGCGGGTATCCGCTCACGCTCGCTGTCACGCACCGCCTGGACGGGCGTAGCCATTCTCGGCGCGGGGGCGACGGCGGCGGGCCCGATGCGCGCGGCCACCGGCTTCGGCGCCGACAGATCGACCGGATCGAGCAGGAAAGTGTAGTCGCGCGCCAACTGGCCCGAAGCCCAGTTCAGCTCGACGAGCAGTTCCACGAATGGATCGTTGATGGGCCGTGCGCTGGACAAGCGGATGACCGGCCTGCCGCCGCGGGCGTCGAGGCTGGCGCGCACGCCCGCCGCTGCCGCAGAGTATGCGATGTTCGCCGCGCGAAAAGCGTCGGGCGAACCAATTCGGGCAGAGAGCGACTGCAGCTCCTGCGGCGTGGCATTTACACTGATTTCCGCCCGAAGCGGCTGTCCGAGCCCACTGAAAACGTTGATCTGTCCCAGCCCGGCCGCTTGGCTACCAACCGGAAACGAGGCGATCGCCAGTGCGATCAGCGAAGCCTTGAGCGACGTTTTCATGAGTTTCTTCAACCTGCGTTTCTCCCCAAGCCTCGTCCCGCGACGCCAGCCAAGGCTATCTGCCTGGCAATCTAGCATCCCATCGTACTTAACGCAGCAACGATTCCATTTGCAATGCCGTTCGCCGTGACGAAGTGCCGACTTCAGGCCAGGTGCCGCCGGGGATGACCCCGGCGGGCTTTTTTTGATCAGCGCTCGATCAGGATGCGCAGCATGCGGCGCAGCGGCTCGGCCGCACCCCACAACAACTGGTCGCCCACCGTGAACGCGCCGAGATAATCGTTACCCATTGCCAGCTTGTGCAGACGACCGACCGGCACCGCCAGCGTACCGGTGACGGCGGTCGGTGTCAGTTCGCGCTCGGTGATCTCGCGCTCGTTCGGCACCACCTTCACCCACGAGTTGGCACTGCCGATGATGTCGGCGAGTTCGTCAAGCGGTGCATCCTTCTTGAGCTTGATCGTCAGCGCCTGCGAGTGGCAGCGCATCGCACCGATGCGCACGCACAGGCCGTCGATCGGAATCGAGCCGGCGCTGCGGAAAGGCGCATTGCCAAGGATCTTGTTGCACTCCGCGCCGCCCTTCCACTCTTCCTTGCTCTGGCCGTGCTCGACCGGCACGTCGATCCAGGGAATCAGGCTGCCGGCGAGCGGGGTGTTGCGGAAGTTCTTCTTCGGGAAACCATCCGAACGGATGGTCTCGGCAACCTTGCGGTCGATCTCGAGGATGGCCGAGGCCGGGTCGGCGAGCAGATCCTTAACCGAGTCGTGGATGGTGCCCATCTGCGCGATCAGCTCACGCATGTTCTGCGCGCCCGCGCCCGATGCAGCCTGGTAGGTCATCGCCGAGATCCACTCGACGAGGCCATGCCGGAACAGGCCGCCAAGCCCCATCAGCATCAACGAAACGGTGCAGTTGCCGCCGATCCAGTCGCGACCGCCCTTGGCGAGCGCGGCGTCGATGACGTTGCGGTTGACCGGATCGAGGATGATGACGGCGTTGTCTTCCATGCGCAGCGCGCTGGCAGCGTCGATCCAGTGCCCGTTCCAGCCGGTGGCGCGCAGCTTCGGATACACCTCCTTGGTGTAATCGCCGCCCTGGCAGGTGATGACGATGTCGCACGCCTTGAGCGCGTCGATGTTCATCGCGTCCTGCAGCGGCTCGGCCGCATCCTTGCCGCCGAACACCGGCGCCTTGCCACCCGCGTTCGACGTGGAGAAATACACCGGTTCGATGTGGGCGAAATCGCCCTCTTCCACCATGCGCTGCATCAGCACGGAACCGACCATTCCGCGCCAGCCGACCAGACCGACTCGATTCATTGTCTTACCTCTCAAGCTCAGTTTTCAGTTCTTCGCGATCACAGCGCCGCCAGCACGGCATCGCCCATTTCCTTCGTGCCCACGCGGCGCGTACCCGGCTCATAGATGTCGCCGGTGCGGTAGCCCTGCGCGAGCACTTTCTTGACCGCATTTTCGATGCGCTGCGCCGAGGCCTCGTCGTCGAACGAGTAGCGCAGCATCATCGCCGCCGACAGCATCGTCGCCAGCGGGTTGGCCAGGTTCTGGCCGGCGATGTCCGGCGCCGATCCGTGCGAAGGCTCGTACATGCCCTTGTTATCGGCGTTGAGCGATGCCGACGGCAGCATGCCGATCGAGCCGGTCAGCATCGACGCCTCGTCGGACAGGATGTCGCCGAACATGTTGCCGGTCACCATCACGTCGAACTGCTTCGGGTTGCGCACCAGTTGCATGGCCGCGTTATCGACCAGCATGTGGGTGAGCTCCACCTCCGGGTAATCCTTCTTCACTTCTTCGGCAATATCGCGCCAAAGTTGAGTGGTTTCGAGCACGTTCATCTTGTCTACCGAGCACAACCTGCGACCGCGCTTCATGGCCGCCTCGAAGGCCACGCGCAGGATGCGGCGGATCTCGTACTCGGCGTAGATCATCGTGTTCCAGCCAACGCGCTGCTGCTCGCCATTCACCTCGCGCGTCTCGATGCCGCGCGGCTGGCCGAAGTAGATGTCCCCGGTCAGTTCGCGCACGATCAGGATGTCCAGGCCGGAGACGACTTCGGGCTTCAGCGTGGAGGCATTGGCCAGTTCCGGATACAGGATCGCCGGACGCAGGTTGGCGAACAGCGCGAGATCCTTGCGGATGCCCAGCAGCCCACGCTCGGGTCGCTGGTCGCGCGGATAAGTGTCCCACTTCGGACCGCCCACCGCCCCCAGCAGGATCGCGTCGGCTTCACGCGCCAGCTTCAGCGTGGCCTCGGGCAGCGGCGTGCCAGCGGCATCGACGGCGCAGCCACCGACGAGGCCCTCTTCCATCTCGAACTGCAGGTCGAGCGCCTTCAGCAGACGCACCGCCTGGGCCATGATCTCCGGACCGATGCCGTCACCCGGCAGGACACAAATCTTCATCGATTCAATTCTCCACAGTAGCCAGCCGCAGTCCGGTCAGGCGAAGTAATAGGGATGCTCGGCACGGCGCTGCGCCTCGAAGGCGCGGATCTTGTCGGCATGGCGCAGCGTGAGGCCGATGTCATCCCAGCCGTTCAGCAGACACTCCTTGCGGAACGGGTCGATGTCGAAGGCGATCACCTTGCCGTCGGGACGCGTGATCGTCTGCGCCGCCAGATCCACCTTCAGTCGATAAGCTTCGTTCGCCGCGCACTGGCGGAACAGTTCGTCCACCTCGTCGGCACCGAGCTTGATCGGCAGCAGGCCGTTCTTGAAGCTGTTGTTGAAGAAGATGTCGGCGAAGCTCGGCCCGATCAGCACGCGGAAGCCGTAATCCTCCAGCGCCCAGGGTGCATGCTCGCGCGAGCTGCCGCAGCCGAAGTTGTCGCGCGTCAGCAGGATCTGCGCGCCCTGGTAGCGCGGCTGGTTGAGCACGAAATCCGGGTTCAGCGGTCGCTGGCTGTTGTCCTGGCCTGGCTGGCCGACGTCGAGGTAGCGCCACTCGTCGAAGGCGTTGGGACCGAAGCCGCTACGCTTGATCGACTTCAGGAACTGTTTCGGGATGATGGCGTCGGTGTCGACGTTGGCGCGGTCGAGCGGCGCCACGAGGCCGTCGAGAACGGTAAAGGGGTTCATTATTTCGCTGTCCTCTGGATGATCTCGCCGCCGCGTTCGATGTCCTGCCCGATGCCGCGCACCGTGTTGCAGGCCGCAAGGCTTGCGCCGAGGCAGAGCGCGGCGAGGAGAAGTGCCAGTTGTCTCATGATCTGTTCCGCAATGAACTGTCGGGTGGCACGCGGGGACTCAGCCCAGCGTGCGCACATCGACGAAGTGGCCGGCCACCGCGGCAGCCGCAGCCATCGCCGGGCTCACCAGGTGCGTGCGCCCGCCCGCACCCTGGCGGCCTTCGAAGTTGCGGTTGGAGGTCGACGCGCAACGCTCGCCGGGCTCCAGGCGGTCGGCGTTCATCGCCAGGCACATCGAGCAGCCCGGCTCGCGCCATTCGAAGCCGGCGGCGAGGAATACCTCGTGCAAGCCTTCGGCCTCCGCCTGGCGCTTGACCAGGCCGGAACCCGGCACCACCAGCACGCGACGCACGTTGTCGGCCTTCTTGCGGCCCTTCGCCACGGCGGCTGCCTCGCGCAGGTCCTCGATGCGCGAGTTGGTGCATGAACCGATGAAGACCTGATCGACGCGGATATCGGTCATCGGCGTGTTCGCCGCGAGGCCCATGTACCTGAGCGCCCGCTCCATACCCTCGCGCCTGACCGGATCGGCTTCCTGGGCCGGATCGGGCACGCGGCCATTGACGGTGACGACCATCTCCGGCGACGTGCCCCAGGTGACCTGCGGCAGGATCGCAGCGGCATCGAGTTCAATGACCTCGTCGAACTTCGCGCCGTCGTCGCTCTTGAGCGTGCGCCAGTAAGCCACCGCCTTGTCCCAGTTTTCGCCGCTGGGCGCGAACGGCTTGCCCTTGAGGTACGCGATGGTGGTTTCATCCACGCCCATCATGCCGGCGCGCGCGCCAGCCTCGATCGCCATGTTGCAGATCGTCATGCGGCCTTCCATCGACAGCGCGCGGATGGCGCTGCCGCCGAACTCCAACGCATAGCCGGTGCCGCCGGCCGTACCGATCCTGCCGATGATGGCGAGCACGATGTCCTTGGCGGTGACGCCGCGCCCAAGGCGACCCTCGACCTTGATCAGCATGGTCTTCGACTTCTTCTGCAGCAGGCATTGCGTTGCCAGCACGTGCTCGACTTCGGATGTGCCGATGCCGTGCGCCAGGCAGCCGAACGCGCCGTGCGTCGAGGTATGCGAGTCGCCGCAGACGACGGTCATGCCCGGCAGGGTCGCGCCGTTCTCCGGTCCGATCACATGGACGATGCCCTGGCGCTCATCCTTGAACGGGAAATAGGCGAGCGAACCGACTTCGCGGATGTTGGCGTCCAGGGTCTCGACCTGCTGGCGCGACACCGGATCCTGGATGCCCTGATCCCAATGGTCGGTCGGCGTGTTGTGGTCGGCCGTCGCCACGATGGACGACACGCGCCACGGCTTGCGTCCGGCGAGCTTGAGACCTTCGAAGGCCTGCGGGCTGGTGACTTCGTGCACCAGGTGGCGATCGATGTAGATCAGCGCCGTGCCGTCGGCCTCCTGGTGGACAACGTGGCTCGACCAGAGCTTTTCGTACAGCGTTTGGGCTTCCATCCAATAAGGTCCAAGGAAAGAAAAGGTTACGATTATTTCACAAAGCCTGCCGGGCTGAACAGCACGCCGCCCGCCGCTCGACGACCGCGCCGGCCTCAGCGCCTGGAGCGCTCGTACAGCGGCAGCACGCGCGACGAGTACTCCGCCAGCTCACGCTGACGGGTGGCATGCGACGGGTGAGTGGAGAGCCACTGGGGCGGCCCGCCGTTGGAGGCGGACGACATCTTGTTCCACAGCGTCACCGCCGCACGCGGGTCGTAACCCGCGCGCGCAGCCAGCTCGACCCCCATGCGGTCCGCCTCCATCTCGTACTCGCGCGAGTTAGGCAACTCGAACGTCACCTTGGCCACCATGCCCATGAGGTCCTGACCCGCCGCGCCCACGCCGAGCAGCGCCCCCGCGACCGACACGCCCAAGCCGGCGACCATGGCTTTAGACACCTTTTCGCGCGCATGCTCGCGCAGCGCGTGTGCGATTTCGTGCCCCATCACCGCTGCGATCTCGTCGTCGCTCAGTTTCAGCCGGTCGATGATGCCGGTGTAGATGGCCATCTTGCCGCCCGCCATGCACCACGCATTGAGCTCGTTCGAGCTCAGCACATTCACCTCCCACGGCCAGCGCAGCGCATCCTGGCGGAAGGCGCCGACTTGCGACGTGAGCCGCGACACGATGCTCCGCACGCGCTGGACTTCAACCGGATCGCGATTGAGCGCGTTCTTGCTCCTCGCCTCGGCCATCATCTGCTGGTACTCCTGGCGCGAGGCCTGCTCCACCTCCTGCGCGGACACCATCATCATCTGCGAGCGCTCGACACCGACCACCCCGCCCCCTGTCGTCTGCACCGTCTGGCAGGCCACGGTGATAGTCGCCGCAAGCGCGACAGGCAGCAGATTGCGTAGCACCGACTTCATGCCGATATCCTCCATCAGTTCTCGTTCTTGCCCTGCGACACGGGCCAGCCACGCGCCAGCCATGCCAAGCCCGCCAGCGCGAACCCCGCACCGAGCGTATACGTCCAGGCCGACCCGAGCACTTCCCAGGTGTAACCGCTTGCCAGGCCACCGACCATCCCGCCGGCACCGAAGGACAGGCTGCCATACAGCGCCTGTCCATGGGATTGGAGGCGACCGGGGAACCACTGGTTCACCATCGCGATTGCCGCCGCATGATAGGCGCCGAAAGTGACGCCATGCAGCAGTTGCGCGAACACCAGCACCGGCATGCTGCCGACACCCCAGCCGATCAGCACGAAGCGCAGCGCTGCCACGGCGAAGCTGAACAGCAGGATGCCACGCCTGGACCAGCGCCGTGAAATGCGCGGCATCAGCATGAAGACGACGATCTCGGCGAGCACGCCCAGCGTCCACATCCAGCCGACCACCGCCTTCCCGTAACCGTGCTCGACCAGATAGATGGAATAGAAGACGTTGAGTGCGCCATGTGCTGCCGCCATCAGGAAACAGGCGCCGAGCAAGGCCCTGACTTCCCGCCGCGCCAGGGTCGTACGCAGGCTCACCACCTCCCTGCGCTCGCCCGAGCCTATCGCCTCCGGCACCGCCACGGCGCAGGCCAGGATGCCCACCAGCACCGCGGCGATCACCCACAACAGTGTGACCACCGCCAGCCGGTCGAGCGCGTACCCAAGGACGAGCACCGCCACCACGAAGCCGACCGAGCCCCACACCCGGATGCTGCCGTAACGGTGCGCGTCGGCGCCGAGATGCGCAAAGGTGACGCTCTCCATCAGGGGCAGCGCAGCACTCCAGAAGAAGGACATCAGCGCCATCGCAGCGAACAGCCCGGCAAAGGAATCGAGGTAGAAGAACAGCGAGAAGCCCGCCAGGCTCAGCAGCGCCGAAGCACGCACGATGGGCAGGCGCACGCCGAATCGCTCCGCCATCCAGCCCCACAGGCCGGGCGCAAGCACGCGCATGACCTGCATCAGCGACATCAGGATGGCGATATCGGCCGCGGACAGGCTCAGGGACTGCAGGTAGAGCGTGAAATACGGCGAGAATGCGCCGACGAAGGCGAAGTATGCGAAGTAGTAGGCCGACAGGCGCCAGTAGGGGAGCATCGAGAGAACTCCGGCGCGGGCGGAATCGCCCGCCGGAATGCATGGTACGGGCATCGTGCCCGGCGCTGCGGCCCCGTAGAGGCGTCGCAGCGTACCGGAGGAAGGGAACTCAGCGTGCCCGCGGCGACGGCACGGACTGCCGCCCGTCTGGCGCGAGGCCGGCGATCTTGGGCGTGGTCGTCGCCACGTCGCCGCATTGTGCGCGATGCTGCAGCGCGTGGTCGATCAGCACCAGCGCCAGCATGGATTCAGCGATGGGCGTGGCGCGGATGCCGACACACGGGTCGTGGCGGCCGTGCGTGCTAACGATGACGGGACGGCCCTGCCTGTCGATCGAGCGCCGGTCCAGGCGAATGCTGGACGTCGGCTTGATCGCCATGCTCACCAGGATGTCCTGTCCAGTGGAAATGCCGCCGAGCACGCCGCCCGCGTTATTCGACAGGAAGCCCTCGGGCGTCATCTCGTCGCCATGCTCGGTACCGCGCTGCGCGATCGACGCAAAGCCGGCACCAACCTCCACACCTTTCACCGCGTTGATGCTCATCATCGCATAGGCGATGTCGGCGTCCAGGCGGTCGTAGACCGGCTCGCCCCAGCCGACCGGGACGCCGCTGGCGACGACGTTGATCCGCGCACCAATCGAATCCCCGGATTTGCGCAGCTCGTCCATGTAGTTTTCCAGCTCCGGCACGATCGCGGCGTTGGGCGCGAAGAACGGGTTGCCATCGACCTCGTCCCATGAAACGAACGGGATCTCGAGCGGCCCGAGTTGCGCCATGTAGCCGCGGACCACAATGCCGTAACGCTGCTGCAGCCACTTGCGTGCGATTGCGCCGGCCGCCACCCGCACCGCCGTCTCGCGCGCCGACGAGCGGCCGCCGCCGCGGAAGTCGCGCACGCCGTATTTCTGCCAGTAGGCGTAGTCGGCATGGCCGGGGCGGAAGGTGTCGGCGATGTTGCCATAGTCGCGCGACCGCTGATCCTGGTTGCGGATCAGCAGCGCGATCGGCGTACCGGTGGTCACGCCTTCGAACACGCCGGAGAGGATCTCGACCTCGTCCGGTTCGCGCCGCTGGGTGACGTGCCGCGACGTGCCGGGCTTGCGCCGGTCGAGCTCGGCCTGGATCTCCTCCACCGCGATCGGCAGGCCCGGCGGGCAGCCGTCGATCACGCAACCGATGGCCGGCCCGTGGGATTCGCCGAAAGAGGAAACGGAAAACAGTGTGCCGAAGGAATTGCCCGACATGGAGAGGAGGTTCCGATCAGAAAATGAGGCGCCAGCCGCGCGCATCGACAAGAAAAAAGGCGCTGCCGAGTTTAGCACACGCCTTTTTTCACCCTGCCGGCCCCGCAGTGGGGCCGTCGCGACGGCAATCAGTGGAAAAAGTTTTCCAGCCGCTCGAACACTTCGTGCTCCGCACCATGCTGGCGGACGGCCAGCACGTCTTCGAGCTTCTCCAACTGACGCACCATCTGGTCGAGGCGCTGGTCCTCATAAACCAGCAACCAGATGCGGCTGCGGCGCACGTCGGTCAATGGCATGCACAGGATGCCCTCGACGTTGAATGCGCGGCGCGCAAAAAGATTGCAGATATGGCTCATCACGCCCGGGTGGTTGTTCACCTCGAGCTCCAGCACAATCTTGGCAACGCCGGCTTGCGGCAGCGGGTCGGCAACCTGCTCGATCATCATCAGCCTCCGATCATCTCGGTATTGGCCGCACCGGGCGGCACCATGGGGTAAACGAACTGCTCGCGGTCGATCGACGCATGGATCAGGCAGGGACCGGGCTGGTTGAGCACCTGCGCCAGCGTCGCGCGCGGATCTTCCGCATCGTCGAGGTTGACGGCCGGAATGCCGAAGCCTTCGGCGATTTTCACGAAATCGGGCGCTCCGCGATACTTCGACGCGAACACCCGCTTGCCATAGAAAAGGTTCTGCTGCTGGTATACCAGGCCGAGCGAGTTGTTGTTCATCAGCACGATCTTGACGTTCAGGCCTTCCTCGGCAAGCGTCGCAAGTTCCTGGATGTTCATCTTGAAACTGCCGTCGCCGGAGAAGCACACCACGGTGCGCTCGGGTTCGGCCAGTGCCGCGCCGATGGCTGCCGGCATGCCGAAACCCATCGTGCCTAGGCCGCCCGACGTCAGCCACTGGCGCGGCCGACGGAACGGATAGGCCTGCGCCACCCACATCTGGTGCTGGCCGACGTCGGTGGTGATCACCGCACTGTCGTCGAGGGCGCTGGCCACCGCCTGGACAAGGCCGTAATGGGTGCGCGGATCGTCCGCGCCCGGCAACTGCATCGGGAAACGCTGCTTCAGGCTCTCGACATGCGACAGCCAGCGCTCGCGCAGCGTGACCTTCACCCGCGGCAGCAGGGCTTCGAGCGCGGTCCGCACGTCGGAGTGCAGCCCCACGTGCGCGGTCTTGATCTTGTGCAGTTCCGAGCGATCGATGTCGATGTGCACGATTTTCGCGTTCGGGCAGAACGAGGCCGCACGGCCGATCGCTCGGTCGTCGAAGCGGGCGCCGACGACGACCAGCAGGTCGGCTTCCTCGAGCACGAAATTGGTGTGGCGGGCACCGTGCATGCCAAGCATGCCGATCGACAGCGGATGGTCCATCGGCATCGCACCCAGCGCCATCAGCGTCATCGTGGTCGGCATGCTCGCCTGTTCGGCGAGCGTAATGGCGAGCGCGGACGCCCCCGAACTCACCACACCGCCGCCGAGGTAGAGCACCGGGCGCTCGGCCTCGTTGATCATGCGTGCGGCCGTCTCGAGCGCGTCCATGTCGATCTCGGGCGCCTTGTCGGGCATCGCGGGCGCGGGAAAATCGGCGAACTCGATCACCTGGTTCTGCACGTCCTTGGGCACATCGACCAGCACCGGGCCCGGGCGCCCCGACATCGCGATGCGGAAGGCATCCGGGATGACTTCAAGCAGTTCCTGCGCCGAACGCACGAGAAAATTATGCTTGGTGATCGGCACGGTGATGCCGTAGATATCGACTTCCTGAAACGCGTCAGTGCCGATCATCGACTGCGGCACCTGGCCGGTGATTGCCACCATCGGAATGGAATCAAGGCAGGCATCGGCAATCGCGGTGACGAGGTTGGTCGCACCCGGGCCGCTGGAGGCGAAGCACACCTCCGGCTGGCCGGACACGCGCGCCATGCCCTGCGCCATGAAGCCGGCGCCCTGTTCATGCCGCGCCAGCACGTGATGAATCTTGTCGGTCTGCGACAGAGCGTCATAAAGCGGCAGGATGGCGCCGCCCGGAATGCCGCAGATGGTGCGCACACCCTGCCGCTCAAGAAGGCGCACGATCAATTCCGCGCCGGTCATTCTCATCATGTGCTTCTCCTAGGTTTGCCTTGCGACGACATCACCGGCGGCCCAAAAACAAAAACCCCCGCCGGCCTTGCGCGCCGACGGGGGTGATGAATTCTGTTGCCTGACCCTGATCCGTTACGACGCGCGCCCGCCTACGCCTACTACTACGCGTACGACCAGGGCGACGAAGGAAGCAGGAAAACGGTTCATTGCTGTTCAGGCGGTATAACGTTACGGATGAAACCATGAAAGGCGGGCGAAGACAAGCATTCCTTCACCCTGTTTCGCCCACTTCCGTGCCCGTTCATGGCTCGCCGTCGCGCAGGGCTCGACGCAGGATCTTGCCCACATTGCTCTTCGGCAATTCATTGCGGAATTCCACTCGGTGCGGGACCTTGTAGCCGGTGAGGTTCTCGCGGCAGTGCCTAATCACCTGCTGCTCCGTCAGCGACGGATCCCTGCGCACGATGAAGACCTTCACCGCCTCGCCGCTGCGTTCGTCCGGCACGCCCACCGCTGCGACCTCAAGCACCCCCGGATGGCTCGCAATGACATCTTCGACCTCGTTAGGATAGACATTGAAGCCTGACACCAGAATCATGTCCTTCTTGCGGTCGACGATGCGCACGAAGCCGCGCTCGTCCATCACTGCAATGTCTCCAGTGCGCAGAAAGCCATCCGGGGTGAATGCGCGCGCGGTGTCTTCCGGCCGGTTCCAGTATCCACGCGTCACCTGCGGTCCCTTCACGCAAAGCTCGCCGCGGCTGCCGACGGGCTGCTCGATGCCTTCATCGTCGCGGATGCTGACCTCGGTCGAAGGCACGGGCAGGCCGATCGAATGGTTGAACTCGCCGAGATCGAGCGGGTTGATGCACACGGCAGGAGAGGTCTCGGTCAGCCCGTAGGCCTCGACCAGCAATCTGCCGGTCGTGCGCTGCCATCTCTCAGCCACCGCCTGTTGCACGGCCATTCCACCGCCGAGCGAAATCTTGAGCGCAGAAAAATCGAGTTGCGCGAAGTCGGGATTGTTCAATAGCGCGTTGAACAGCGTATTGACACCGGTGATGGCGGTGAACCGGTATCGCGCCAGTTCCTTGACGAGCCCGGGAATGTCTCGCGGGTTGGTGATCAGGACATTGGTGGCGCCAATCTTGAGGAAGGTGAGGCAGTTCGCCGTCAGCGAAAAGATATGGTAGAGCGGCAGCGCGGTGACGATGATCTCCTCGCCGTCGCGCACATGGGGCGCGATCCACGCATGCGCCTGCTGCAGGTTGGCGATGATGTTGCCGTGACTGAGTACCGCGCCCTTGGCAACGCCGGTCGTACCCCCGGTGTATTGCAGGAAGGCAACATCGTCCTGCCCCACGTCAACCGGCGTCCTTTCAGCCTTGGCGCCCTGCGCGAGGGCATCGCCAAAACTCACCACCCCGTCCAGTTGCCAGGGCGGGACGAGCTTCCGCACATGACGAACGACGAAATTCACGAGCTGACGCCTGGGGAAATCCAGCATTTCGCCCAGGCTCGACATGACGATATGACGCAGCGGAAGATTGTGGCGAACCTGCTGCAGAGTGTGCGCGAAGTTCTCTAGGATGACGATCGCCTCGGCTCCGGCATCGGCGAGCTGATGTTCGAGTTCGCGGGCCGTATATAGCGGATTGACGTTCACGATCGTGTAACCGGCCCGCAATGCGCCGAACAACGCCACGGGATACTGCAGCAGGTTGGGCATCATCAGCGCAATCCGGGCTCCCTTGCGCAGCTTCAATACCTGTTGCAGGTACGCAGCAAAATCGCTCGACCGCTGATCGAGTTCCGCGTAAGTGATCGCCTTTCCCATGCAGACATAGGCAGGCTGCGAGGCGAAGCGCCGCACGCTCTTCTCGAACAGGTCTCCGATCGAACGATAGGCACCGACATCGATCTCGGCCGGAACGCCGGCGGGATAGCTTCTGAGCCAGATCCTCTCCACCTCGCCTCCTCGCTCAGAAAGGTTCGTCCCACCACCTGGCGAAGGACTGCCGACAACGCCATCGGACATCGCATCGCGCTCGTCCAGTGCAGCGCGTCTTCAACCGTCTGCGACAGGACACCGATGCACCGCTCCAAGGTCACACCGCACGAACCCGGCACTCGCGCGACGATCAGACGTCGCGTCGATCAGACCTCGCCTTCTTCGGCAGGCCAGTTGCGGATGTAGTTCTTCAGCATGCGGTTCTCGAAGCTCTGCTCCTCGAGAACCGCCTTGGCGACGTCGTGGAAACTGACCACGCCGAGCAAGATTCCCCCATCCATCACCGGCAGGTAGCGTTGATGATGCTCGACCATCAGCCGGCGCAATTCGTCCATTTCCATGCCGGGTGACGCCGACAGCGGATTGGGAAGCATGGCCTCCTCGATGCTGACCGATTCCCACGAAGCCGCAGCGCGCTGAACGGCCTTCAGCACCTCGCGGAAAGTCAGCAGGCCCACCATGTGGCCGCGCGAGAACACCACGAGCGAACCGACATCCTGCTCGTTCATGATGGCGACCGCTTCCGCGACGCTCCTGTTGGGTGCGATCGTGTAAAGCACCTTGCCCTTGATCGCGAGGATCTCGCTCACCAGCATCTTCTTCTCCCTGATGTCATGTCGAACGGCGGCGTACGGCACAAGCGCACGATGTTAGTGCAACATCGCGAGGACGCCTAGCGTGCGTCCGGCCGCGGCGCATCAGCGCTTGAGCTCGCCGAGCTTGTCCTTCACCTTGGCCCACTCTTCGGCATCAGGCAGCGCATCCTTGCGTTCGACGATCGGCTTCCATTGCTTGGACAATTCGGCATTGAGCGCAATGAAATGCCGCTGGCCGTCCGGCACGTCGTCCTCGGCAAAGATCGCCTCCACCGGGCACTCGGCAACGCACAGCGTGCAGTCGATGCACTCGTCCGGGTCGATCGCGAGGAAATTCGGCCCCTCGCGGAAGCAGTCGACCGGACAGACATCGACACAGTCGGTGTATTTGCAGCGAATGCAGGATTCGGTCACAACGTAGGCCATTTCCGTCTCTCTCCATGTTGACCCCATGATGCCGAAGGGTTGCCCCGTCGAGCGCTACTATCTTAGTCCAGCGATTTGCATTTCCGCCACGTGACAACTGGCGGGAAACATCGAGTGGCGACATCTGCTTGACGACGCAGCCTCGTTCGCATAAGTTGATAAAAAAAATTCCGGGGGCGCTCCCACGCTCCCTGATCTCCGGGCCCCGAGCCGGCCCGACTCCATCCTGATTCACATCCTTACGCCCCTGTTGCGAGGAACCATGAGCGAGCATATTCATTATGTGACCGACGGCAACTTCGACGCCGAAGTGCTTCAGTCCCAGACCCCGGTGCTGGTCGATTACTGGGCCGAATGGTGCGGCCCCTGCAAGATGATCGCGCCCATTCTTGACGATGTTGCCAAGGACTATGCCGGCAAGCTGAAAGTCGCCAAGCTCAACATCGACGAAAACCAGGAAACTCCTGCCAAGTATGGTATCCGTGGCATCCCCACGCTGATGCTGTTCAAGGGTGGCAACGTCGAGGCGACCAAGGTTGGTGCCCTTTCCAAATCTCAACTGACAGCCTTCATTGACAGCAACATCTAAGCCGGACGCTCCGGCCCGTTCTCGCGGTCCTTCGCGCGCCCGTCGCCGCGGACCCCGCAACCGCGACGGTAATCCCCCCCAGAATCCCGCGCCTGACAACGACCTGCTCGACTTCGACGGGTCGCTCGAGGAGGGCGCGTCGTCGTCCACCGAAACGAGCAACGTCCCTGCGCTGCACCTGTCGGAGCTGAAGGCGCTGCACGTCAGCGAACTGCTCGACATGGCGGTCGCTGCGGACATCGAAGGCGCGAACCGGCTGCGCAAGCAGGAACTCGTCTTCGCACTGCTGAAGAATCGCGCACGGAAAGGCGAGCCGATCTGCGGCGATGGCGCGCTCGAAGTACTTCCCGACGGCTTCGGCTTCCTGCGCTCGCCCGACACATCGTACCTGGCTGGCACGGACGACATTTACGTGTCGCCGTCGCAGATCCGACGCTTCAACCTGCGCACCGGCGACACGATCGAGGGCGAGATCCGCACGCCCAAAGACGGCGAACGCTATTTCGCACTGGTGAAGCTCGACAAGATCAATGGCCGGCCTCCGGAGGAGTGCAAGCGCAAGATCCTGTTCGAGAACCTCACGCCGCTGCACCCGCAGGAATGCCTGCGGCTCGAGCAGGAAACCCGCGGCGAGGAGAACATCACCAGCCGGGTGATCGACATGATCGCTCCCATCGGCAAGGGCCAGCGCGGCCTGCTGGTCGCCCCGCCGAAGAGCGGCAAGACAGTCATGCTGCAGCACATCGCGCACTCGATCACGGCCAACCATCCGGACGTGGCACTCATCGTGCTGTTGATCGACGAGCGTCCCGAGGAAGTGACCGAGATGCAGCGCTCGGTGAAGGGCGAGGTCGTCGCCTCGACTTTCGACGAGCCGGCATCGCGACACGTCCAGGTTGCCGAGATGGTGATCGAGAAAGCCAAGCGCCTGACCGAGCACAAACGCGACGTGGTGATCCTGCTGGATTCGCTGACCCGCTTGGCACGAGCCTACAACACCGTCGTTCCGGCCTCGGGCAAGGTGCTGACCGGCGGCGTGGACGCCAACGCCCTGCAAAAACCGAAGCGCTTCTTCGGCGCAGCACGCAACATCGAGGAAGGCGGTTCGCTCACCATCATCGCCACGGCGCTGATCGACACCGGCAGCCGCATGGATGACGTGATCTACGAGGAATTCAAGGGCACTGGCAACATGGAGCTGCACCTCGACCGGCGCATGGCAGAAAAGCGCGTGTATCCGGCGATCAACGTGAACCGCTCCGGAACACGCCGGGAGGAACTGCTGCTCAAGCCCGACGTGTTGCAGAAGGTGTGGATCCTGCGCAAGCTGCTTTATGGCATGGATGACATCGACGCGATGGAATTCCTGCTCGACAAGATCAAAGCGACCAAGAGCAATGCGGAGTTCTTCGACGCGATGCGATCAGGGCGCTGAAGAACCCCCCGCCCCCATTGAAAAAGCCACCGCTAGGTGGCTTTTTTCTTGTGCGCCTGCAGGAAAACTCACTTCGAGTAGGTATAGAAACCCTTGCCCGTCTTGCGCCCGAGGTAGCCGGCCTCGACCATCTCCACGAGCAAGGGCGCAGGGCGATACTTGGGATCCTTGGTGCCTTCGTACAGCACCTGCATCACCGCCAGCTCCACGTCGAGGCCAATGAGGTCGCACAGCGCCAGAGGGCCGATGGGGTGATTGCAGCCCAGCTTCATTGCCTCGTCGATCTGCTCGGCCGTGGCCAACCCTTCCGAGAACGTGAAGATCGCCTCGTTGATCATCGGACACAACATGCGATTCACGACAAAGCCAGGGCTGTTCTTGACCTTCACCGGCGTCTTCCCGATTGCCTTGGCGAGATTCTCGACCGATGTGAAGGTGCCCGCCGAAGTCTGCAGCCCACAGATCACCTCGACCAGCGCCATCATCGGCACCGGGTTGAAGAAATGCATGCCGATGACCTGCTCGGGGCGCCTCGTGCCTGCCGCAAGCAGCGTGATGGAGATTGACGAGGTGTTGCTTGCAATGATGGCATCCGGGCCGAGAATGGCATCGAGATCAGCGAAAAGCTTGAGCTTGAGGTCGATGCTCTCGCTCGCGGCCTCGATCACGAGATCGCAGCCGGCAAGGTCCTGCAGCGACGTGGTCGTCTGAATGCGGCCAAGCGTCGCCGCCTTCTCGGCTTCGCTCATCTTCTCGCGCTTGATGAGGCGATCCATGCTGCCGGTGATCGTGGCAAGGCCCCGCTGCACCTGGGCATCGGCGATGTCCATCATCACGACATCGAGACCTGCAACCGCACACGCCTGGGTGATGCCGCTACCCATCGTCCCCGCTCCGACGACTCCGATCTTCCTGATTTCCATCACTTGTCACCTATCGATGCGTTGCACGACCTTGCGACGCATCGATGTCATGAAGACATGACGCGCCGATGCAAGGAAAATGGACAAGCACTCTAACGGATAGGACGACGGGTCGCCAGAGGCGTCAAAATAAAAAGGGAGCCGAACGGCTCCCTCTTTTGAGGATGGCGGAGTGGACGGGACTCGAACCCGCGACCCCCGGCGTGACAGGCCGGTATTCTAACCGACTGAACTACCACTCCGCACTGATCGTGCCTCCTGAACCTCCGGAGGCGCGAGCGGATCAACGATCAGCCCGCCTGTGTTGGCGTCCCCACGGGGATTCGAACCCCGGTTATCGCCGTGAAAGGGCGGTGTCCTAGGCCTCTAGACGATGGGGACTACATACTTCCGTACCGCAACTACATTTTGTTGGTGGAGGTAAGCGGGATCGAACCGCTGACCTCTT
Source organism: Pseudomonadota bacterium (assembly GCA_018240585.1). Taxonomy (GTDB): domain Bacteria; phylum Pseudomonadota; class Gammaproteobacteria; order Burkholderiales; family Rhodocyclaceae; genus Thauera. Next base: position 82,791 of record JAFEFM010000540.1, read on the forward strand.
GCATGCCATGCAAGCGCTCTCCCAGCTGAGCTATACCCCCAACGAGCCGGCGATTATAGCTTCTGTTCAAGCTCACCGCAACATCCGGCTTGCAGGACATGCCTGCATGAAACTGGCGGAGTGGACGGGACTCGAACCCGCGACCCCCGGCGTGACAGGCCGGTATTCTAACCGACTGAACTACCACTCCGCACTGACCTGCACCGACACCTGTCGGCATCGTGCCGCAGCCAATCGCTACGACACCTGTGACTGGCGTCCCCACGGGGATTCGAACCCCGGTTATCGCCGTGAAAGGGCGGTGTCCTAGGCCTCTAGACGATGGGGACTACGTACTGCCGTGCTTCAATTTCTTTCGCTTGGTGGAGGTAAGCGGGATCGAACCGCTGACCTCTTGCATGCCATGCAAGCGCTCTCCCAGCTGAGCTATACCCCCGACATCGAAAGAGCGCGCATTATAGGGCTTGATCCTGACCTTGTAAACCTCTTTTCGAGCTCAGCCGGATCAAGTGCCTTCGCCCTGCTTCAGGACCTTGCCCGGGTTCATCAAACCCCGCGGGTCCAGCGCCTTCTTGATGGCTCTCATCATATCGAGTTCCACTGCGGACTTGTAGCGGAGAATTTCCTCCCGCTTGAGCTGTCCCAGCCCGTGCTCGGCAGAAATCGAACCGCCCAGTTCCACGACCAGGTCGTGGATGATGCGGTTGACCTGCGGCGTCAGCGCGATGAACGCCGCATTGTCCTGCGCTACGGCCTTCGACAGGTTGTAGTGCAGGTTGCCATCACCGATGTGACCGAAGGCGACGATGCGCACGTCCGGCCACTGCGCCTTCAGCGCCGCATCGGCACGCTCGAGGAAGGCGGGGATTCGACTCACCGGAACCGAGATGTCGTGCTTGATGCTGATCCCCTCCACGCGCTGTGCCTCCGAGATGCTTTCGCGCAGCCTCCATAACGCCTGCGCCTGCGCCGGTGTCGTCGCGATGACGGCGTCGCGCACCAGACCTGAACCCAGCGCATCGGCAAGCGCGGCTTCGAAGACTTCACCGAGGCTACTGCCACGAAGCGTGTCGGAGAGCTCGATCAATACCGACCACGGCCCGGAATCGGCAAGCGGCGGACGGCTTGCGGGGATGTGTCGCACGACGAGGTCGAGCGCATTGCGGCCAATAATCTCGAACGCGGTGACGCGATCACCGCACGCTCCGCGCAGGCGCCCGAGAAGCGTGACTGCGGCCGCCGGATGTGCAACCGAGACCCAGGCGACGGTCGACTCGCTGATCGCCGGGAACAGCTTCAGCACCGCGGCCGTGATGATGCCCAGAGTGCCTTCGGCGCCGACGAAGAGATGCTTGAGATCGTAGCCGGTGTTGTCCTTGCGCAGGGCGCGCAGCCCGTCCCAGATCCGCCCGTCGGGCAGGACCACCTCCAGTCCAAGCACCATGTCGCGCGCATTGCCGTAACGCAGCACCTGCACACCGCCAGCATTGGTCGACAAGTTGCCGCCGATCTGGCAACTGCCCTCGGACGCCAGCGAAAGGGGGAACAGGCGGTCCGCCGCAACGGCAGCCGCGTGAATCTGCGCAAGCGTGCAGCCCGCCTCGACACAGAGTGCGTTGTTGTCGGCATCGATTGAACGAATGCTGTTCATGCGTGACAGGCTGAGGACGATCGACCGACCGTCCCCGAGCGGCGTCGCCCCGCCGCAGAGTCCCGTATTGCCGCCCTGCGGCACGATCGGGACACTCTCCTGCGCGCACCGCCGCACCACCGCGGCGACTTCCTCCGCGCTCGCCGGCCTGACGACGGCCAGCGCAGCACCGCGGTAACGCCCGCGCCAATCCTGCAGGTAAGCCGCCATGTCTGCCGGCTCGGTCACGACGGCCTCGCGCCCAAGGACCGCGACAAGGTCTTGCAGGAAGGAATTCATCAGGGTGACTCCCCCAATCTGGACCGGACGCTAGGCACCCTGTCCGCCAAGTTGATCCAGCAGGTAGCGCAGGACCGGGCGCGCGCGCGCGACGGCGGCCTCCCCCTCGCTGATGGCCTCGACAGCGCGGTGGTAATCCATCAGGCCCAATTGGCCGACACGCGGCGAAATCAGCACATCTGCCGGTTCCCCGGCAAGACGGCTGCGTGCGATGCGCACCTGCATGACGTTGATGCTCGAACTGATCACCGTGACGAGCGAGGGAAGATTGGCGGAAGCCTCGGGCACCGGTGCAGCGCCGTTCATTCCCGGAAAGCCGAGTCGGGCGAGCAGACGATCGCTCCAGCCAGCCTCCGTCTCGTCCTTGGAGACGGGCTCCCGGGCAGTACGCCGCCAGGCACGGCCCATCATGTCGGAACCCAGATCCACGGCGATCACGATGTCCGCACCCATCGCACGACAGAGCGAAACCGGCACGGGATTGACGAGACCGCCGTCCACCAGCAGCCGCCCCCGGTACATGACCGGCGTGAACAGCCCGGGAAGCGCAATGGAGGCGCGCACCGCAGCCGATACGCTGCCTTCGTGCAGCCACACTTCGCGACCGGAATCGAGTTCGGTCGCAACGCAGGCGAACCGGCGGTCGAGCGCGGAAAAATCGCGATCGACGAAGTTGCGCTCGAAAAACTGGATCAGGCGTTCGCCCTTGATCAGGCCGCCACGCAGTGAGACGTCGAGTAGCGACACGACGTCCTGCCACTTGAGCGACTCCGCCCACTCGATCAGCTTGTCGAGATCGCCGGAAGCCGCCGCGGCACCGACGAACGCGCCGATGGAACAGCCGCAGATGATCTGCGGCACCACGCCTTCCTCAGCCAGGGCGCGAAGTACGCCAAGGTGTGCCCAGCCGCGCGCCGCGCCGCTGCCAAGGACGAGGCCCACGACCGGCGCATCGGCCGGCCCTGAAGCATGCAGCGTCGGGTTGAGCGGCGGAAACTCAGCCATCGGAGCCCCAGCTCGTCAGGCGGAGTCGCGCCGCGGGCCCAAGATCAGCCGACGCGCTCGGCGTACAGATCGTGCACATCGCAATCGGTAATGCGCACCTGGACGAAATCCCCTGGCTGAAGGTCATCGCCGTCGGGGATGATGACGAGACCGTCGATTTCTGGCGCATCGCCCGATGAGCGTGCAATTGCACCCTCCTCGTCGACTTCGTCCACCAGCACCGTCATCTCGCGCCCTATCCTGGCTTCGAGGCGCTGGGTCGAGATGTCCTCCTGGAAATCCATCAGCCTCGCGCGCCGTTCCTCGCGCACCTCGTCCGGCACCGGGTCGGGCAGTTCGTTCGCCGCCGCCCCCTCGACCGGCGAATAGGCGAAGGCGCCGACACGGTCGAGCTGGGCTTCTTCCAGAAAGCGCAGCAATTGCTCGAAATCCTCCTCCGTCTCGCCGGGGAAGCCCGTGATGAAGGTGGAACGGATCGTCAGCTCGGGGCAGATGCTGCGCCACTTGCGGACGCGCTCGAGCACGTTCTCGGCGTTGGCCGGACGCTTCATCGCTTTCAGGATCCTGGGACTGGCATGCTGAAAAGGCACGTCCAGATAAGGAAGGATCTTGCCCTCGGCCATCAGCGGAATCAGATCATCCACGCTGGGGTACGGATACACGTAATGCAGCCGGATCCAGATGCCGAGTTCTCCGAGCGCCTGGGCCAGTTCCAGCAGACGGGTCTTCATCGGACGGCCGCCCCAGAAACCGGTGCGGTATTTCACATCCACGCCATAGGCGGAGGTGTCCTGCGAGATCACCAGGATCTCCTTCACGCCCGCATCGACCAACGCCTCGGCCTCGCGCATCACCTCGTGGATCGGCCGGCTGACCAGGTCGCCGCGCATCGACGGGATGATGCAGAAGGTGCAGCGATGATTGCAGCCTTCCGAGATCTTCAGGTAAGCGTAATGCTGTGGCGTCAGCCGGATGCCCTGCGGCGGCACCAGATCGGTGAACGGATCGTGCGGCTTCGGGAGGTGCTTGTGCACTGCGTGCATGACCTCCTCGGTCGCATGCGGGCCGGTGACGGCCAGGACCTGCGGATGCGCGGCAAGCACGACATCGTCCTTGGCGCCCAGACAGCCGGTGACGATGACTTTGCCGTTTTCGGCAAGCGCCTCGCCAATCGCGTCGAGCGACTCCTCGACCGCAGCGTCGATGAAACCGCAGGTATTCACGACCACCAGATCGGCGTCGTCGTAGCTTCCGGAGATCGCGTAACCCTCTGCCCGCAGACGGGTGAGGATGTGTTCCGAGTCGACCGTCGCCTTCGGACAGCCGAGCGACACGAAGCCGACTTTCCGCAGCTCGGTCGATTTCTGGATGGTCATGCTTGAATGTACCTCTCTAGGCCGGCTGCATCGGGCAGCGCCCTCGCACCCCGGCTGCCGGCCGGCTCACTTCTCGGCACCAGCCTTGCCACCGCTGGGCACCGGATCCGGCCTGCCTTCGGTGTCGGTGACCGCGCCATAGGACGGGAACTGGAAGCCGGAGAACATGTTGCGCGTCTGACTCTCGAGTTGCTCCTGCATCTGCTGGAACATCTTCTTCGACTGCTCGACGTAGGCGCCCATCATGCTTTGCAGGGCTGGCCCCTGAAAGTTCAGGAACTGCGCCCACAGATCCTGTCCGACCGGGCTGTTTTCGCCATAGATCGCACGGGCCTGATCCTGCAGCTTGGCCTGCATGTCGGTGAAGGCCTTGATGTTGCTCTCGAGGTACTTGCCCATCATCCCCTGCATGGCATTGCCATAGAAGCGGATCATGTGGGCGAGCAGGTCGCTGGTGAACATCGGCGCACCGCCGGCCTCTTCCTCGAGGATGATTTGCAACAGGATGCTGCGCGTCAGGTCATCGCCGCTTTTCGCGTCCACGACCTGGAATTCGTCGTGGTTCAGCACCAACTCCTTGACGTCGGTGAGCGTGATGTAGGAACTCGTCCGCGTATCGTAGAGGCGGCGATTCGGATATTTCTTGATCAGGCGCGGCTGTTCAGCCATTTCTCCATCTCCTCGGCGGCGGTCGCTTCCGCTCTTGAATTACATAAACATTATACCGCGCTGCGAAAACGAAACCCCGTCTTGCGACGGGGTTCTTGATTCAGCGCGTGACGCAGTGCCACATCAGCACATGTGCAGGCCGCCGTTGATGTTGATGGTGGCGCCGGTGATGTAGGCCGCCTTGTCGGAGGCGAGATAGGCACACAGGTCGCCGATCTCGTCCGGACGACCGAGGCGCTTCATCGGCACCTGGTCGATGATGCCCTGGCGGATGTCCTCGCGGATCGCCATGACCATGTCCGTGCCGATGTAGCCCGGCGCGATCGCGTTGACCGTCACGCCCTTGGTGGCGAGTTCGGCCGCCAGCGCCTTGGTGAAGCCGAGCACGCCCGCCTTCGCGGTCGAGTAGTTGGTCTGTCCGGCCTGACCCTTGACGCCGTTCACCGACGAGATGTTGATGATGCGACCCCAGCCGCGTTCGGCCATCTTGGCGGACACATGGTGGGTGACGTTGAACAGGCTGTTGAGATTGGTGTTGATCACCGCATCCCATTGCCCCTTCTCCATCTTGGGGAAGAACTTGTCGCGCGTGATGCCGGCGTTGTTCACCAGCACGTCGATCTGGCCGACTTCCGCTTCGATCTTGGCGACCATGGCCGCACAGGATTCGTAGTTGGAGACGTCACCCTCGGCGGCAACGAAATTGAACCCAAGGTCGCGCTGGGCGGCCAGCCAGCCTTCCTTCTGCTCGAAACCCGGCAGGCAGTTGGCAACCACCTTGAAGCCGTCCTTTGACAGCGACTGGCAAATTGCCGTGCCGAGGCCACCCATGGCGCCGGTGACGAGAGCAATCTTCTGCGACATTGTCTGATCCTTCTGGAACGGTTGTGAGCGCCGAAAAAACGCCCCGCTGAACCCAGACCCCGGGGAGCAATTCTCGACCTTTCATGCGGCATTGCATCAGCAATACCGTGAAACCATTATAAACCCATCGAGACCAGGATGTTGCGTTGCAAAATCGAAGAAGTGAAGCTGATGCGAAAACGGCGCACGCCGCGCGATGCGGGGTGCGCCGTAACTGTCCGGCCGCGGGGCCGGATCAGAACATGTGCTGACCGCCGTTGATCGAGATGTTGGCGCCAGTCACGAACGCCGCCTCTTCGGACGACAGATAGGCGACGAGGCCGGCGATCTCTTCCGGCTTGCCCAGGCGGGCAACGGGAATCTGCGGCAGGATCTTGGAGTCGAGGATCTCCTGCGGAATCGCCATCACCATCTTGGTACCGATGTAGCCCGGCGAGATGGTATTCACCGTCACGCCATTGCGCGCGACTTCGAGTGCCAGGGCCTTGGTGAAGCCATGCATGCCGGCCTTTGCGGCAGCATAGTTGGTCTGGCCGAAAGCGCCTTTCTGGCCGTTTACCGAGGACACGTTGATCACGCGCCCCCACTTGCGCTCGACCATGCCATCGACAACCTGCTTGCACATGTTGAAGGCGGAGTCGAGATTGGTGCTGATCACCGCATCCCAGTCGGCCTTGCTCATGCGCTTGAAGGTCATGTCGCGCGTGATGCCCGCATTGTTCACGAGGACGTCGACCGGGCCGACATCCTTCGTCACCTGCTCCACGCAGGCCTTGCACGAATCAAAATCCGCCACGTCGCAGGCATATGCCTTGAAGCCATAGCCCATGTTGTTCATGGTCTGCAGCCATTCTGCGGCCTTGGTGTTGCTCGGCGAATGCGTGGTGACGACCTTGTAGCCAAGCGCAGCGAGCTTGATGCAGATCGCTTCGCCCAGACCACCCATACCACCCGTTACCAGTGCGACTCTCGACATTATTTACTCCTCTCCCCTAACGGGTATTCACGGCGGGAATGTTCCAGTCGGCAGCGCCCGCCACTCTCGCTGCCGCCATCGATGACCGGATGCCCATGCCGCGCCGGGACGCATCCCGGCCGGCATCCTCAACTGCGCTCAGGCTCGCTCCTTGACGTAACGACCCGGCGCCGGTTCGAGCGGCTCGTACTTCGTGCTGCCCAGTCGCCCGCGCGCGGCCACCGCCTTGCCGCCGAAGCCGCGCAGCCATTCGATCCAGTGCAGCCACCAACTGCCCTTCTGCTCGACCGCCGCGGCCAGCCATTCGTCGGGGTCTGTCGCGCGGGAATCGGAAATCCAGTAGCTGCGGCGATTCTTCGATGCCGGGTTGATCGCACCGGCGATATGACCGCTGGCGCCCAGCACGAAGGTGGCGTCGCCGCCCAGCAGGTTGCGGGCCAGGTAGGCGCTCGTCCACGGCACGATGTGATCCTCGCGCGCGGCCATCAGGTAGGCCGGCATGTCGACCTTCGACAGGTCGATCTTCTCGCCCAGCATCTTGAGCTTTCCGGGCACGCGCAGGTTGTTCTCCAGATACATGTTGCGCAGGTACCAGGTGAGGAAGGGGCCAGGCAGGTTGGTCGCGTCCGCATTCCAGTAAAGCAGGTCGAACGCCTGTGGCTTCCTGCCCTTCAGGTAGTTGCCCACCACGTACTGCCACACCAGATCGTTGGCGCGCAGGAAGGAGAACACGTTGGCAAGCTCCTGCCCCTTCAGCACCCCGCCTTTGCCGATGGCCGCCTCACGTGCGGTCACGCTCGCCTCGTCGACGAGACAGCCGAGTTCGCCCGCGTCGGCGAAGTCGAGCAGGGTGGTCATCAGCGTCAGGCTGGCAACCGGCTCCACGCCACGGGCACGCTCGACCGCCAGCGCGGACGTCAGCATCGTGCCCCCGACGCAGAAACCCAGCACGTTGGGCTTCTTCACCCGGGTGATGGAGCGAACCACGTCGAGCGCGGCGAGCGGACCCTTCTCCAGGTAGTCATCCCAGGTGAGATGACCGCCGGCGTCCGGACGCGGGTTGCGCCACGAGACCAGGAACACGGTGAAGCCCTGCTCGACGATGAAGCGGACCAGCGAGTTTTCCGGCTGCAGGTCCATGATGTAGAACTTGTTGATGCAAGGTGGCACGATCAGCAGCGGCGTCTGCGCGACCTTGTCGGTCAGCGGCGCGTACTGGATCAACTGCATCAGATCGTTCTCGAAAACCACCGCGCCCGGCGTCACCGCCAGGTTCCGCCCCACCTCGAAGGCGGCATCGTCGGTCATCGAGATGCGCCCCTTCTCGAGATCGGCGAGCAGGTTGCGCACGCCCTGCGTGATGCTCTCGCCCTTGGAATCGAGCGCTTCCTTGATGAATTCGGGGTTGGTGGCAGCGAAGTTGCTTGGCGACAACGCGTCGACATACTGCCGGGTGAGAAACTTGATGCGCGACTTCGCGCGCCCATCCGCCATCGGCAACGCATCCGCCACTTGCGTGAGGAAGCTGGAATTGAGCAGGTAGGCTTGCTTCACATAGTCGAAGACGGGGCTCTCCTGCCACTCGGGGGCGGCAAAACGCCGGTCGCCCGGTTCGGGCTGCACCACCGGCTCGGACGGCGCATCGGGCTTGCGCGCCAGCAGCGACGACCACAGCGCGGCATGTTGCTCGGCAAACGCCTTCTGCATGTCGGCAAACGCATCGGCCTCGGGCATCGGCACGCGGGGAGAGGCGACGCCGGTGGAGTCCTGCATCGCGACGTGATTGCGCGCGAGCGTGTCAAAGAAATTCTGCGCCATGGCCTGGCCGGCCTGGAACATCATCTGCAGGGCTTCGGTCGATTTGTTGTTGTCGTTCGAGCCGGACATTTCGCCTCCTGTGGCTATTCACCCGGGCCCCAAGCGGGCCCCACGATAGCCGAGATTATGCACGTGCCAAACCGTCACCGGGGCATGGGCGCTACAATCGAGACCATGTATCTGATCGCGATCGCCTGGCTATATGTGGCCCTGCTCGCTGCCGTGGCGGAAGATACCGCAGTGGGTGGCGTGCTGACCTTCGTCTTCTACGGCGCGGGGCCGCTCGCCCTGACCCTCTGGCTGCTCGGCACCCCGGCCCGGCGGCAGCGCCGCCAGGCACGAGAGGCAGCCGGGCTGAACGATAGAGCCGATTCGGAAGACAGGCAATAGCGCGGCGCGTGGGCGCCGCATGCGAACTGCCGCAACATCGTCGTCAGGTCTCGAGCCAGATCATCGAAGCGAAGCGGCCGGTCACTCCGTCCCGTCGATATGAATAGAAGCGCGTCGCATCGGCATAAGTGCAGATTCCGCCGCCATGCACGCGCTGCACACCGATTCGTGCAAGACGCAGCCGCGCCAGCTCGAACAGATCGGCCATCCATTTGCCCTCGTGCCGGCCCGGGGTGAACGCGGACGCCGCGGCGCCATCGTCGGCCACGAAGGCCGCCCTCACCTCGGCGCCAACCTCGAAGGCGCGAGGACCGATGGCCGGCCCCAGCCAGGCCATCACCGCGCCTGCCGGCACGCCCATGCGCGCGACCGCTGCTTCCAGCACTCCCGCAACCAGTCCGCGCCATCCGGCGTGCGCCGCTGCGACCACCGTGCCGGCGTCGTCGCAGAACAACACGGGCAGGCAGTCGGCCGTCAGCACTGCGCACACGTGCTGCGAACGCCGCGCAACCACCGCATCGGCCGTCGGCACGCCGATGGCATCATCGCCGTCGGCCACGGCAACACCATGCACCTGGTTCAGCCACAGCGGCGCGGACGGCACCAGCCCGCGCAGCCTGGCTCGATTCTCGGCGACGGCCGCCTCGTCGTCGCCCACGTGCGCGCCCAGGTTCAGGCTCTCATAGGGCGGCAAGCTCGTGCCGCCGAGTCGGGTCGTCACGCAGGCACGGACGCTCGACGGTGCCGGCCAGTCCGGTCGGATGAAAGGCAAGGTCACCAGGATGAACTCCCCAGAGCGCGCAGCAAGGCGGCGAAATCTTCGGCCATCGGCACCGACCACTCCATGTCGACGCGGGAAGCCGGATGGATCAGGCCGAGGCGGAAGGCGTGCAGCGCCTGGCGCGGAAAGGCATCGAGGACCGCGTCGCCGCAACGGCGCACGCCGTAGACCGGATCGCCGACCAGCGGATGGCCCATGTGGGCCATGTGCACCCGGATCTGGTGCGTGCGCCCGGTCTCGAGCTGGCATTCGACCAGCGTGCAGCGCCCCAGGCGCTCGCACACCGCGTAGCGCGTGACCGCCGGACGGCCGCCCGGCACCACTGCCATGCGCGTGCGGTGCTGCGGATGACGGCCGATCGGCGCCGTCACCATCCCCGCCCTGCCGATGGCGCCATGCACCAGCGCGTGGTAGTGCCGCTTCACGGTTCGCGCCTGCAACTGGCGCACCAGATCCGTCTGCGCCTCGAGAGTCTTCGCCACCACCAGCAGGCCGCTCGTTTCCTTGTCCAGCCGATGGACGATGCCGGCGCGCGGCACACCGGCGAGCGTGGGCGCGTGGTGCAGCAGCGCGTTGAGCAGCGTTCCGGTCCAGTTGCCGCTGCCCGGATGGACCACCAGGCCGGCCGGCTTGTTGATCACGATCAGCGTGTCGTCCTCGAACACGACCTCGAGCGGAATGTCTTCCGGCAGCTCCGCCATCGCCTCAAGGGGTGGCGCGGCGTCCACCTCGAGGCTCTCGCCGCCCCATACCTTGCGCTTGGCTTCGGCCGCGGCGCCATCCACGCGCACACGCCCGCCCTTCAGCCAGGCCTGCAGGCGGCTACGCGAGTGTTCGGGAAAGAGCTGCGCCAGCGCCTGGTCGAGACGAAGGCCGGCGAGATCGCGCGGAACGGCAAACCGCATCGACGACGGCTCTAACGGGTCGTCGTCCTCGGCTGGGCTATAATCGCGCGGTTCATTCACGCGAGTGTTATCGATGGCTAGGTTCACCTTGGGAAGTTTAGCGGGAAATGCCGCGCTTATCGGCGCCTTGCTGCTCGGCGGCTGCGGCCTGATGCCTGACGAGATCGATGAAACGGCAGGCTGGAACGCGCAAAAGCTCTACTCCGAGGCGAAGGCATCGATGGGCGAAGGCGGTTACGACCGTGCGGTGAAGCTGTTCGAAAAACTCGAGGCGCGCTACCCCTACGGCCGCTATGCCCAGCAGGCCCAGCTCGAATCGGCCTACGCGTATTACAAGCAGGGTGAGGCAGCCATGGCGCTGGCCGCGGCCGATCGCTTCATCAAGCTGCATCCTAACCATCCGCACGTCGATTACGCCTACTACCTGAAGGGCCTGGTGAATTTCAACGAGGATCTCGGCCTGTTCGCGGGTCTGTCCAACCAGGATCTTTCCGAGCGCGATCCCAAGGGCGCCCGTGAAGCCTTCGAGAGCTTCCGCGAGCTCATCACCCGCTTCCCCGACAGCCGTTACGCGGACGACTCCCGCAAGCGCATGCAATATCTGGTCAATTCGCTCGCCTCGCACGAAGTGCACGTTGCCCGCTACTACTATCGCCGCGGCGCCTATGTCGCCGCGGTGAATCGCGCCAAGAGCGCGCTGACGAGCTTTCCGCAGGCACCGGCGAACGAGGAGGCGCTCTTCCTGCTGGTCAAGAGCTACGACGCGCTTGGCATGACCGATCTGCGTGACGACGCCGATCGCGTGATGCGCAAGAATTTTCCCAACAGCGTCTATTTCTCTGGTGGTCCGGCCGATACGCGGCCCTGGTGGCAACTCTGGTAAGCCCGAGGACGTACTCATGACCCAAGCGACCTATCTGTGGAACCCGCCTGGCATCGTCTCGCTTCCGGTCATCGGCAGCGGCGCGCGCTACCCGGTCAATCGCATCTTCTGTGTGGGCCGCAACTACCAGGCGCACGCCATCGAGATGGGAATGAAGGGTGTCGACAAGGCCACCTCGCGCCCCTTCTATTTCACCAAGACGCCATCGACGCTGGTCGAAAGCGGCGCGACGATTCCCTACCCGCCGGGCACCGCAGACTTCCATTACGAGATGGAACTGGTCGTCGCGCTCGGCGCGACGGGGTTCCGCGTTGCCGAGGCCGATTCGCACAAGCTCATCTACGGCTACGCTGCCGGCCTCGACATGACGCGCCGCGACCTGCAGGCCATCGCACGTGACGCCGGACGCCCGTGGGACCTCAGCAAGAACTTCGAGAACGCGGCAATCTGCAGCCCCATCGTGCCCGCCAGCGAACTGGGAGTGCTCGACAGCGGTGCCATCACGCTCGCGGTCAATGGCGTCACCCGCCAGTCGGGCGACCTCTCGCAACTGATCTGGAACATCCGCGAGATCATCGCCGACCTGTCGCAGTTCTATCACCTGCAGCCCGGCGACCTGATCTACACCGGGACGCCCGAAGGCGTGGGCGCAGTCAAGACGGGGGACCGACTCACCGGCCACATCGACCACGTCGGCGAGGTCGCGCTCACCATCGGCGCTGCCGAATAGCGTCCCGGCTGGTTGCCAGCCGTGCCGGCGCGCTCCACTGGCCGGCGACAACCCCTCTTCCGCAGCCCCTGTCTCCGCTCGAGGCAGGGGCTGTGTGCTTTGCCGCTGGCAAGTAGCAAATTCTTAGGATTCCTTGAAGCAGCATTTAGCTTCGCGCCCGAGCCGGCACGACCACACTGGACATCACTCGCCTCGGGAGACCTCCCTGCAGGCGCAACGGAACCGAGAGGAGAATCGTGATGATGTCCAGAAAGACAATCGCTGCACTGATCGCCACCCTGATTGCCTCCTTGGCCGGAAGCGCCGCCGGTGCGGATGGCGGCCCGAGGCAGGAGCGCGCGAGCCGCGACGCCACCCTGATCGAGCGCGGCCGCTACATGGTGCGCATCGCCGGCTGCAACGATTGCCACACGCCGCACTATGCACGGACCGGTGGCCGCGTCGATGAACGCGACTGGCTGGTCGGCGACACGCTCGGCTGGCATGGCCCCTGGGGCACGACCTATGCGGCCAACCTGCGCATCAGCCTGGCGCGCATGAGCGAGGACGAATGGGTGCGCCACGCGCGCAGCATGGAAGCGCGCCCGCCCATGCCCTGGTTCGCCCTGCGCGACATGGCCGAGGACGACCTGCGTGCAATCCATCGCTTCGTGCGCTCGCTCGGCGAGGCCGGCGAGCCGGCGCCGGCCTACCTGCCGCCGGGCGAACCGGCACCCGGTCTTGCAGTGTTGTTCCCGCAGCCGCCCAAATAGGGTGCCGACGACGACGCGATGACGGCGGACAGGCGCACATGCGCCGCCGGCCCCAAGGGGTGGCCGGGATCCCGCGGCAGGCATTCCACCGCCCGGGCTTGTTGTCTATGCTTGGGAGACCATGACCCAGGCACTCCCGCCCCTCCTCGACGACGACCAGGCCGCCTTCATCAGTGGCGGCGTATCCATCAGCGCCGCAGCCTGCCGCAGCGGCGGCCTGCCCAGCATGGCGCGAGCCACCGGCTGCCGCATCGCCGCCGACAGGCGCAGCATCACCATCCTGCTCTCGGCCACCGCCTCCGCCGGCCTGATCGACGACGTGCGGCGCAACGGTGCGATCGCCGTGGTCTTCAGCCTGCCGGCGGATCATCGCACCCTGCAGTTCAAGGGTGGCGACGCCCGCGTCGTGCCGCTGGAGCCGGGCGACGAGGCACTTGCCGAGCGCTACGTTGACGCCTTCGCCGGCGGCCTGGAGCCGCTGGGCTATCCGACGCAGGTGATCCGGTGTGTGCTCGCCTGCCGACCCGACGACCTCACCGCCATCAGCTTCACGCCCAGCGCCGCCTTCCTGCAGACGCCGGGGCCTGATGCCGGCAATGCGCTGCGGAGCGGCGCATGAAGATCAAGCTGGATGCGATCCGCGCCTGCCTCGATGGCGCCATCCCGGGCACCATCGCCACCTGCAGTCCGGACGGCACGCCGAATATGGCCTACCTGTCACAGGTGCAGTACGTGGATGCCGGCCATGTCGCGCTGTCCTATCAGTTCTTCAACACGACCCGCCGCAACATCCTCGCGAACCCTCATGCGCGCGTCGCCGTGATCGATCCGGAGACCGGCGCGCATTACCGGCTGAGCCTGCAATACCTGCGCACCGAGCAGGAAGGCCCGCTGTTCGAAAAGATGAAGGCCAAGCTCGCCGGCATCGCCTCCCACAGCGGCATGGCCGGCGTTTTCCGGCTCCTGGGTTCCGACATCTACCGCGTGCTCGACATCGAGCGCGTACCGGGCGCAGTCCTGCCTCCCCCGCCACCGCGTGCCAATCTGCTCGCCGCGCTGCGGGCGAGCGCCGAGCAGTTGTGCCTGTGCTCCGACCTCGACAGCCTGCTGGTGCAGACGCTGACCTGTCTCGAGATCCATTTCGACATCCACCACGCGATGGTACTGATGCTCGATGCGCCCAATGCCCGCCTGTACACGGTCGCCAGCCGCGGCTACACGCAGTCGGGCGTCGGCTCGGAAATCGCGCTGGGCGAGGGCGTGATCGGCGTCGCCGCACGCGAGGGGACACCGATCCGCATCGGCCATTTCGCCGCGGAATACAGCTACACGCTCGCCATCCGCGACAACTTGCAGCGCAGCGGGCTGGCGCCGCAGCTGGAGACCGAGATCCCGCTGCCGGGCCTGCCCGGCTCACGCAGCCAGCTCGCCGTGCCCATCCGTGCCGGGCAGCGCGTGCTCGGCATCCTGTACGTCGAGAGCCCGCAGGACCTGCGCTTCGGCTACGACGACGAGGACGCGCTGGTATCGCTGGCTGGCGGGCTAGGCGCGGCGATCCAGTTGCTGCAGCACGCCTCGGCCGAAACGGCCGAGCGCGGCGCATCGGTGTCGCCGGCGGCCGAACCCGGCTCCGCGCCTGCGGCCGGACCGATCCTCGAGGTGCGCCACTACGCCGAGAACGACAGCATCTTTCTGGACGGCCGCTACCTCATCAAGGGTGTCGCCGGGGCCATCCTGTGGGCACTGCTCAACGACTTCGCGGCAGGCGGGCGCATCGCCTTCAGCAATCGCGAACTGAGGCTGGATCCGCGCATCCGTCTGCCGGACATCAGCGACAATCTCGAAGCGCGCCTGATCCTGCTGGGCCGCCGTCTGGTTGAACATCAGGCGCCGATCCGCATCGACAAGACCGGCCGCGGCTGCTTCAAGCTGCACATCGGGCGGCCGCTCGCGTTGCTGCACATACCCCACGGCGGCTAACGCCGCGCGCCGCCGCACCGCCGCAGCGCTGCCCGGGCGGGCCACTTGCTAAATCTTCACTCGCGAATTCCTAAGAATTCCCTATTCCGGCGCGCCCCCTCTTTCGGATTCCCGCGAGAGGGCTAGATTGCAGCCGTCGGACCCGCAACGGCCAGCCACCGCGGATCCCGGACCCACCAATCAGGAGGCGAATACATGAACCCCGTGTCACCCGCTGCAGCAGCCCGCGCCGCCGCTTCAGCCACCACTCCATCCGCCGTAATCCCGCGCCTCGACCAGCCGGAAGCCCTGCTCGAGGCCATGCTGCTGATCCGCGCCTACGAGCTGCGCCTGTCGGCACGCTCCGCGCAAGGCGGCACCCCCAGCACCTGCACCGCCGTCGGCCAGGAAGCAGCCGCGGTCGGCGTCGTCTCGGTGCTGACCGCAGACGACCTGATCCTCACCAACCACCGCAGCGCGGGCCACCTGCTCGCCCGCGGCGCCGACCCGGGGCGCATGATGGCCGAGGTGCTCGGCCGCCGCGACGGCTACTGCAAGGGCAAGAGCGGCTCGCTCCACATCTCGGTGCGCGAGCTCGGCGTGGTGCTCACCTCCACCATCGTGGGCGGTGAGCTGTCACTCGCCACCGGCGTCGCGCTGTCGCAGACCATGCTCGGCCGGCCCGGCATCGTCGCCTGCTTCTTCGGTGACGGCGCCGCCGGCGAAGGCATCTTCCACGAATCGCTCAACCTCGCCGCAGTGTGGAAGCTGCCCATCCTGTACGTGTGCGAGAACAACGAATGGCAGGCCTTCGTGCACCGGCGCGAGACCATGGTCGGCGAGCGCATCGCCGCCCGGGCGGCGCCCTACGGCATCGCCAGCGCCACCGTCGATGGCAACGACGTCGACGCGGTGCGCACAGCCGCCCGCGCTGCGATCGATTCCATCCGCGACAGCGGCGAGCCTTTCCTGCTCGAACTATTGACCTATCGCCTGCGCGGCCACTTCGAACCGGACGACCAGGCTTACGTGAATGCGGCCGAGCTCGCCGCGTGGCAGGCGCGCGATCCGATCGAGCGCCTGAAGGCCCGCCTGCTGGCGGGCGGAGGATTCACGACGGGCGACCTGAACGGCATCGACGCCCGCGTCAACGCGCGCATCGACGCGGCAATGGCTTTCGCCGAGGCCTCGCCCTGGCCCGACACCTCCGACCTGCTCACCGACATCTATGCCTGACCGCCCCGAGGACGCCACCATGACCACGATCACTGTCTACGACGCGATGGCGCAGGCGCTCGCCGAGGAAATGCGTCGCGACGCCCGCGTGCTTATGTTCGGCGAAGGCGTCGCCACCAAGCGCGCCGAGCTGCTCGCCGAGTTCGGCAGCACCCGTGTGCGCAACACGCCGCTCGCCGAAGGCATCATTGCCGGCACCGCCGTCGGCGCCGCCGCGACCGGCCTGCGCCCGGTCATCGACCTGCTGTTCGCCCCCTTCCTGTGCTACGCGATGGACGAGCTGGTCAACAGCGCCGGCAAGCTGCGCTATCTGTCGGGCGGGCAGTTCGAGTTCCCGCTGGTGGCGATCGCCATGACCGGCGCCGGCTGGGCGGTCGGCAGTCAGCACAACCACAATGTCGAGGCCTGGTTCGCCCATGCGCCCGGGCTGAAGGTGGTGATGCCTTCCAATGCGGCGGACTTCAAGGGACTGCTGAAGTCCGCGGTCCGCGACGACAACCCGGTGCTGTTCTTCGTCGACATCGGCCTGCTGTACCAGCCCGGCGAGGTGCCTGACGGCGAGACGCTGGTGCCGCTCGGGCAGGCGGCCATTGCCCGCCCCGGGCAGGACGTGACCCTCGTCTCCTACGCCAAGACAGTGCCGGTCTGCCTGCAGGCCGCCGACGCCCTCGCCGCCGAGGGCATCGCGGCCGAAGTGATCGACCTGCGCACGATCAAGCCGCTGGACGAGGCGATGGTGCTGGCCTCCGCCCGGCGCACCGGCCGCGTGGTGGTGGTGCACGAAGCGTCGCGCACCTGCGGAGTGGGCGCGGAGGTCGCCGCCCTGGTTGCCGAGCACGCCTTCGACAGTTTGAAAGCGCCGGTGCGGCGTGTGACCGGCCCGGACGCGCCACCGCCGGCGAGCTATCCGCTGGAGCAAGCCTTCGTGCCGGGTGTGGACGCGATCGCCGAGGCCGTCCGGGCGCTGGTGCGCAAGCTGCATTAGATTGGCTCCGGTGTCATAGCCATCCGCCCGGGCCGGACAGACCACGGGCCCGACCGGATCAGTTTCCGGTCGGGCCCGTGGCTCATGGGGAGGGCGCCGCGCCTGGCGCCCTAAGCCGGCATCCCGCGTCGAATCGCCTCAGGGCGGTAATTGCGCCAGCGTCTGCGGCGCGGCGAGCGCCATCACCACGTTGCCGCTGCCCGAGGACTGCGCGTACTCGCCGTACTGGCGGCCGGCGAGCGGGCCGGCGTCGGCCGCCATCGCGCGTGCCACGCCCAGCATCGTCG